>QHZB01000106.1 GCA_003224525.1 Acidobacteriota bacterium | reverse complement strand
CTTAGGAGCAGCAACATTAAAATGAAGATGAACGCTCTCAAAGCCGACGGGCACGTCTTTTGATATGCCAAGGGTGCCTCGAAGATCCAAGTCTCCCTCCACCGTGACCTCAATGCATTCGGTTGGTATGCCCATAGCCGCAGCCACCATCTGACAGGTGATTTGCGCACAAGCCGCCAGAGCCCCAAGCAAAAGGTCACCGGAACAGGCACCGGTACCGCCGCCTCCGACTCCCTTGTGGGCTTCGGCATGGTAGATGGCACGCCCGATGTCGACCGAGCATGCCACCGGAACATCCGTCTGTCCACCTTGCGCCCGGATTGTGATTTGCGAGGCATTTGGGTCACTGCGGTACTTCTCTTTCAGCGGCTTCTGAAGCGATCGAAGATCCATGGCAACCTCGGCGTTCTATTCTTGGCCATTTTTCGCTGACCGGGGCAGCTTCGGCCAGCCGTCTTGAAGCCGCTCCATCTGCATGCTAACATGCGGGCGCATCAGGGGGACGGCCTTGCCCAAATTCGTCATCGAACGCGAAATACCGGGAGCCGGAAATCTATCCGATGTGGAGTTGCGCGAAAAGACGGAGCAATATTGTGTAGTGATGCAAACATTGCTCCGACCACCGACACTCCACACGGAGTGGGTCGGGGCAGCTTGCTTGCGTGAAGAGCCCGAGTTCAAACGCATGCTCGACCGTGGGAAATAATCCACTTGATGGACGATAATCGGAGAACTGAAATCGGACGAAAAATCAGTGTGGATGCATCTCCACTGATTCACACGATTGACAAACGGGTTCAGCAAGCCTCTCCCTCAACTAAAGACAGCCGTGTGCTTTTGATTTGCCGATAACCTTGGACAGAAGGGCGGAAGAGTGATCGCCAAGCGAGGCCCGGCATACTTCAGGCACCTACAAGCTGGACGCAAGAAACGCCGGGGTGGTCGCCCAAGTCCAAGAAGTCTTCTGGGGAACAAATCTCCGAGCAAGAGGGCGTCAGACCAAGAGGTAGCCTCTAACCCCTTCACAAGAGTGCACTTGCAAGTCGTTCCTTCCCTGCTTGATCCCGCTGGGGTGCATGACCGGTGCTCTCTTCGAACCCCGTTGCTGGCCCGTGACGGGCACTTTTCCGAGTACCCCACAAATCAGAGATGGTGACCTTTCAGGCCTTAAGGACGGCTCGATGCGTGACGGGGAAATCAGGAATAGCGACGAATGGATACCCAAGCAAAAACCAGGAACCACGCAAACGCAGTTCCCATTAGAAACCAGAAGACGATGGCCCTAAGAGGGACCACGCGATACGTATCATGAATGGTGATGTCCAACCCTAGGCTTGTGTGCAACCAAAACCGGAGAACAAAAGCTATTGCCACCAGCACGCCTATTCCGACCAGATGCTTCATCCGGACCCTCCGCAGAAGAGGAATATTACGTCCGTGCTGAGCAAAAAGGAACATCTCCGATTACCCCACTAATCAGGCAAGTGGAGGGAGATCATCAATCCGAGAGCCTTCTGTGATGGATTACTGTCGCGAATAATCGTTCATTTGACATAGAATGCGGAGCGGGAGCGTGTAGCGTTCCCGCCCCTTCGTGCATCGATTTGTTGGGAGAAGAACCGAAGATGAAAATTGTAGTGCTGATTGCACGGATTTTACTGGGCCTGATTTTCGTGGTGTTTGGGCTGAACCCATTTCTGAAATACATTCCGATGCAAATGCCGCCGGGAACTGCCGGCCAATTTCTAACTGTCCTCTTCGTATCGCACTTCGTGTACGTGGTCGGCGCGGCGCAGGTCATTGGTGGAGTGCTGCTCCTCGTCAACCGTTATGTGCCACTGGCTCTGACGATTCTCGGGCCTGTGATCGTGAGCATTCTTGCCTATCACTTGCTGATGGACCCCAAAGGGCTGCCGCTGGCGATTACAGTGACGGTGCTTTGGTTCATTGTGTTTTTCCGGTATAAGCAGAATTTTTCGGGCATTTTCGCGGCGCGGCCAGCTTGAGCCAAGCAAGGGTCGCGTCGATCTTAGGAAGTAACCGCTTCTTAAGTCCTGGTACACAGCGAAATCGGACATCTGGTTCTCAGTGTCCCGTAACGCGACTAACCGTTCAGTGGAATTTATTGGGGGAGATTCGATCTGCGGCAACGCGACTCGGTAACGGGTCAGTTTGATTTGAGCAAGGGCGTTAGGCTTCATCGATCGGATCTGAATACACCACGATTCCACCATCTTTCTTAGTCGCGCTCTGGTGACAGGCATGCATAGTCGGATCGTCACTGTGGAACGGCTGGTCCAGCAGTTTCAGGTTCTTGATCTCTGGTTCACGCCAGCCATTCGATTGCAGCAGAGCATAGATGGCACTCTGCGCTTCAGGCTCTGGCGCACGCACCATGGCAAGGATTGCGTGCCTTACGTGGGCAAGATATTTTGGATTTGATCCGTCGGCACGTCCGGTGCACAACGCCGCCCACACAGGCAGCCTCTTTGGGCGAGTTCCGAAAAGCTTTTCCCACTTCATAGTCCTGCAATGGTAGCTGACGAGCGCATGTGATCCAAACTCTCTACTTCCCCAGATTTTCTTCGTAACTCCTGGCAAAACGCGGTTACAGGAGAAATGAAATTGGCTTCACTGTTTTGCTCTCAAGAATGCCCAGAAATCGAGCATCTCAGGTTCTCCGTCATCTACGGACGCAGTGGATTCGTCAATTGTGTGACCATCGGGGAAATCCGCAATAACCTCGGCGCCGACACACTGGATTCGTTCGATGTCTTCCTCAGTGACCTTCCCGGAGACATACGCCCGAATTTGAATGTGCCGTTCTTCCAGTCCACAGGTGACAGCAATCAGTCGTCCCGTGACCTCTCCAAGCAGGGCGCGCTGAATGGAAAGTTTAAGCGACAAGAGAGGCTCGAACGTGTTCATGACGGAGAGTATAGCGGCATCTTGACGGTCAAGGCGAAGCCCGTTTCGCTAAAAGCTCCGCTCAGTCCCCGATAAACAGCGTTCGCGTCCACATGGAATCCGCCGCGAAAGGGAGCTCGTCAAATGGACGTGAACCACTAATCGGGCAGTTGAATCACAGACCCGACAAAGCGAGAGGCCTGCATCTCTCAATGTATTCTTCCAATCGCCGTTTTTCGATGCGCCTCGAAGCAAAGAACATTAAGAACATACTAGCAACGCATCCCGAACCGATTGCTACCGATCGGAACAAGGGCCCATCTGCGTTCCAGACAAGCAGGACCACAGCCACTATGGGCACCAAGCCGGTGCCAATAAGTTGAAGGCCGTCCCACTTCGATCTGCGGAGTTTCATGCCTGCCCATTGTAGAAGACCCCCCCATAGGGTGCCGATTGAGTGTAAAGACAGCAAATGCAAACTCCCAATCGAGCGATGATGGATTTACTTGACGGTTATAGAGGTATGCGGCCTTTCCTAGTGCACATACTCGCTCGAGGTTGATATTTCTGGGAACCAGCACCAGAAATTCTGGATCCCAGTTTGCTGGCGTTTCAGAAGGAAGGTACTTGAGCAACAAACGTTGTTCCTCGCTGAGCGACTCGCCTGACAGCTTGGCTTGTTCCGCAATCCGACGAATTACGAAGCCAAGAGCTGAGTCTAAATCTGCCGTTCGATCCATTAAGCCTCACAGATTGTCGTTTCGTTATTTAAGTAAGAGCATAGTTCTCGGGGCTGGGCATTGTCACTCAGAACCCTATCGTTGATGCACCGGAAGCACCATGTCGGGGCGCCGATGCAGATACACACTCTTGAATGAGTTTCAAGTCAGGTCCTGATCAACAGCGTTCGCGGCCATGTGGAATCCGCAGCGAAAGGCCGCCGCTCAATTGGACGAGAACGCGACTTGACTTCTGGACAGCATGGGGTGCCACAGCTGGGAGTCGGGCACAAGCGTCAGGAATGTCCGCAAGGCCCCACACGTTTATGAAGGTTGTTCTAAGGAAGGGTTGCCGGTCATTCGTGCGATTGTTTGCCAGAGGGTGTCCACGCCGGATTTCCTTACTGCTGAACAAGAAATCGATTCGGACCTATTCGTAGCGAAGAGCGATCATGGGATCGATCTTGGTGGCGCGGCGTGCGGGGATATAGCAGGCAACCATCGCGACCAGTGTGAGCAAGAGGGCAACGCTCGCAAATGTTAGCGGATCGGCGGCGCTGATGCTGAAGAGAAGACTGCGTAGAAAGCGCGTCAGGGCAAGCCCGCCGGCAACGCCGATCAATATACCGCTAAGCGTGAGTTTTAGTCCGTGAGCGATCACCAATCGGAGTATCTGCGCAAGATCAGCACCAAGCGCGATGCGCATGCCGAATTCACGCGTGCGCTGGCTAACGGAGTAGGACATGACGCCGTAAATTCCAATACCACCGAGCAACAAGGCCGCCAATCCGAACAGTCCCAGCAGCAGGGTGCGAAATCTAAGCGCAGCCACCGAGGCTCCCATTACGTCGTCCATGGTGCGAATCTTTGATACCGGCTGGTCCTTGTCCAGTGCCAGAATCATCTCGCGTACGGGCCGAGAGAGCGCGAGCGGAGCGGACGCGGTGCGAATAGTGAGAGCCATAGTGCCCCAAAAGGGCGCCTGGAGGTACGGCATGTAGACTTCCTCAACAGGTGCGTAATCCAGAGTCAGGTGGCTTGTGTGCCTGACAACACCTACGATCTCCCCGGTAAATCCGTTAAATCCCAATTGCAGGCGCTTGCCGATGGGGCTCTCGTGGGGGAACACGTTGTGCGCTGCAACGTCGTTGATGATGAGGACGTGTGGAGAGTCCGAACTATCGCGCATGCCAAAGTAGCGTCCTTCCACGAGCGGGAGCTTAATCGCTTCGAAGTAGCCTGGCATAACTACGTGGCAAGAGGGATTGGCGTACTCATTGGGCAGCTTGGCGCGCCCTTCCACCTCCATATCGTAGCTTTCGATGTCTCCTCCCAAGGGAAGGTGCCCGATGGCTCCGGCAGATTGGACCTCGGGAAGCGCCCGAAGGTGCTCGAGAAGGAGGCTAAAGAAAGCGGCCTTCTGAGAGTTCGGATAACGGGCGTCGGGGAGAGAGATCTCCATCGTCAGGAGATGGTCCGGTTTGAAGCCCGGGTCCACCTGCAGTAAGCGGACGAAACTGTGAAGCATGAGGCCAGTGCCAATCAGGAGGATCACCGCCAAAGCAACCTGCGAGATGACCAGGACGCTGCGCAGGCGATTGCGGCCGAAGCCTTCGGTCCCGCGTTCGCCCTCGTTTAGAGATTTGGTGACATCGGTTCTTGACGCCCGGAATGCCGGCGCCAGTCCGAAGATCAAGCCTGTGGCCACCGAAGCCAGGGTGGTGAAGAGCAATGCCGATCCGTCCATATGAATGTCTGCGGTCCTGGGGAAATTATCCGGGAGAATCAGCTTGAGGGCGCTGATTCCCCAGGCCGCTATCAGTACGCCGAGGACTCCTCCCGCGATCGCCAGAGCCAGGCTCTCAGTGACTAGCTGGCGGACGAGGCGAGAACGACTGGCTCCCAGCGCAGTACGGATGGCGACTTCACGTCGCCGCGAAGTGGCGCGCGCCAAAAGTAGATTGGCTACGTTGGCGCAACCAATGAGGAGCACAAACGCGACTGCTCCGAAAAGGACGAGCAGCACAGAGCGAACGCTACCCACCACCTGGGCGTGCAGCGGAACAAGATTGACGTCCGAACCGATGTAGTCGCGCGGATATTCTTTGACAAGTTGATCTTCGATGGAATTCATTTCTGTCTGCGCCTGACTTGGCGTTACTCCGGGTTTCAGGCGACCGATGACCTCGAGGTAGTGCGAGGAGCGCTCGCTCCAGGCCTTGGGGGTCAGCGCCAACGGCACCCACAATTGGGCAGCAGGGGCCGTGAAAATGTTCAGGACCGTTCCCGTGTCCCCCGGAAAATGAAAGCCCAGAGGCATCACACCGATCACTGTGGAATTACTGCCGTCGAGAGCGATGGGCTGGCCCACGATCGACGGATCGGCATTGAAGCGACGCTGCCAGAGTTCATAACTCAAGAGCACGACGCGGTTCTGACCCAACTGATCTTCCTGGAACGAAAACGCTCGGCCGATGAGGGGTGAGACACCAAGAACTGCAAAGAGCTCGGGGGAGACGGCGGCACCGTCCACTCGCTCAGGGCTGCTGTTGCCTGCCAAATTGAAGGTTTGGGTGGAGTCAAACGCCGCCATTTGTTCAAACACGTGGTTATGGTCTCGCCAATCGCGAAAGTTACCTGCGGCAGGAGGGTTTTGTTCGTAGCCCATTTTTGCGTTGCGCTCCCAGAGGGTGTAGAGACGTCCTGCATCCTTGAACGGCAAGGGTCGCAAAACGACGCCATAGACCATGCTGAACATGGCCGTGTTGGCGCCGATGCCGAGGGCTAAGGTCATGACGGCGACGGCAGTGAAGCTGGGATTCTTGCGGAGTTGTCGAATACCGTAACGACAATCGGAGATTACGGAGTGGAGCCAATTGCCAAGCCGTTCTTCGCGAACCTGTTCTTTCACTTGCTCGATACCGCCGAGTTCAATCCGCGCGGCACGTTGCGCTTCCTTCGGCGGCATGCCCGCACGCATGTTTTCCTCGGTCAGTAATTCGAGGTGGGCATGAACTTCCTGGTCGAGGTCTACCTCCACGCGACGAGCGGAAAACAGATTACGCAGGAAACTTCGGGCTTTCACAAAGAGTGGCATACCAAATACCTCTCTACGATGCTTCTAAAGCTTGAGCGATAGCCCAAGAAATGCGGCCCCATCGCTTGGTTTCGACTTCGAGTTGCTTCCGTCCCGCCTTGGTCAAGCGGTAGTATTTCGCGCGGCGGTTGTTTTCGGAGTCCCCCCAAAAGGAGGAAATCCAACCCTCTTCCTCCATGCGGTGTAAAGCTGGAAAGAGCGAGCCGGGCTTAACAACAAAGGTGCCGCCCGTGATCTGCTGGATCCGGCGCGAGACTCCCAGTCCGTGCATCTCGCCAGCGACAAGCGATTTCAGGATCAGCATGTCCAAAGTCCCTTGCAAAAGGGTTGTCGATTCAGAGTTCAAGAGATATCTCCTATCGGCTCTCGATAGGAATAATACTGATCCACGTATAGAGTGTCAATAGGAGGGTTTGGGCGTTTGAACGCAGCTGCTGAATCTGTCTTACAATTTCGCCCTTGGTACCGACCGATGATCACGGTTAAATCTCGGAGCCTACTGTTCGGTCTCTGGGTTTATTAACATCTCTTGGGTCGGTGACAAGTAAGTTTTGTTGTAAATCTCTGGGAGGTCCAATTCCCATGACCTTTCGTCAAACTTGCACGCTGCTCGGCGTGATTACTCTGATCCCAGTCACTCTGGCCTTGATGGATCGTTCCGCGATTGGCGCTCAGGAGACAGTAGGCGTAACCGAAATTACCCCGGAATTGCTGGTATTTGCCACCACAGCGGGCAATGTCGTTGCCTCGGTTGGGCAGGATGGCGCCTTACTTGTCGGAACGCCCGCGACTGCAAGCACGCCGTACATCAGCAACCTCCTTGCGAGTCGGACCAAATCAGCAATTCGGTACGTGGTCGTTGGACCGCAGGACGTGGTGCATTCCGAGGGTGATGCCGGATGGGGACGACGCGGGGCGTTCGTTGCCATGCATGAGAATGCGCTCCAACGTATAGGGGGCAACGTAATGGGCGCGTCGCCACCGTTGTCGCGACGGTTCACCGAGCTCGGGGTCGACCGTCCGCGTGTAGCATTCTCCGAAGTCTTGGCCTTCGATATTAACGGGGAGTCAATCCACGTTGTTCATCAAAAGCCAGGCTACAGCAACGCAGACGCGATCGTTCATTTTCATGTAGCCAAACTGATCTATCTCGGCGAAGTGTTTCCAGGCGATGGCTATCCGGCGATCGATCCCGCGCAAGGCGGCACACTCGAAGGCTTAGTGAACACACTCGACGGATGGACGGATCGTGCGTTCCGCATCGTGCCAGCACGCGGGGAGGTGACGAACGGCGCAGACGTCAAAGCCTTCCGCGACATGATCGTGACCGTTCGCGATCGTGTGAAACCACTGGTTGCCGCAGGTCGAGACGAGAGTCAAATCCTGGCTGAACATCTGACAGGTGACTTCGACCCGCGTTGGGGGCATGGGCGTGTGCAGCCCGACCAATTTGTGCGCGAAATCTATAGCGCGATTAAGAGCGGTAAGTAGGCCTGCTTACTTCGAGGACGAAGACGTGAGGTACATCTTCCCGCGATATGCATCGTCAGGTAGGCCAACTCTGGTAAGTTCGCGAAACCGGTCCGCTTTCCCTGGATTCCACACGACGATTACGGCGTTCGCTGGCGATAACGCGTGATTTCGACAAGTTATTTTGGGCACCTGCACGCCGAAGCCTTCGATTTGATCGTTGGGAACACATGCGCGCTCGATGGTGTCGTATAGTGTGGGCAGAAAAGGCGCTCTCCGCGCCCCCGTTTTTGACCTCGAATCCGTCATTGACAAGTCCGCGAACTCCGAGCAATGGACCGGCGATGTCAGTAATGCGGGCCCTTACGGGACAACCTGCTCGGGTGGAAACTGAATGATCTCTTCCGGCGATGCGGGCTTAGACGGGCTGCCGTGCGGGTCATTATTCGGTGCTGACCCAACTGGTGATAAATCACCTTGTCACCAGCAATCGACCTGGCAGCGGTGGGCTAACTCCCGTTACGGGCCTAGGCGGGAAGAAACGGCGTTCGAGGAAGTCACTGCACGCACGCCAATTAGCCGCACGGCGTTTCCCCCAACTAGACTGCCGGGGAGCCAGGGGCAGTTGTCCGGCGTTAATCATGCGGTAGAGAGCCACCAGCCATTGCCCGCACACCAACAGCTGTCGTCAGGTTTTGAATTACGTCGTAAGGTCCGCACCTTATTGGAATCACCACGCTTGAATGCGACAGACAACTTCTGTGCAGTCTCCTCATCGCGCGCTCCAAAGCAGGGGACAAACATCGCGGCGCAGACGAATCGTGCATCAAAGTGGTCGGTGGCAGTGCGCGTTACAAGAAGCATGCCTCCCGCACCGGGCATTCCTCCAGGACCGTCGGCCGGCGTAAGGGGAAATAGCAGGCGACCATGCAATTGCAGGGCGTTTAGCCAAACGTTCAAGGGCGCTGTCGCCCCCGCATTCACATAGATCGCATCGCAAGTTGGCAACGGCGCTTCTGAACCCGAGCGTTCCTGGACGGTGACATTTGAAAGATCGCTGAGGTTTCGGATAGCGTTCTGCGCCAGGTCATGCTCGACCTCATAGGCCACAACCGTCCCCGTCTCGCCCGTAAGCCTCGCCAACAGTGCCGTGTAGTAACCGGTTCCGGCCCCCACATGGAGGACCTTCTCCCCTTGTTTCACGTTTAGCGCCGCAAGACTAATTGCATGAAGACTAGGCTCACCGTTGTTGATTCGGCGTTCCGGCGCAAGAGCCACGACGACGTCTTGGTAGAGGAACGCAAGGTCGTCTGTGGGAGTTTCGACGTAATTGCCCCCAGCAAATATTTTCCACGGTCCGATACCGGTAAATCGCTCTCTCGGCGTAGATGCAAACGCGTGTTTAAGCCCTTCGTTCTTCGCTGCTCCGGCGCTCGTGGTGACCAACTCTGCGTAGAAGTGCCGGTATGCTTCCAATCGGTTCACGTACCACCCCCAAAGACATTTGCAAATTGTCGGGCCTACCCTCTGCATCAGGAGGATTCTAAACCTGACGATGATTAGGAGCGTTAATGGAGTGCGAGATGCCTGACGAGATGCCTGGACTCAAGTGGACGTGTAGTCGCCTCTGCCCCTCACGGTCCGGAAACGGCGTTCTGGCGGCAGGTGTTGCGTCTCCAACGAGTAGCGGTTGCGAACGAGGTCACTTCTATCTGTGGCCTTATTCTTATGCACCCTCGCAGAACTAGTTCTGCGCCGCGACTGCGGACAGGAACTCCTTGGCATGCGCGAGCTCGATGCGATTGGAGTTGCCGCCGGTGCAAACTTTCAACAGTTGCTGGTAGTAGGCGGTGGCTTTGCCCGGCTGCTTGGCTATTTCAGCAGCGCGCCCGGCACCGTACAGTGAGTCGAAACGGTTGGGACTGAGCTTCAATTCCGCTTCATATTCGATGAGTGCCTGTTCCGGCTTTCCCATTTCACTGAGAATATCTCCCAGCATTTCGTGGGCAGCAATCCCTCCGTCGGGTGCAAAAATGCCCCGCTCCTTCCCTGCGATCTCGCGGAGAGTCTTCAGCGCTTCGTCGTTATGGCCTTCAGCGTGGTTGATCCAAGCGGAGACCACGCGTTGATCCTCTTCTACCGCATTGATCGAAATCGGCAGTTTCTGCTCCTTCACCAGTACTGCGTGAAGGTCCTGAATCGCTTGCAGGTTCGCACCTGCTGTCGCTAAGTCTCCACTGCGGGCAGCTCCGATCGCCCGCGCCTTGTAGGTGACGGACACGTCGGCGTCATCGACCGGGGAAATAAGCGGCAAGGCCTTGGCTTCCTTCCAATGGTGCAACTCAAGCTCACAGAAGGCCGAGTAAATCGTCAGAGCGGAAATTTGTGGATCGTAACCACCTCCATACATGTCTTTCATTTTCGGCAAAGATCGGACTTCTTCGATGAGCCTTTTTGCCTCTGCCTCGCGACCGCTCTGCAGGTAGGCATACATCAGGAACTCCATCGCATGGTATTGGTGCCCTTCATCCCCCATGTACGTGGACACGGCGTTGCGACTGGCAGCTACGGACGCCAAATTGGAAGCGATGTCTTCCTGCCACATTCCCAAACGGGCGAAGATGTGCGATGGCATGTGCAGAGCGTGCGGAGCTGCAGGAGCAATCTGCGCGTAGCGCCGCGCCGCCGGAAGTCCCAACTCGGCCATTCCCGGACAGTCGTACGTATGAACCAGGTAATGCGCTACTCCTGGATGGTTCGGCTCCAGCAGGAACAGCTTTTCCAGGATAGCGGCGGCCGCCTTCCGGTTGGCATGGGTTGGGTCGTCGTCGCGATCAGAATCCATCAGTGCGAATGCATAAAAAGCCGCGCCTTCATGATCGCCAGGGTAGTGGCGATAGAGCGCTTCCATTGCTTTCAGGTACTTCTGCTCTCGCTTTTCGTCTTTCTTCTCCGGGTGGGCATAGAGCGCAGCCTGTGCCGCGATGTAACTCCGTTCGCGTGCCGTCTTGGCGGGAAGGGACTTCGCAATCTTGATCTCCTCCCAACCATGCTGCAGCTGTTTGGGATTCGGGGTTCCCCAGCGGCTGAACGTCTTAGCGATCCCCCAGTGCGCCATTGCACAGTGGGGATCATCTTGCGCAATCTGCCGAAACGTAGCTTCTGCGGTCTCGAACGCGAAAGAGTGCAGCAACGCTACTCCGCCCTCAAAATTCTTCTGAACTTTGGGATTGCAGGAGGTTGGGAAGTGTACCGACCCGAACTGTTGTTCGCTGAGGTCGTCGTGGTGGTGGCCTTCGTCGGCAAGCGCGGGAAAGGCCAGCGCAACGAAAGTAAGCAGGAATGCGATGGACCGAACCATGGCCTTCTCCGACCAGAGTCTATCGCCCAGTGTCGCGGGGGTCAATTTCGAGCTGGAGGAGAAACCGATTCTGAGCAGATAGTCGCCGACTCCGAACCTATCCGGAAACGGGGTTATGGGAAATGATGACCAGGGTTTCAGATGGATTCGACCAACAGAAGTGATCTGATGTTGGCTTACCGTGATTAGTAATGGTCGGCTTCTCTCCAGCGATTGGTCGGTCACTGCTGGTGCGTTTGCCGGTACTAATCGCGAAGATGTAGCTAACTTCTCTATTGCCCATCGGTCGCGAGGAATCTCAGCGATTGCGCCGGTGGGATCGAGTGCCTTCCCTTGCATTCCAAGGGGAGCCGTGAGAGACTTCCCTCGGAACGCTAGGGGTACGAATGCACACAACCAAATTGGAATTGCTTCGCGGCACCTTGGACGTCCTCATTCTTAAGGCGTTGGTCTGGGGACCGCTTCACGGCTATGCCATTACTAACTTCATCCGCCGGCAAAGCGATGATGCCCTGTTGGTCGAAGAGGGGACGCTGTACCCCGCCCTCTGGCGACTTGAAAATAAAAAACTCCTTGAAGCGGAATGGGGACTCTCCGAGAACAATCGCAAGGCCAAGTTTTATCAGCTTACGCCCGAAGGGCGACGTCGACTGCGTCATGAAGTAAAGGTCTGGGAGGCTTACGCAACAGCCGTAGGCAAGGTACTCGGTGTAACGCAACTGCCGATGCCGGAGGAGATTGGATGACACCGATTCCGCTCTGGCGGCGTTACACCCGATTCTTCGGTCCCGACCCAACCGCCGACGTGAAAGATGAGCTGCGCTTCCACCTGGAAGCCAAAACCGACGACCTCATTGGTCAAGGGTGGCGTCCCGAAGATGCCCACAAAGAAGCCGAGCGCCAGTTCGGAGACTTGCGCACCGTGCAGCGGATAGGCCAACAGATGGGAGAGAAAACGGAACGCCGGAGACGGCTCAGTGATTACTGGACTGATTTACTCCAGGACGTGCGTTACACTTTTCGGACACTCAGCAGCGACCCAGGCTTTGCTGCCGTCTCCGTCCTGATTCTGACTCTGGCCATCGGGGCCAACATTGCCGTTTTCAGCGTCGTCAACAGTCTCCTCCTGCGCCCGCTGCCTTTTCCCAATGCGCATGAGTTGGTATGGATTGCTCCGCCACCCTCCAGCTGCGGCTTGTCCTGCGCCACCTACTCATCGGACGCCTACGAAGAATTCCGCGCGCAGAGCCGCTCTTATCGAGACGTTACTGGATACTTTGCTTTCTCGAGCCCCGATAACGTTCGCCTTACCGGCCGAGGTCAGCCCGAGCCAGCCACCAGCATCGACGTCATCGGCAATTTCTTCCAAGTTCTTGGCGTGCAGCCCGCCCTCGGGCGGCTCTTCACCCTCG
>QHZB01000298.1 GCA_003224525.1 Acidobacteriota bacterium | reverse complement strand
GCAGAGGCCGAAGGTCATCTGAGTTGGAAGCACTCTCGTCCACTTCCCTCTACCTGGTAGCGCGTTCTTTCGATGAAGAATCTTCAGCGTTCGCTCGACGATGTTGTTGTCCAGCGGTGCCCCAGCTTGCCGCAGGAACAGCGTGAGTTTGTCCCAATATTTCTGCATATAAAGGATGGCCTCGCCAAGGCCGGAGTTCGGCTCCACCTTCCGTTCCGCGAACTGCTTCTTGAACCACGCCTCCAGATCTTTCATCCGCGGCCCGCTCTCGACCTGATGGAAGTGCAGGCGCTGTTCGGGTGACATCCCCTGTTCCCGTGCGAGCCCTGCGCCATCGCAAAGGCGAGGGCGCTCAGGACAGCAGCCAGCGTGCCTTTCAGGAAGAGATTCATGTCAACGAAAACATCTGATCTTAATCACACCGCAGGTGCTTGGATTCTTAATGCTCACGGTCACCGTTACCCAATGCTAGCTCGTAAGTTCTCGGGGTGCATCAGGTCTGTGACATACGTGTACGATACCGAAGACTGCTAGGTAGGTGGCAATGCAAACCAAGATCCTCTTCGGCGCTACGGCAAGGACACGCTGCGCAAGTCTGTTTCCTTGCGTCTGCCAGCGCAATCAGCAAGTAGGACATAATCTTCGGCACGACAGCATGAATTCGTCATCGTTCTGGCTGCTCGTTTTCCTTCTAATGTTTTTTCCCCCTTTGGTCAGCACGGCACGTGCGGCCGATGGGATCCAGTTCATATCCGATAAGAAGCTCTGGGTCGTGCAAGCTGGAGATGAAAGCTACGCGTTTGGCGTGAACGAACGCAACGAACTGCAGAGCGCATATTGGGGCGAGCGGTTGCGGACTGAGGACTTCGCCGCTGTGCATTCCTTGCCGGGATGGTCATCATTCGAATCCACGACTGCAGCGACGCCGCAGGAATATCCCGGTTGGGGTGCAGCGCTGTATGCCGAGCCGGCGCTGAAGGCGACCTTTGCAAATGGCAATCGCGAAGTCGTGCTGCATTACGTCGACCAGCTCCTGAACAAAGACTCACTGGAAATCACTCTGAAGGACGTTGGGTCGGCTTTAACCGTGTTGCTTCGATATCGGTTGGATGCTGAAACCGGCGTTATCGAGCGCAGTGCACGCATTGAGAACCGCACAACGGAGCCGGTGATGCTAGAGAGTGCTCAGTCAGCAACGTGGACGTTCTCCCCCGGCACCGGCGCTACATTGCATTACTTAACGGGAGCGTGGGCGAGTGAGTGGCAACCGCAATCAGACATTCTGCCCACTGGCACGCGTGTGCTGGAGAGTCGTCGCGGGAGCACCGGAGCTGAAGTAAATCCATGGTTGGCCGTGGCAACGTCTGGCGCGAACGAAGAGCACGGACGCTTATGGTTCGGAGCGCTTGGCTGGAGTGGAAGCTGGCGTATCAGCATCGAGCGATCAATGACAGCACAAGTGCGTGTCAACGGCGGTTTCAATACTTTTGACTTTGCCTACATGCTCGCACCAGGGGAATCGCTAGATACACCGCCGTTCTATGCAGGTTTCACGGCAAGCGGAATGGGAGAGGCATCGCGACTGATGCATCGGTTTGAGCTATCTCATATTCTTCCGAGTGGCAGCCAAGCCAAGCTCCGGCCGATTCTCTACAACTCATGGGAGGCGCGCATTCCCGTGGAGGAAAATCCGCAAATCGCCATGGCGGAAAAGGCGGCGAAGCTCGGCGTGGAACGCTATGTCGTCGATGCCGGGTGGTTTGGCTCGCCGGGTGCGCGTGGACAGCTTGGCGACTGGAACGTAAACCCGCAGAAGTTCCCCCATGGACTGAAGCCTCTGATCGATCGCGTGCACGCTTTAGGCATGGATTTTGGCTTGTGGGTCGAGCCGGAAAGCGTAGCCAAAAACAGTAATCTCTATCGCCAGCATCCAGACTGGATCATGAACTTTCCCGGCCGGCCCCAAATCGAGGTCGGCGGGCACTATGTTCTGAATCTGGCCCGAGATGACGTGAAGGAGTTCACGTTTTCATGGCTCGATCGGCTCGTGACCGAGAACGATATCGCCCTCCTGAAATGGGACTACAACCGAAACTGGACAGAACCGGGATGGCCAGAGGCCCCATTGGCGGATCAGAAGAAGATCTGGGTCCGTTATGTGCAGAACCTCTACGAGATTCTTGACCGGTTACGCACGAAGAATCCGAAGCTGGAGATCGAGTCTTGCTCAGGAGGCGGCGCACGTGTCGATCTGGGAATACTTCGTCGCTCCGACCAGGTCTGGCCCTCCGACAACACCGATGCGCTGGACCGACTGAGTATTCAGAGCGGTTTCACTCAGGCGTACACGCCGCACGTGATGATCGCATGGGTTACCGACGCGCCAGACTGGCTTCACGCGCGAGCCACTCCATTGAAGTTTCGCTTCGAAGTAGCTATGAGCGGCGCATTGGCGCTGGGCGCCGATCTGAACAAATGGAACGATGAGGACAATGCGCTCGCCGCGAAGATGATCGCTCTTTACAAGCGGATTCGTCCCACTGTGCAGAACGGGAAGTTATACCGCCTTCGCTCGCCTGATTCAGACTTCAGCGCCGTTGAATATGTGGCGGAAGATGCCCATGAGCCGTGCTGTTTGCATATCTTCACGCACAGCGCTTCGGACGGAGTGTTCCTCCTCTTGAGTTGCAGGGTATGAATCCAGATGCTACCTACCGCGTTGAAACTACGGATGATGCTCTCAAAGGAGTTGAGAAAATCAGTGGCCTGGACCTGTTGCATCGTGGTCTGCAGCTAAGTTTGCGCGGTGACTACGACAGCGCTGTGATTGTGTTTGAGCGCTTGCCATCAGCGGCAAGCGTTTCTACGACGCATTAGGCGGTTGTTTCCGTTGTGGTAAGAGCCTTCTTGTGCGGTAAGAATCTGCATTCTGAGTCCGGGGAGCCGGCCGGGCAGGTGTAAACTGACGCCTGCGTCTACTCCTGTAACAAGGAATTTGTCAGGCCCTAGTTGCGCGATTAATGCAGCGCCGTGTGCATCGGGAGTGCCTGGCGGCCGTCGTCCATCCGGCTGGGGAAAGCCGTACGAGATCGTCGCCTGCCACGAACCGAAATCCAACTCCTGCTGAGACTGCCCGGGCTCTTCAATGGAAGTCTTCAACTTCCCTTCGAAGCTGAAGTTGGCGATTTCTCTGCTCATCGGTTCCAGTAGAGCAAAGTTTCTTGGGTACTCCTTGGGCGGCTGATCTCCAAGGATGTTCCATCTGTGCCTCACGAAAATACCGATCTGTATGAGAAGATGGGAATTATGCTTTTTCACCGTTTTCTCTGCTGATGCTCATTTTTCATGCGACACTCCTTTCCACTCCGTATTCGATCTTGCGTTCGCGCACTGCCCTTGAGTTGGAGAATCTGGCGCTCCGGCACCAAATCGGCGTTCTTCAGTGTTCTGCAAGAAACCGCCGCCCCAAGTTAACTGCCCTGGACCGTGTGTTGTGGGCCTGGCTGTCCCGCGTCTGGAGCGACTGGCGCTGGCCATGGGGTTACTTGTTTGCGAAGGGTGGTCCTAGTTTCTCAGGTGGGGGAAACACTAAAGTGACCGTGGTGTCCACCTCGACAGGCACGTGATTAATCAACGTCGGCTTATATCGCCATTGCAGCACTGCGTTGACCGCTGAGTTTACGAGTCTAGTCGGGCCGGAAACATATCGGGCGCTCTTGACATCACCGCTGTTGCCAACGACTACGTGAAGAACGACTGTGCCATCTAGGCGCTTGTTAGAAGCGGGCGGGTACACAGGGTAGACCATGTGAACTAGCTTTGCCTTTTGAACATCCTCTTCGACGCGGACCCTGTGTGGCTTCTGTGCCTGAGCCACGGGTGCCGTGTGTGGCGTGTTGTCCGGCTTTGTGCTCGCCTCTTGTCCGAAGACGCTGACGGCTACCATTGCGAATGCACATGCGGCAATCTCAGAAAGCATATCAAGTCTCTGTACCACTCTCAGAAAGCCCTTCCAACTCATCAACTATTCCATGACTATGATTTTGCAATCGTCAATC
>QHZB01000105.1 GCA_003224525.1 Acidobacteriota bacterium | reverse complement strand
GGCGAGCAGAAATTCAATGGCCGTGCCGATATATGCCGGCGAATGCCGGTTGAGGAATAAAGCTGAATCCGGTGCGAGAGCGTACTGGGCTCCTTCTTTGGTCAAGAAGCCGTGAATGGTTAAGAAATCGCACAGGGTGCGCACGCCGCGTTCCGCGGCCTCGCAGCGCTTCGCAATCGTTGCGGCGGTAACATTGCCTTCGGCGATGGCCGTGAAGATTTCCAGCTCAATTGCAGCCTTCATTGCCTCGGTCTGCTCATAGGCGTTTATGGCGTTGAAGAAGCGCTCCGGAGTGGGCTGTTGATGCTGGGCTATGGTGGCCATGGATTCCTCCCGTCGGTCAGAGCCTCAGCAGTTTAGGTCAATTACCGTCCTTCGGCATACTGTATTTCTTGGCTCCAAACCGAAGGACAACGGCGTCTTGGAACTCCGCCGGGCTCGCCCAGCGCGACTTGCGAACGAAGATGGGTCGCGCGGTTCTGGAGAGTAACGCACGAAGTTCTAAACAGTAAAACAGGGCCAATATAACTGATTTATTATCTTATGGATTCCTATGGATGTAGGTAGGTTCCGTTTGCTCGCGTTGCGTCAGGTTCCGGTCACGAATCGGCTGCTCTACCACTGAGCGACCTCGGCCCGCTAACGACAATAGCATCCGCGGAAAATTATTCTCAATTCATCCGCAAATAGTGTTCTTTCAGCGTGAGAACGGATACATCGCCCATCCGATTCCCACCCCGATCAACAGAAAGAGAAACAGCGACCACACGATGTATTTCACTCGGTCGATCGGCCGCCGCCGGCTTAGGAAGCCAAACGCGATGGAAATCAGCAGTGCGAAGAGCAGCAATGATTGGAAATGACTGAGATGGAACCCCATTCCTGCGTTCATGCTTTGCGTCCTCGCGCCGCTTCATACGCATGCAGTGCCGCCAGCAGATTCAGCACACCCGCTGCCGCGAGGAATCGCGTCCCGTAATCGCCGCCCGCGTGCGAGACGTCCGCGCCGCCCGTTTCGAGCGACCTGGCCAGCAGATAAAACGTTCCCGTTCCCAGATCCGCCAAATAACCCAGCGAATCGAAGGCGTCGTTCCCCCTTGAACTAAAGACATTGCCCCGCATCCCAGCGCCGAGAATCACCAGCAAGCCTACCGTCAAAAAACACGCCACTGCGCGGCCCCACATCTTCATGAGAGCGTGACCCAGGCCAGGCACGAGCCATCCTGCCACACCAACGACGAAGGCCATCGTCTCGCGTCTAGAATCCTGCGGCGGAGCCGCCGGCGTTGCCATCTCGTCTGCCATTCATCTTCCTTCTGTCTATTCCAGGCTCATGCCAGCAATGCCAGAATTTCCTTCTGAACCGAGCCCGTCACGCGAGCCTCATCCTCGCCGATATATACATCCACTTCGCTGCGCACGCCGAATTCCGGCAGATAAATTCCCGGCTCGATCGAATTGCAAGTGCGCGGGATCAACTGCCTCACATCATGTGTTTCGAGTCCATCCATATTCACGCCGTTGCCGTGCACACTTTCTCCAATGCTGTGCCCGGTGCGGTGAAAGAAATATTTCTCATAACCCGCTTTTTCAATCACGCGGCGCGCCGCTTTGTCCACTTGCCATCCTTGCAGCGGCTTCCCGGCCGCAATGTGTTTGCGAATCAAATCAGTAGCCGTATCGCGCGCATCGCGCACCACACCAAACACCTTCGCATATTTCTCCGGCACTTTCGCGCCAAGGTATCCCATCCAGGTGATGTCGTAATAAACGCTCCCGGGCGCCTTCTTCTTCCCCCAAACATCCATCAAAAGCAAGTCGCCTTCACGGATCGGCGAGGCGGACTCCGCCGTGGGCCCATAGTGAGGATCGCTGGCATGCGCATTGACCGCGATGTCAGGTCCTTCCTCGGCCCAAATTCCTGCGGCATCGAATTCCTTCAATATCCAGTTCTTCAAATCGAATTCCGTCAGCGTTTTGTTTTCGTGCACGCTCTTCGCGGCAAACTGGAAAGCTTCGCGCACGATCCGGTCGATGACCACGCCTGCCGAAAGATGCGATTCGAGCTGCTCCCCGTTCCAGCACGCTTCGTATTTCTGCACCAGGTCTGCTGAACTGACCACCTTCGGCCCGGAGCTGCGCACCAGTTCGATCGTTCCCGCATCCACCATCGCCACATACGGAATCGCGTTTTTTGGTGAGTATTGCATCGCCACGTTCTTCGCGCGGCCAAACATCTTTTTCAGATTTTTTCGCAGTTCATCCTGCGCCGAATAATACAGCGTCTCCCCGGGCAATGCCGCCAGCGACTGCGTCTCGATCTTGTGCACCAGCTTCTTTGGCGTTCCCTTCGCCGGAACGAAATAGAACCACCTTCGCGTCCTCATTCCTTCTGGCAGGCTCAGGATGTGCTGCGCGATGGGATCGCGTCCGCGAAAATCATAGAAGAGCCAGCCATCGATCTTGGCGGCCCGCAAATCGCTCTGGATGCCCTGGATATCTGCACTCATCGGGGAATCAGCTCCTTCGCTCGCACAAGATTCAACCGTGAAGCTTCAAACTTCCTGCATCAACAGCGCCAGGATCTGCTGCCGGGTAACACCGTGGATTTCAATGCGTTTCGTGCGGCTTCTTTCGCCGCTCTGAATTCTAACAGCCGACCTGGGTGTTTTCAAAAGCTGCGCCAGGAATTCCACCAGTGCCTCGTTCGCGCGGTCCTCCACAGCCGGCGCTCGCAGCCGTACCTTCAAGGCGCCTCCCATCTCCCCGGCAACCTCGTCCTTGCTCGCCCGCGGCTGTACCCGCACCGAAAAAATCACGGTTCCTTCCCGTTCTTGGACTTCCAGCATCCGGTACCTCACGAATCTTTACTTGATGTCTCGAGTCCCGAAAAGCGCCGTACCCACGCGCACTTCGATTGCGCCCTCTTCAATCGCTACTTCAAAGTCATGCGACATTCCCATGGATAGAACCGCCAAACGGAGACCGAGTTTTTTTTCCAATTCGTCGCGCAGTTCTCTCAAGCGCTTGAAATACGGCCGGACTTGCTCGGTCTTTTCCAGAAAAGGTGGAATACACATCAGCCCCGCAAGCTCCAATCGAGGCAGATCGCCAAAACTTTCCGCCAGTTTCGGAAGCTCGCCTATTTCCACCCCACTCTTCGTCTCCTCTGGTGCCACCCGCACTTCAATCAGCGCCCGCAGTTTGCCGGTGATGCCAGCCTCAGCAAGGGTGCGATCCAACCGCTGCGCGATCGCGAAATCATCGACGGAGTCTATGCTGTGAAAAAGTCTCGCCGCCCGCGCCGTCTTATTGCTCTGCAAATGACCAATCAGGTGCCACTTCGCCGCCAATCCATCCGTTCCGGCGCGCTTCCCTTCCCACTCCTGGACACGATTCTCGCCAAAGTGCCGCACTCCCGCTTCATAGGCCTCGCGGATGGCGCTCGCCGGTTGCGTCTTTGACACTCCGATCAGGGTGATCTCTTCCGCGCCACGTCCCGCGCGATTCGCCGCCTCAGCGATCCTCTCTTGAATTCGCAGCAGATTTTCCCGCACCGAAGTTTGTGTCATGTTTGAATTTGAATCCTAGCATGCGCGGCATTGCGGCGCAGAATGTCTGCGGTTAGACTGACCTGCGGCCCTAGGTGGCTGCGCGTTATCTTGGAATTGAGGCTGGTTTGCATCCCAATGTAAGTAGGCGGGCTCTCGGCAGGCTCGTGGCCATCGAAGGCATCGATGGCAGCGGCAAGCGCACGCAGATGGATCTGCTCCACGGGATCATCGCCGCCGGTGAAGGCGGGCAAAGTGTTTATTCAACGGCATTTCCGCAATACGATTCCTGGTTCGGCAAAATGGTCGGCCAGTTTCTCAACGGCGACTTCGGTCCCCTCGATACGCTTGACCCGCACTTCACGGCGCTCCTTTACGCGGGAGACCGGTTCGAATCCAAGCCGCGCCTGGAATCTGCTTTGCAGGCCGGCAAAATCGTCCTGGTGGATCGCTACATCGGTTCGAATCTAGCTCATCAGACCGCCCGTGTTGCCCCGGAAAAACGCGCCGAGTTCAGGCGTTGGATCGAGCACCTCGAATACGGAATCTATGAGCTCCCCCGCGAAGACCTGATTCTTTATTTGCGCGTGCCCCCGCGCGAAGCGCAGAGGCTTGTGGCCAAGAAATCCGCAAGAACCTACACCACCGCAAAACAGGACATTTTGGAAGCGAGCCTGCGCCACCTCGAGCAGGCTGCGGACATGTACGACCTCCTCGCGTTGGAAGCCCCGTGGGTAACCATCGAGTGTTTCGACGCGGCCCGCGGCGCGATGCGCTCGCCCAAAGAAATCGCCCAAGACGTGCTAGCCGCCGTAAATAAAGTCACCTCCACGCAAGTCGCGTGGGATTCCGGCGCGGGTGGTGGCTAATCATGGGTTTTCAGGAGTTTCTCGGCAACGAACGTATCGTCACGGCGCTCCGCGGCGCTCTCCGCACTAAGCGTGTTCCCCACGCACTGCTCTTCACCGGCGCGCGCGGAGTTGGCAAATTCACTCTCGCCCGCATGTTTGCGCAGGCCGCCAATTGCGAACGCCTCCCCGACGACTTCTGCGGCGAGTGCGCCACTTGTCAGCGCATTTCCCAGCTCGCCGATCCGCAAACGCTGCTCGAACAGGGTCTCGCCGAGCGTGGCGAGAGCGCCGACGCAGCCACCGTCGAGCGCGTGCCTCTGATTCTCCAGTCGCACCCTGACGTGTGGGCGCTCGTGCCCGACCCAGTCCGCCTGAAGAGTCCCGTTGCGCGCCCGATGTTGCGCGTCGGCCAGTTGCGCGCCGTCCAGCGTGCCGCCTACTTTCAACCCATGGGCCGGCGCCGCGTCTTCATCCTCGATGGCGCGGAGACCATGCGCTGGGATGTCGCCAACGTCTTCCTGAAAATTCTCGAGGAGCCGCCCGGCTCGGCGACGCTGATCCTCACCGCGCCCTCGCCTTATGCTCTTCTACCTACCATCGTCTCCCGTTGCCTGCAATTTCATTTCGCCCCGCTGCCGCAGGCGGCCGTGGAAAAGATTCTGAAAGAAAAGACCGATCGCAAACCCACGGAAATCAAACTCGCCGCGCAACTCGCGGAGGGCAGCCCGGGCCTCGCCATCGAAATGGATGTCGAGGCGGCCGCCCAGCGCCGCAGAAGCGCGCTGCGCATCCTCGAACGCGCCGCGCAAGGTCACGGTTTCGCCCAGCTGTTCTCAGACACCTCGGCCTTGGCCAAGGATCGCGATTCCTCTTTCGAGCATCAGATCGGAGTCTTCTATGGCTTGCTCACCGATCTCCTTGAACTTACGTCCAAAGTGAAAGAACCGGTCTTGCGCAATGCTCCGCTCGCGAAAGAATTGGAATCGCTCGCGAAATCTGTGGATTCTGCCTGGGTTCTCCGCGCCATCGCCGGTTTTGACGAACTTTACGTTGGCGCGCGCCGCAATTTGAACCGCCAACTCGGCCTGGACGCCTTGGCCGCATCTCTTGCGCCTGCACCTTCGCGGGCTTCCGTCACCCATTCCTGATTGGTGTCCGCGAATATTCGCAATTACAAGAATAAATCGCTAGACTGTAACCCACAGACTTCCGAATGCATCATAGATAACAGATACACCACCCCTGTAGGTTAGAAGGAGCAGTCATGGTGAACCGTCGTTTGTTTCGTCCGGGCTTCCCGGACGTCAAGGAGCCGAGCGCACCCCGCCCTCAGCACAACGGTCCTATCCCTAACAAGAAGCCCGCGCCGCCGGAAACGACCCACGCCGAGAATTTCTACTGGGTCAAACAGATGCAGTCGCATACGCCGATGGCTGTCGTTCTTGAGGATGGTGAAGTCCTTCGCGGCACCGTTGAATGGTACGACCGCGATTGCATCAAGCTCACTCGCCAGGGCAGCCCCAACCTGCTCATCTTCAAGCGCGTGATCAAGTACGTCCACAAGGATGGAGAAGAATCGGCCCAGGGTGGCGAAGAGTAAGCTCTCTACTTGTGAAGTGAATGCCCGGCGGTTGCTCCGAAGGTGAGCAGCGCCTTTGCGGCCAGCGACCCGTCCTCGTTGAATATTTCGCACTCGGTCACGACAAAATTTCTCCCCGCGCGCAACACCCGCGCATCCGCCTTGATGCGCCCGCCCGGCACCGGCTCCAGGTAGTTGATGTTCAACTCCACAGTGGCGATCTCTGTCCCTTTCGGCACGGCCGTATAAGCCGCGATCGCCGCTGTAGTGTCCGCGAGCGCCGCCAAAATTCCTCCGTGTACCACGCCGTGAATCTGCTTGTGGTTCGGCCGCACGTCCAGCCGGAAAATGGCCCGTCCCGCGTGCACGCTTTCCACGTCAAATCCCAAAAGCTCCGTCGAGCGGCTTTCTTTCATCCGCCGCCGCACGAGTTGCGTGACCCGTTTCTCCTCTTTCGACATTTTCTTGGTCATCGCGTTTTGAGCCCCGTCAGGAAGCAGTCACCCCGCCATCCAACGCAATCGCCGCCCCCGTGAGCCACGACGATTCCTCCGAAGCCAGAAAGACCGCCATCTCCGCTACGTCTTCAGGCCGCCCCAATCGGCCCAGCGGAATCGTCGCTAGCCGCGCCTTCAGCATCTCCTGTCCTCGTTCCGTTTCGTTGAACACGCCCTTCACCAAATCCGTTTCCACCACCGAGGGGCAAATGCAGTTCACGCGAATCTTTTCATGCGCGTGATCGAGCGCCATGGACTTCGTCAACATCGTCACCGCGCCTTTCGAAGCGGAATACGCCGCCCGGTCTTTCACCGCGAACAGCCCCAGCACCGACCCGATATTCAGGATCGCTCCCCCGCCGCATTTTCGAAACTCCGGCAGCACCGCACGCGACATCAGAAACGGCCCTTTTACATTGACCGTCATCACGCGGTCCCACTCTTCTTCGCTGATCCCCTCGACTGTCGAGACATGCAGCGTTCCCGCATTGTTCACCAGCACATTCAGCCGCCCGAATCGCTCCACCGTTCCCTTCACCGCCCGTTCGACCTCTCGCGCGCGCGTCACATCGCACTCCATCGCCAACCCGGCGCCGCCCTGTTTCTGGACTTCGCTAATCACTTCTCGCAGCTTTTCCAGCCGTCGTCCCGCCACCGCCACGCTCGCGCCTTCCCGCGCAAGCGCCAGCGCGATCGCCCGA
Source organism: Acidobacteriota bacterium (assembly GCA_003224525.1). Lineage (GTDB taxonomy): Bacteria > Acidobacteriota > Terriglobia > Acidiferrales > UBA7541 > Acidiferrum. Next base: position 5,804 of record QHZB01000105.1, on the reverse strand, counting down.
CCGATCCCCGTACCTCCGCCTGTGACCAGCGCCACCTTGCCTGAAAGTCGTGTCACGGAATTCCTTCTCCTCGCGTCTAATAGCATGTCGCGGTACAGCGACATGCGGGTGGGCGCGACTCTAGCATCCGGCTCCCCGCCCCCGCAAGCCGCCGTGCCGGCATTTGTAGTGGCGGGTCTTCAGACCCGTGCTTCTCTTTCTTGCCGTTGTGGCGTGCCCCTGTTAAGACGGGCATCGCCGGCGCTCCAACGCACTGCGGTCTTTGAAGCGATCTCTATGTTAGTGTCTCAGGTTACAGGCTACAGAGTGCAGGTCACAAGTCTAAGAACGAGTTCGAGCGATACCTTTGCTTTGCTTCTTGCTAAAAACGAGATCGAGCAACGCATTTGTTTTTGCTTCATACGGCGAGCAAGATCCAGCAACGCGCTTTTACCTGCTTCTTACTAAAAATGAGATCGAAAAACGCATTTGTTTTGCTTCTTACTGAAGACTGAAAACTCCTATGCGCATAGGCATCACCTGCTACCCCACCTACGGCGGCTCCGGCGTCGTCGCCACCGAACTCGGCATGGAACTCGCCGCCCGCGGCCACGACGTTCATTTCATCAGCTACGCCCCGCCGATCCGCATGAACCCCAACGATCCACGCATCCATTTCCACGAAGTGGAAGTGGTTTCCTACCCACTTTTCGACCATCCGCCGTACACGCTTGCCCTCGCCACAAAAATGCTCGAAGTTTTCGAATCCGAATCCCTCGATCTGCTCCACGTCCACTACGCCATTCCCCATTCCGTCAGCGCCCTGCTCGCGCGCTCCATGGCCGCGCCGCGGCGGCTGCCTTTCGTCACCACTCTCCACGGCACGGACATTACCCTGGTCGGCAGCAACCGCAGCTATCTCCCCATCACGCGCTTTTCCATCGAGCAGAGCGATGGCGTCACTGCCATCTCCCGCTATCTCCTCAATCAAACCATCAAAGAGTTCGACATCAAGCGCGCCATCGAAGTCATCCCCAATTTTGTGAACTGCGATCTCTACAATCGCACCGCCGACAAAGGCCTCGCCGCCCAGTGGGCCCCCAACGGCGAACCCATCCTCATGCACCTCTCCAATTTCCGCCCCGTCAAGCGCCTCACCGACACGATCGAAATTTTCGCCATCGTCCGCGCCAAAATGCCCGCTAAGCTAGTCCTAATCGGCGACGGCCCCGACCGCGGCGCCGCCGAATACCTGGTCCGCAAGAAAAAACTCCAGAAAGACGTTTTCTTCCTCGGCAAACAAGACAACGTTTACGAAAAGCTAGCCGCCGCCGATCTCTTCCTCCTCCCCTCTCAGCTCGAATCCTTCGGCCTGGCCGCCCTCGAAGCCATGGCCTGCGAAGTTCCCGTCATCGCCACAAACGTCGGCGGCGTGTCCGAAGTCGTCGAGCATGGCGTGGATGGATTTTTGGTGGAACCCGGCGATGTACAGGAAGCCGCTCGCCACGCCATCGAACTCTTGTCCCGCTCCGACCGCGGCCGCGAAATGGGTAAAATCGCCCGCCTCAACGCCAAGAAAAACTTCTGCGCCAGCGACGTCATCCCCGCCTACGAAGCCTACTACAAGCGCGTCCTCGACGAATCCTAACGTCACCGCCGATGCTCGCAGTCTGTTTCACATTGGAAACATCACGCAACTAGTTTCCGAGTGCGCGATCCGCTCGGAATGCGCCGGGAACGAACCTCACTTATGCGTGTAGCGGGTAATACGGGTATGTAAGTAGCCCTCAATTCAGAGGAAGCTGGCTCTCCGCAACGAATGTGGCTTGGGGGATCCCACCGATAGGCCGGTCAGGCCGGTGAGATCACTGATCACGTGGTGCACATTGCACGTTCATCTGATCGAGCGCCTCTTGCTTGTGTTGCGCGTGACCGGAAGCCATTTGCACCAGATTGTTCCGATGTCGGAGGATCGCACGTACGGTGCAGACTGCCTGGGCTGGACGGAACGATCCGTTGGGCAAACCCACCGAGTGAAGATACTGCAGCCATTGACAGTCGGAAACATCGGACTTGCGTCCGGGCACATTCTTCACATGACGTGTGTTTGACGAGCAGGACCTGAAATCCCCGTGCTTCCAGAATTTGAAAGAACGGGATCCAATATACTCCGGTTGATTCCATGGCCACCGTCTCAATCGGGCAGGCTTTCAGCCAGGCCGCCGCGGCATGGAGGTCTTCCGTAAAGGTCGAAACGTGGCGTACGGGTTGCGGATCGCGATCCGCAGGAACGGCGATATAGATCTCCGTTGCCCCATGTCCACTCCCGCCCATTGGGGTTGAGCGAATGCAGCATGGGAGCACCTGTTTTCTCTTTGTTGTTCTTCCGTTTTCTCGGCATGGCTTTGCCTCCCAGTCAATTTGCCATGCGAGACGGCCCAGACTGTGAGAATGGAGTACTCTCCTGAACGGGATCAGCGTACCTAGAGGTACACGGCCGCTGTCACCACTGACTTGAGCACGGAGTCTGGGACCATACTTTTTACAGGCTCCCGAAGGATGCACCATTGATGTTTTCGGCCTACTTGCCGGCGCGCATGGTGACGCTCATGCTATCGCGCCAGGACTCGAATTCAGTTCCTTCCCTTTTTGACCCGCGTCACCGCGGGTTCACTACTTTTATTGGCTTTATTGGCCGTTCTGAAATTGTATTCGGATTTGGATCCGCCCCTTGGTCTCTAGCGTGGGCAGAAGGATTCGCCGGCGATCCGGAAGCAGTTTGGCGTCTCCCTTCACATCGGCAATTTCGCGCTGGAATTCAAACGTCAAACCCTCAATCCGCTCATCGCTGGTCACTTCCAGTTCCATCTGGCCCTGGTCTCTCGGCGCGCGGATAGTCCATTGGAGACGATCGCGCGCTCGCCAGAAGCGCGCGAAGCTTTCCATGTCCAGGGCCGTGACACCGGGCGGCAACCGGCGCAAGAGCTCCTCTTCCGCCAGAAGTTTCCCCTGAGATTCCGTTGTGTGGATCAAGACAACGTTGGGGGCGCCATTTTCCGCATTGGCGCGAATGACTTCGAGCGCGTTATCTACACGCTGCGCCAACGGCGGGTCCTCCGAATCATCGATGGTGACGGGGAATTCATAAATCCCGCTGTCTTCCTCGAAAAGAAGTCCTAGCGGAAGAGCGTATGGAAAATTCGACAGGACGTCATCCGCCGTAAAAGAGGAATCGAACCGGTAGCCACAGCGCTGCAACGCTTCGGGCAGTGTTGGGGGAACACGCAAGTGCCCCGCGCGGAAAAAGTCGGTATACTGCCTCGAAATTTCTCCATCCAGCAATTGCTTGCTAACCCGCACCTCGCCGAACACGCTGGCCCCTGTGGAGGTATCAAATCCTGTTCCGCGCGGCTGATAAACGGGATACTCCTCGCCGCCAGTACCCAGCTCAAATTTATTGAATCCGCGCGAGTGAATGATGGAGTGGCTGCCGATCGAATGACCGCTGGAAAAAAGGCCCCGCATATCGGCGAGGTTCTTTCCAAAAAAGAAGGCGTGGCTGTTGGCGTCGCTGACGTACTTCGTCTGTATGAAAAAGGTACTGCGAGTCTGGAGACTTGCTTCCGCTTTCGCGAAGGATAACGCCGGGGTGAAGGAGTTCTCCCAATCGATGTCGTGCGAAAGCAGCAGCGCGGACATCTGGCCGCCGGGGATGGTGGAGATACGCACCGCTGCCGGTTCGGCGGTCTCATACCAGGCCCGGAGCAGCAGCAACCAAACGTCTGCGCCGGGCTCGAAAGCATTGATGTAGTGCCGTTCCGCGTCGTAGTCCCGGTTGACTTGGTTTCGCAGAACCACATCATGAAAGCTGACCCCGCAGACGTATGCGGCCCCTTTGCCCCACGATTTGCGCAGCACGGCGGCTGAACCATCTTCAAAATGAGCGAGCACCACGGCCGTCTCCGCCGGGCTGTAACCGTTCGTCCAGAAGATTTTGCCGTACTTGGGAGCACCCAAGGGAACTTGCAACTCCTCGGGCCGATTCAGATAGCGCAGTGCGGGATCTAATCCAGCCGAGAAATTCACAAGGTACCGCTGACGCGATGGCGTAACGGCGGTAAATCCGAACAGCGCACCCAAACTGCGGGCCACGGCATTTACTGCGAAAAGGCTGCCGCCACTTCGCATGTGCCGCGTCAATTCCTCGATTTGTCCGGCGGCAAAGGTTGTGGAATCGGCGCTGGGATAAATGATGATGAGGCGATGATGAATAGCACGGGAAAAGTCCCGGGTTACGAAAAAAGGGATTCCCATCTCCCGCAGGGCGTGAGCCACTCCCAGGACGCCTTCATCAGGGTTGGTCCAATACACCGCGACCTGGAGCGGAAACAATTCCGGGAATGCGATGGTGGGATCCGCGGAACTCTGAAGTAGAGCGTGGACGGGCACCTCGGCAACGCGAAGATGAGCGACCCCATCCCGGTCATTCCCACACGAAGATGCCATTGCCGCCGCGATTAGCGCAGCCGAAAGATAGATCTGCTTTTTCTTGTAATCCCGGGGACGGAATTGCAGCAATGCGGAGTCCTTCCACACAATGGAACAATAGCCGACCGACGACCAAAGCAGAAGGGATGTGCTCCATGGATAATCAGTAGCGGCGTCGAGAGAGCACAATTTTGAGCTGGTCCCTCATATAGAACAGGCTCAGCCTGTGCCAACCACAACCCAACTGCGATTCTGCCAACGAGTCGACGAGCGCTATTCGCGAGTCCCAACCCATCACGTCGAAAAATCATTCATTCCCTTGCACTCAATTTCGCTCCGCTTCGGCTCGTATATGCTCCAGCACCCGCAAATGAATCCGATGAATGATGTAGTCCGACCACAAATGCCAGTACGCCGCCGGCCACATCGTATGCTGATACCACGTCGTACCTTCCAGCCGCGTCCTGCCTCCGGGTAACGGAGTCAACGAAAACTGTCCCTTCTCCGAAACGAAGTAGCCGTGCAAATGCGGCGGCTGAATATTTCCGTACGGACTAACCTCGTTCAACGGAGCCGGATTCGCCGTCACGCCAAATTTCAACAGCCGGGGCTCATCCCATACTTCGATCGGCTCCACAAATGGCCCGGTCGAGAATATGCAATGCCGCACCGCGCCAACCCCGTGCCCGGAAATCTCCGCCCGAATCGGATACGCAATCCCGGCGCGAAACAACAATTCCTTCGGCGGCGGTATCTCCGCAAGCGCCACCACCTGATTCCAAACTTTCTCCGGCGGCGCATTCACCTCAATCGCCGTCCGCACTTCAAAGGTCTCCGGCTGCAGCTTCGCCCAACTTTCCACGCCCTGGAACGCTGGCGTGAACAGGAAAACAATCGACAACATGGCAGGAGTGCCTTTATGCAGCCAATACCCCGCCTGGATCGCGTACCCCAGCATTCCGCCCAGCGCCGAAAGCACCAGGGCAAACGGCGCAGCCATCAGAATACAAATCAGTCCCTCGAGCATCACTAGTGGTGTGTCCAACAAATAACTTGACAACGCAAATAGAGTGCGCTATCCTTCGCTATGCCCTCTCCTGTTCCTGCTTTGGCGTTGAGCGACATGGACAGACAGCAAGTCCAGCAGTGGGTTTCTGCCTTCGGCACCCCCCAGCAGGTGGTCCTCCGCTGCCGGATCGTGCTGGGCGCCGCCGCGGGTCAATCCGAGAATTCCCTGGCGCAGCAGTTAAAGACCAATCGCAATACCGTGCGGCTCTGGCGCGCCCGCTTTACTCAGCAGGGGGCCAAGAGTCTCTGGGAGATTGCCGCCGGTCGAG
>QHZB01000297.1 GCA_003224525.1 Acidobacteriota bacterium | reverse complement strand
CCCTCCTCCTCCGCCACTAAATCCCAAGCGCTCTTAGATTCAGAGATGACTGCCAATCTTTCTGGCGAGCATAGCCTTTATCCCAATTTATCCCAATCATCGAATTGCCTGCCCCAGCGGTCCGCGAAACCGCCTACTCAGTGTGGCAGATTACTTCCGTGTAGCTCGTCATCCGCCTGCAATCGGCGGCAGGCTCCTAATGGAGCTTCCAAGGTCTCACAGCGGGTCCTCGGGGCGCGATCCCCTGACATTGGAACGTCGCAGAAAAACTCTGCTGTTGAGGACTTCCCCGTCTCATCGCTGGGGATTCACTTAGTTGCGCTTTGCAATCGCGGCGACTTCGGAAAGGAAATGACGGGCAACCGCGCTATAGGCTTTCGGCAGGCTTGGGCTTATATGTGTTGCCCGAAGCCTTTGGTGCGTGGGCGTTGCGGTACTCGTCCAGATCGATCTCGCTGATACGGTAATGTGCTTGCGGGGGACAGTTTGAATAAGTGGCCAGCTCACGGTGGAGCCTTAGAGAGCAGATCTCGGGGGCGTCTTGGTAGCGTACGCGCCGGGAATTAAATGCCTCGTTCACAATTGTCAGCGTAAATTCGCGGATCTCGCTCGAAGCTTGCCTCACATGGAAATTGTATTCGCGGACGAGTGCTTTCGCTTCGAAACCGACGAACTGGACGATAACGTTATCGCTCATAAGAGCCTCTTCGTTCTAGCAGGTGAAACTTTCCCTGGCTTCCCTCTTTGCTTCTTGGTCGTATTGCCTCTGCTCCCTGCCCAACGCTGTATTGCCTTTTTGCTGCCGTTAAGTTGCATCTGTTTCTCGATGCCATCCGTCTCCAGGTATTTATGCATCGGGGCGACCGATCCTTCGGGCTGGGACTGGCCCCGCGTTTTTCTTCGCAGGGTCTGGGCCGTGAGCGCGCGAAAATGAAGAGGGTCTCTGAGATTCTGCAATTCCCGGTAATAATAAAGCGGCGTCGGGCGCTTCCCGTCGAACCTCAGCCTCTTTAGAAACTCGATTTCTTCCTCGGTCGCATCGCCACTCGCGGACTGGTGCCGAAGGAATTCTTTGAGCCCTGGCTCTTCGTCTGTTTGAGCAAGTTCCGTTTCGACAAACTCAAATTTCTTTGCATAACCCGGAATTAGTCTTCGATTCAAAACGATTTCCATCCCGAAAGTTGTTAGATCGATATCCCAGGATTCGATCAGTGGGTCCAAAAACGACTCGCAGTTCTCAACTGACACGTTGAAAGCATCCGTGTCCATGAATTCGATGATGCTGACTCGCAACGCTTGATAACTTCGGCCGCTGAGTCGCGCCACCGAATGGAGCCAGGTTTCACTTTCCAATTCGTCTTTAGCGACTCTTTTAACCACGTCCAAGAGCTTTTGTGTGACGAGGCGCTCGAGTTCGCCGAAGGGCTGCTTCTCAAATATCACCCGTACTTGTTTTACTTTGCCGGGCGCGCACTTGCGAAGAATCAACTCTCGAACTTCTCTAAACAAGGGCTTGGGTGGATCGTCCAGATTTCGCTTCAACACCTCCTTACGCTGATGGTCCGCTAGCTTCGCAAGCTTGCCGCCCGGGAGTTTCAAGAATTTCCCTATCTTGTCGTAAATGTCTGTGCGGCCCGGTTCCGGGGGTAATTTTTTGCGAGTCAGCAGCTGCGAAATGTAGGACTCCGTGACCTCGGCGGCGGCCGCCAGGTCTCTTTGTTCCAGTCCCAATTCTTCCAGCCGCTGTTTGATCACCAGGCAGACATCCATTGCGTCCCTCGCTCAATTAACTGGAACTGATTAACTCTTAAAATACTCCCAGATTTTACTTGACAGGTCAAGTTAATTAACCTAAAGTGGTTAAGGTACTGAGGGAGTCTTCAGGTCAGTAAACCATCAGAGGTTATCTGAATCCCCCTTGGCCAGCCAACCAAGGAGGTTGACATGTTTGCACGCAAAGTATCGATGCACCTGAAAAACGACGGTGCCCGGGCATTCAAGCAGAAGATTGAAAGTGAAATTATTCCCTTGCTGCGCAAGCAGAAGGGATTTCTCGACGAAATCACCCTCCTATACCCAAGCGGAAAAGAAGTTCATGCCTTCAGTCTGTGGGAGACTGCGGAACACGCAGAGGCATACAACCGTGGAACGTATCCCGAAGTGACGAAGATCCTGGCGTCCGTGGTTGAAGGTACGCCCCGGGTGCAGACGTACGAAGTCCTCAATTCAACGATTCAAAGGACTATCGCTGCCGTAGCGGCCTGAAGCCGGCAGGCCCTTTCGTTTGGAGGGGGCGGGCTAAGTCCGCCCCCCTCAAGTTGTGCGGCAAAACGGGGACGCAGGAGCACGCGAGATTTCTAATGCTTACGAAAATCAGGGCACGGGCCGCGGATAGAGGTAAGTCCCGGATTCAGTAAAAGGGGAATTGTATGTATCTCTTGTCGTGGATTCTCGTTGGATTGGTTGCCGGCTGGTTGGGAGGAAAGATTCTTAAGGGTGATGGATACGGCACGGTCATGGACATTGCGATGGGCATCGGGGGAGCAGTGGCGGGCGGCCTTCTCATGCAATCCGCAGGCCTGAGCGGACGCTGGGGAGCCATCAGTACGACCGTCGTTGCCGTGATTGGCGCAATCTTTCTGACGCTCCTCGCGGGTTTCGTCAACGGCAGAAGGCTGTCCGCGCGGCAACTCTAGGGTCTAGGGGCGACGCTGCATATCGGCGATCGGAAGCATCACGGAGAACTGGCTACAGAACAATATATGGAGCTGATTTCAAGTTCTTAGGAATTGGTGGGAGAACGAAAATGAAAACGATGCGCGGTTCGTTTTTTTGCCTTGCTGTCCTGCTCCTATCGACGCCGTTGCTTCTGGCACAGGATCTTTCCAAGTATCGGCATTTTACCCTTGGAATGAGCATGACCAGAGTGCTGGAGCGTACTGGCCAAAAGATGGCCGACGTAAAGTTGATTCATGGCCGTCCAGCGCTGGTTCAGGAAGTAAGTTGGTGGCCGCCAAACCTTCCCGGGACTTCGTTCCAATCGGATACCGTAGAACAGATTCTTTTCTCCTTCTATAACGGCGAGCTCTACAAGATTTCTGTGACTTACGACCAAACCTCCACGGAAGGGCTCACCGCAGAAGACATGGTGAACTCCATCTCGGCGAAATACGGCCCGGCGACAAATGTTGCGCTGGAGATTGATTCCTCGAAGAACGACCGGTCTGACGTGAGGCAAAAGCCTGTCGCGTCTTGGGAGGATGCGCAATACTCCTTCAATCTTGCCCGTTCTTCCTCCACTGATCATCTTGGGCTGATCATTTACTCCAAGCGAGTCAATGCAGAGGCTGAGCTTGCCATTGCGGAGGCTGTGAAATTAGAAGAGCAAGAAGGCGCGAATCGGGAAGCCGAACGCCAGAAAAAACAAACGGATGGTCTGGAAGTAGCCCGGCAGAAAAATCGGAAGATGTTTCGCCCGTAGTGTTGGCCTAGAGCCACAAAAAGTTGATTGTCCGAGTTTTGGAATGGATTGAATGGAGGTCAAAGATAATGACTGTGAATATCACTCCCCTGCATGACCGCGTCCTCGTACGCAGGCTAGAAGAGAAAGAAACCGCGAAAGGCGGGATCATAATCCCCGATACGGCGAAAGAAAAACCCCATGAGGGCGAAATAATGGCCATCGGAGCCGGCAAGATGGAAAAGGGCCATCGTGTCCCGCTCGATGTAAAGGTCGGTGACCGGATCTTGTTCGGCAAATACACCGGCAACGACATCAATATCGACGACCAGGAGTACCTGATCCTCCGTGAGGAGGAAATCCTGGTGAAAGTCAGCGGAATCGCCAAAGCGGCATCCGGCAAGAAGTAGGTTTTACCCGAACCGAAGATTTCGGACGGGGCAGAAGTATTTAATCACCCAGGAGGGTGAGCTCTAATGGCAAAACAAATTGTAACCGGTGAGAATTCACGTCAGGCGATTTTGCGCGGCGTCAACATTCTGGCTGACGCTGTAAAGATCACGCTTGGCCCGAAGGGGCGCAATGCGGTGATCGAGAAGAAGTTCGGGGCACCCATCATCACGAAAGACGGCGTGACGGTAGCAAAGGAGATCGAGTTGCAGGATCCGCTCGAGAACATGGGTGCTC
>QHZB01000104.1 GCA_003224525.1 Acidobacteriota bacterium | reverse complement strand
CGTCCCAATGACGAGTGGACCAACATTGAAGAGAGCAAGACAAAGTTTCGCCAGTTCTACGAACAGATGACCCGTAACGGCGGCGGGCTGGTCAGCCTTTACTTTCACCCGTGCGAGTTTATCCATAGCCAGTTCTGGGACATGAACTTTGCCCGCGGCGCCAATCCGCCGCGCGACCAATGGCGAACCTATCCCTTGCGGCCTCCGGATTCTCGTGAGCGCGCGTTCAGCTACTTTGAACAGCTCGTACGCTACATGAAGTCATTTCCTCAGGTACAGTTCATCACCGGGCCGCAGGCGACGCGCCTGTATGCGGACGGCGCTCGCGGACACAGGTTCAGCGCCAGCGAACTCGCGGAAATCGCACGCCAAGTAGAATGGGAAGTCAGCTTCCAGGTTCGCGGGACATATACGCTCTCTCCCGCCGAAGTCATGACGCTCGTTACCGAGTGGATGCTATCCCAGCCCGGCGCTGACGCGAAGGTGACTCTTCCCTTCACCGTCTACGGACCGAGCCTGCCCTCGCCGCCGCTGAGCGAGCCGATCGAAGTGCCCTGGTCGCAGTTCGAGCGTAGCGTGCATGACCTGCACAGTTTCATTCAGCGCCATCACCAGATTCCTAACGCAGTTTGGTTGGGCAGTAAGCCCGTAGCTCCCGAGGTATTTCTTGTGGCGATGGCGAAGATCGCCAGCAAGAGCGCGAATGGCGGCGTGGCGCCGGAAAACGTGACGGTCGCGCCCGCGCGGCTTGCCACCGAAAAGTATGTCGCTCTGGACTCACCGGAGATATGGTCGTGGCCGATCTTCCCGACGGGATTCCATTCGGAGCACCTGATGGAACTGGCGCGGCTGCAAGCTTGGACCCTCAAACCAGCGAAACCAAGCGAATAGCCGTACTCATCGCTCGAATTTGTGCAACTGCACTTGTCGGATGTCGGGCCCTAAATCTTCAGGAACAGTTTTCGTCGATACATCCAAAACAGCGCTAGCCAATAGCACAGCAGAATCGCGGCGCCCTGAAAAAATGGTTGCAGCCCCGCGCCGGCGAACTGAAAGAAACTCGGACCCAGGTGGATTCGGAAAGTGCTCTCCAGAAACCCTTCCGTGAAGTGAGCGATGCAGTATGCAGCGATGGAGTTCATGCCGATGACCACTAGCGGGAAGGCCCATTTTTTCAAACCCTTCACATCAATCACCCAACTGAACGCGGCCAGGAACAAGAAGCAGATGCCTCCGCTGAAGATAGTCCAGGACGGCGTCCAAATCCGCTTCACCACCGGGCAAATGTGCGAGTAATGCAGCGCCAATCCCAATACAATCCCCGACACACCGGCAATCAACAGCTTCTTCATCGGGATCTTGGGCCGCGATTCGCGAAACCAGACTCCCGCAATCAGGCCCAGGATCATCGTGCCCAGCGTGGGAATGAAACTCAGCGTGAGGTATCCACCGGAGTTGTATTCGAAACGATTTTCACGCGGGAACAGGTTCAGGAACCATTGGTCGAAGCGGTTTCCAAAATTGTAGTTCTTGTTCCAATGCGCGGCGAAACCAGTGAAATTATGGTGAGCGTTCCACTCTGGAGAAACACCCACGCTCCTCCAGTCAAAATTCGCTGGCGTCGCGGGATATCGCGCCCACACTAGCCAATATCCCACGAGAACCAAGGCGAGCGTTGCCCACGCCCGCTTCCCCGATCCGGCTTGCGACGAATAGAATCCGAGCAGAAATAGAAACGGATAGCCGAATCCGATCTGTGAGAGCGTATCTTCAAAAGTGAAATAGGTCATGGAGTGGTCCATCGAGCGGAGGAATACGCCCAGCGCAACCAGCACCAATGAACGCCACAGTGCGTGCCCGAATAATTCAGCGAAGCGCGCACCCTTCGCGATGCGGCTGGCTATGGAATACGGCAGTGCCACACCAACCAGGAAAGAGAAGCCCGGCTGAATGGTGTCGTGCAGAGAGCAGCCAAACCATTCCACATGAGTCTGATTGAAGGCCAGAATTTTCCAGAACAGGCTCGTTGGGTACGCCACAGCCACGCGGGAAAGCTGCAACACCTCCGCCATCATCAACAGCATGACCAATCCGCGATACGCGTCTATTGCGACGTTGCGCACCGCGGCTGGTTTTACGGGGGCCGCCTCCCGTAGAATCGGCGTCGTTTCCGTGATTGGCGTTGTTCGGCTCACCGTCGCCATAAAGCCCCTCTGCTACAAATTGGTCCAAGCATACACGGAAAACGGGTGGGTGGAACACATATACGACTCGTTCGGGAAGCAAACGGCTTCCAGTGGTTCGATGACGAATCCATTCCAGTACACGGTTTGAAGTGGCGCGCCCGGGAAGACTCGAACTCCCGGCCTTCTGGTTCGTAGCAAGGTAGTACAAAACTCTAAGTGCTGCTTCTGGTGTCGCTTACAGGGGAACGCACCATTTATCTCGCTCTTGAGTTGGACTGAAGGTGGACTGAAATGACTGGGGTGACCGTTTCTGGCTTGACGATGGCCAGCGCCGGGCGCCAGTCGCGCCAGAAGTGGGACAGCCAGATCCACAACAGGCGGTCCCTTGAGGTCAATTTCGGGGCGTTTTCTTACGGACCTCTGAAGCACACCGATTCGGTGCCGCAGAGCCAGGTTCCCGAGCTCAAGGGCAGCACGCGAACGGAAGATCGAGGATAGAGTTGCGAGGAGTGTTGAGAGAGAAATCAGCATCGGTGAGAATTATGAAAGAAATATAACTCCCATCCGTTCAGACATTTCGAGATTTTCGAGAGGCACAGATTGTCCTTGAATCATTTGTGCAGTAGGCTCTTGCGGTCTAACCTTTGAGTAGGGTAGCCGGGGTGACCCATGAACATTTTTCCTGGAAATAGAACCGCGCAGTTTGCCTCATTAACGTTCCTCGTGCTGCCCGCCATTCTTGCGGATCTAACTGCGAGAGCCCCTGTCGCGATCGATTTGCACGCGTCTCATCACTCTGCTCCGAATCCTCTCACCTCGATTCAGAACCTGCAACTCGCGTTTGAGAGTAACAAAGGTCAGAGCGCTCGCGAAGTTCAGTTCATCTCCCGCGCGCCACACTACACGGTCTTCCTCGAAGCTCACGAGGCGACCATCGTATTCCCGGGGGCGGGCCTACACTCAGTCCCGAAACAGGCTTTGGTCGCAAAGGGCGTGGCAGACACCGAGTTCGTGTCCTTGCGTCTGCAGCAGTCGGATCGTACAGCCGTGCCTTTGGCCGAGGAACCGCTGCTCGCGGAAGCAAATTACTTCCTTGGCAGCGATCCTAGACGATGGCGTACCCATGTTCCGCTCTTTGGGAGAGTGCATTACAGATCAGTGTACAAGAACGTAGACGTCGTGTACTACGGCAATGAGGCACAACTAGAGTACGACTTCGTAATCAGACCAGGCGGAGATCCGCAATCGATAAGATTCTCTCTTGAAGGCGCGCACCGGACCGAAATCGAACGGAGCGGAAACATCACCATGCGAGTTGGGGAGGCCCGGTTTGCATTGCGTAGACCCATCGCATACCAGATTGTTCATGCTCAAAAGCACAGGGTGCCGGCACGCTTTTTGCCGCTTGGCGGCGGCCAGTTTGGCATCAAGGTGGGAAACTACGATTGCCGGTTGCCGTTAATCGTCGATCCAGCGCTTGCCTACTCCACCTATCTGGGAGGTTCGGACGACGAGGGCATCTTCGGCATTGGCTTCGACAACGAAGGTAACCTCTACGTTGCGGGTGAGACGTCATCGCTGGACTTTCCAAACAAAGAGGCGGTTCAGAACCATGTCGGAGGCAATTACGACGCCTTTGTGTCCAAATTCGACCCGACAGGGACAAGGCTCATCTATTCCACCTATCTCGGCGGCAGTCTGTATGATCACGCAGTTGGTATCCAGATAGATGAGTTGGGCAGTGCCTATATTGCAGGTATAACCTTGTCGACGGACTTTCCAGTCAAAAACGCATCGCAGCCCTTTCCCGGAGGAGGGGCAGACGGATTTGTGACCAAGCTGAGCCCGTCAGGTTCGGAGTTGGTTTTCTCTACTTATTTGGGAGGCCGGGGATTCGACCAAGTTGCTGCGCTGGCTATAGACCACGACAATCATGTTTACGTCGCGGGCGGGACGAATTCGCCGGATTTCCCGATCACCTCCAATGCGTTCGAGAAGGATTGTGACGGCGGAGCCCACACAGGCTTCTGCATCGGAGATGCATTTGTCACTGAGTTCGATGCCTCGGGGCAGAGTATGGTGTATTCGACGTATCTTGGCGGAACCGGCTACGACGCAGCAACCGGTCTTGCGGTTGACGAACAAGGTCAAGCCTATGTCGTCGGACAGGCCAGCTCGAGCAACTTCCCCCGGAGTAATGCCTACCAGAGTTCGCTTTCGGGTCCGAGTGATGCATTCGTGACAAAGCTGAACGCGACGGGAACCGACGTTGTGTTTTCGACCTTCCTCGGCGGCAGCGGCTTTGACGGCGCAACTGGTGTTGCATTAGATCATCGGGATAGAGTGTACGTGACCGGCACAACGAACTCGATGGACTTCCCACTTGTTCGCCCTTTTCAATCGAAGAATCGAGGCGGCTTCACCGACGGCTTCATCGCCAAGCTCGATTCCCAGACATCGGAACTAATTTATTCGACATACCTGGGCGGCACAGGGTTCGACGTCCCTCTACGCATTGTCGTGAACGGGCGCGATGAAGCTTCCGTAGTCGGCTTCACCAGTTCGACCGATTTACCGACGTATAGCGCTCTGAATTCCTTTTATGGCGGTGGCGCAGCCGATGCCTTCGTTGCCATGCTCGACCGAAGCGGACAGAAGCTGCGCTTCGCGACCTATCTGGGCGGGAGCGGCGATGACTACGGATATGGGATCACGATTGGGAGAGGCAACAGCGTCTGGGTTGCCGGAAGCACGTCGTCGAAGGACTTCCCGATAGTCAATGCGTTTCAACCCGCTTACTCAGGTGGCCCGTTCGACGCTTTCCTCATGAAGATCGTTGACATTGACGAGGACGAGCAATAAGAGGACGCGGCAGCCTCCTTTACGACAGATGGAGGTCCTGATCGTGGATGCACGAACGATAATCTCTCGCCAAGTTCTGTTTTCGGTATGCACAGGGTGCTCAAAGCCCATCAGCAGGTCATGGATCAATATACGCGCCGGATTATTGGGTTCGGCGTCCATGCGGGAACGCTCAATGGTGTCGCACTCTGTAGGATGTTCAACCGCGCCATTCGAGGGCAACTCTGGATGCCGAAGTACATCAGCTCCGACAACGATCCGCTTTATCGGTTCCACCAATGGCAAGCCAATCTGCGGATACTGGAGGTGACAGGAATCAAGTCCATCCCCTACGTTCCCCTGTCCCATCCATTCGTGGAAAGGCTCATCGGCACCCTTCGACGCGAGTACTTGGATCACACGTTGTTCTGGACAACGGCAGATCTCGAAAACAAGCTGCTCGATTTCAGGACCTACTTCAACAACCATCGCACGCATGCCTCACTAGAGGCGAACGCCGGATACAACCGTGTCACGACCAGTAGCCAATCTCGGCTCGTTTCGATGGCAACCACCCTGTCGATCCTTATACCAAACACCAGCCGCCGCCTGATTTGTCAAAGACTCGCGCTGTGGTGTCCGGTCAACTTCTGCAAAAACCTCGCATGAAATCATCTGGAGTTTGCGTTCTTAGTTGCAGCGTGTTTCGCGGATCCGATCGTTTCACTGCCACCGTATCAATTCGCCAGAGACAGGCATCGTGCCTTGCAAAGTCAGCGCGGAGAACGGTCCGATTCAAGCAGGCGATCTACTGGTTGCATCCTCCACTCCCGGTCACGCGATGAAAGGAAGAGATAGGAACCGAATGCTTGGCGCGGTTGTCGGGAAGGCGCTGGGTCCTTTGCCGCAAGGCACTGGCGTCATTCAAGTGCTCGTGACGTTGCAATAGGCAACGCGAATCGACCAAAGCCTTTTCTCTTGCGACAAGCCTGGTCAACGGTTGTCGGGCAGCGTGAAATGTTTCTCAAAAAAGGGGCTGACTCATCTTCCCTGAAGCGCTTGTGTTTCTTCGCCTTCGCTGCCCTAAAATTTGCCCATCGCTCTTTTGTTGCCTTCGAAATCTTCGCCCTCGCAGCGGCAGACATTACCCGTTTCTTCCTGAAAACCTTGGGTCGCGGCATCCATGATTGATCTATCAGAGCGAGCGCAACGTTGTGCTCTCGGAGCGTGTCCGCGAAACGGGCATCAAGTCAGGTTTTGTTGCGAATTTCGACGGCAAAGCGATGGTCCTTCGGAAGCGGCGGCTGCACGCCTCTTGGATAGAACGAACCTTCCCAACCTGCAGGTCCGTTGTCCGCGTTTCGTGCCTGCCGAATAGAAGCTGACCTCCAGTTCTTCAGCGATGAACGCGCTAATAACCCGATGCGTTCGCTTCGGTTCCCGTACCGATGGTAACGCCGTTCCTCTTTACGTTCAGGCACTGCGGATGAGTAAACACGCTTGGTCCATCGCTTGCCGAATATTGAATATCATCAATCTTTGGACCGCCCGACGGGTTCATACCCAGCAGATGGCGCACCCTCTTGGCAATCTCGTGATCTGCGCACGAAGTGTCGCCACTGATGCCGAGACCGCCAACGATCTTGGTGCCTCCGTTTGCGTAGATTGGCACCCCGCCTCCGAAGAAGATCAACCCGCCAGTGATTTGGCCATTTCCTCCCGTTCCGCCCCCGGTAGCGGACAGAAATACCGGATTGAACGGATTCGATTGGCCGAGACTCCATAGCGAATGGCCCGGCTGAGTAAATGTGTAGAGCCTCGCCGTCGACAACGCAAAGCTATCGAGGCTGAAAGCATTGGCGGTGTATGCCTTGGCCTTCGCAATTGCCTGGCTGCCTGGCCAGACTTGGCTGGGATCAGCGGTCGACGTAACAAAACCACAAAGATGTCCTGCGCGATTCACCACTGCCACCCACATCCTGGTTCCTCCAAACAGGCCGCCGACATCGCCACCAATTCCACTGGGATCGGAAGCCGGAATGTTAGGAGCAACGATTAGCTTGGCGCGCAACGTGGCGCCATCCGGCAGTCCTTGGCAGTTCGCATCCTCATTCTGGGCAAGGGATGTACCCAAAAGCAGAAACAGCGAAATCGCAGAAGCCAAAACCAGTTTGAAGATCATGGAATTTCCTCCTTACACGCGCCGAGCACGGACTTAGTGCTGTCTTAGCTCCGGGGTATGATGCCCACCGAAAACGCAGAAGTCCAGCGCAGAGACAGCACGCCCAGGCTCTCTGCTCAATTCCCATACGTCGCTCGCTATCGTTCACTTGGACCCGACCCCTCTACTCGCTGGTGTGCAAGGGAATTCTGCCGTACATAACCTAGATGGGAATTTAGGTCCTTCGAATCGAGGAGAACATCCATGATTATCGCTGACCGCCTAGAGAATTACGTGAAGCGAAGCATTTCTCACAAGGGGATATCGTGAGAAGCGGACTGGGTTGCTTCGTTGCTACATTTCGAGAGTCAAATGATGCGGGAGCGCGCCTATTATAAGGCTCCGCAAATCTGTTCTGGAGTTCCCGATATGCGATACGCAAGACTCGTGGCCACTACTCTCCTTGGAATGCTTCTCTGCGCATTTCCGGCAAGCTACTTCACCGGTGCGGTAGTGCGAGCAGCACGGGCTCGAAAGTCCCTCACTCGGAACCAGGCCATCGTTCTTCCGCAGCTCGCGGTGCTGACGCCGTTCTTCCCTCAATTAGCTGCACCCAATCCTGCACCCAAAACCGAAGTATATCGAACTTGTACCGAACACTTCATGGGTTCAATCCGAAAAGCTGAGTTCAGCCAAGCCGTTACAGCGAGCCTCCTTCAACTGCCCCAACAAGTCTCGGTCCATTCGGCCCAGTCGGCGGGTTCCGGCTGGCGATGGCAGCCGATTCTTGCCCTCGTCTAAACCTGTGGCTGGCGAATTGCTATTTCGCCCATGCCTCCCCGCCCTGCTGGCATTCTGGGATGTCCGGCCCAACTTCTGAACGTGAATCACTTCCGACCACGTTGCATGAAGGCACGGCCAGACACACCTATTTCCCCGTATTATTCAAATCACCGTTGTTTTATTATGGCGCGCCCGGGAGAGACTCGAACTCGCGGCCTTCTGGTTCGTAGCAAGGTAGTACAAAACTCTAAGTGCTGCTTCTGGTGTCGCTTACGGGGGAACGCGCCATTTATCTCGCTCTTGAGTTGGACCGAAGCTGGACCGAAACTGTTTTGGGGATGTCTGATAGCAAGGTTGTGAACGCTCCGTTCGAGTGAAATGCGAGTCTCTGCACGTGATTGATCCCCCCGTTCGCCGCTTTAAGGGCTTTGACCAGGTTACTCGATCCAGGAACCTGTCTTGTTATGCGACCTCCTCGTATGTCATTCATTTCACAGGCGCTCCTAGTTTTGGCGAGGCACAACCGGAACATACGTGCGAATGGGCTTCGGTTCGCTTCACAACTAGCTTTTGTCACAAGAATGTTTGACAAGCTAGATTGCGAAGAGTACGTTTTCCGACAGTTTTTGGAAAATGAAATCGATTGCATTTCGGGCTCCACGATTATCAGGCGGTTGCAATGCAGCATGCCAGTCAACTTTTGCCTCCCATTGCGAGTGCTGGGGGCGAGGTCTCGGGGTGAGGAATGAAAAGAAGCCAACTTTTCAGAATGGGGTGGATCCTGCTGGCTCTGATTTGTGCAGGTGCGCTTACAAGCTTTGCTCAGAGCGACCGGGGCACGATCACCGGAACGGTGACCGATCCGTCCGGCGCTGCTGTAGCAGATGCGAAAGTGACCGCGGTCAATACCAACACTGGAGCGTCGCACGAAACCACTACAACGAGCGAAGGCAGCTATACCTTGCCTGAGTTGTCTGCGGCCCCCTACAAGATTTCCGTGGAAGCCCCCGGGTTCAAGACCACCACCCAGACTATCCAGCTTCCCGTGCAGGTGACAAGGCGCGTGGACTTTAGTCTAACGTTGGGCGCCACCAGTGACCAGCTGACGGTTTCCGGCGACGCGCCAATCCTTCAGACAGAAAGCGCGGTCCAGCAGACCAACGTCACCGAAAAACAGGTTAGAGAACTGCCCCTGCAAGTGAGCGCCGAATTTGGCGGGCGCACCCCGCTGTCATTTATTTTTCTCGACAGCAGCGTCACTGCCGGAACGGGTGCCAGTACCCCGGGCAATGGCGGACGTGGGACGGATGCCTCCAATTTTCGAGTAAACGGGGGCCAGGCCCTGGGCACTTCCATTCTGATTGATGGGGCGGGCACGCAACGGGCGCAGAACGGAACATTTTTCTCTGAGGTGGCGCCCGGTCCGGATGCTTTCCAGGAGTTTACGGTTAGCACGAGCAGCTACTCAGCAGAATTCGGGAGTTCATCTGGCGGCGTGGTGAACTTTACTCTCAAGTCGGGCGGCAATGGTTACCACGGTGAAGCGTATGACTTGCTGCGCAATACGTCGTTGAATGCCAACAGCTACGTCAACAATGCGAACAAATTGCCGCGCAATCTGGATCGCGAAAATGACTTCGGCTTTAACGTCGGCGGCCCGATCTGGATTCCCAAGCTCTACAAAGGAACCAACCGTACTTTTTTCTTTTTCAATTACGAGGGTTATCGTTTTAAACAGGGCGAAAATGTGCTTCTTACGGTCCCGACCGCCAAAATGCATACGGGAGACTTCTCGGAACTGCTGACTGACCCTTACTTGCTCGGCTTTTTCGGGGGACCCGTTTCCATTTACGATCCCACAATCGCGCCGGCCTCTCGTACGACCCCCATTTCGGGAAACCATCTGGACACCTATACGAATCCCACCACGGGCAAGTCGGTGATCGACCCCGTGGGCATGGCAATCCTAAGCAAGTTCCCGATGCCCACCGGCACAGGAGTATTCCACAACTACAATTCGTCAACCACAGTGCCCACGGATATGAACAACTACGTGGGGAAGGTTGACCAGGTTATTTCGGATCGCCAGCGCCTTTCCGGGAGCTACTCGTATCGTATTCAGGACACGATTAAAGGTGGGTTTCCGCGCTTTCCACTACCCTACATTGCCCAGGATCGCTGGCACCAGATCTTCAAATCTCACTACGCACGGCTGCAATACGATTTCACGATCAGCCCGACCCTGGTAAATCACCTGAATTTGGGTTGGAGCCGGGCCGATGTGGCCAACATGAATACAGCGATTGATCATGTTCCCTCGGTGGAGCTCGGGCTGCCAGCAGATGCCACTCAGAACATGGGGTTTCCGCGTGCAGGCTTTCCGGGATATGGCTCCGAAGTAACGTCCGCCGACCCACGAGCGTACCAAAACATCGGGGGTACATTTTTCTCCGACCACCTGCCCGATAATACCGTGCAGATTGCCGATGCGGTCACCTTGGTCATGGGGCGCCACACCTTCAAATTTGGCGCCGACGCGAAATGGCAACAATTAAATGTGACCCAGGTCAATGATCCCGCCGGTACGTTCAATTTCCGCGGCGATCAGACAGGATCCGATGTAGGTCCCAACAACTTCGCAGGAGGTGGAGGCTGGCCGATCGCCAGCTTGGTCACCGGCGCAACCGAGTTTTCCTTCGTGAACATTCACTCGGTTAAGCCCGCGTGGCGCTATTTCGCGCCGTCCTTTTTCGCCAACGACGACATCAAGGTAACGCCTCGCTTAACGCTGAATGTCGGCGTTCGTTACGAGATTCCTTATCCGCGCACCGAGGCCCATTACTACATGCGTGGATTTGACCCGACTGTTCCCAACCCCGACCCTCTAGTCGCGGGAACTCATAAGGGAGCGCTCGTTGGTGCCAGCGGCCAGGGAGGTTTGAAGGCCAGCAACCGCGGCTTGGTGAATCCTGACTACAGTGACGTCGGGCCCCGCGTCGGGCTCGCATACTCGCTCAACAACAAGAGCGTTGTTCGTGGCGGTATTGGGCTTTACTACGCACCTCTCTTGTCCAGCGATATCGTTTCAGGGTTGGAAGGATACGACACGACTCGTAATCCCCCTAACGCGCTCACAACACCAAATGGCCGACAATCCGTGGCCTTCTTGTCCACTTATCCCGCAGCCCCGGTGCCCGACCACAATGGCCAGTTCATTGGCAGCGACGTTGATTATTTCGATCCGAGATTCAAGCTCGGGCGTACGTTGCAATACAGCCTCGATTACCAGCGCGAGATTCCGGGAAATTTTGCATTGACTATCGGTTACATAGGCAGTCATGGCACGCGCCTGCGATCAAACTTCAAACGACTGAATGCGTTGCCATTGGATGCGCTGAAGCTAGGATACCCTCTTTTGACCGAACCGTTGAGCGCGGCACTCGCCAACCCCGCGCAAGTAGCGTATGCCTCCAGTGTGGGATCGCGGTTGCCGGCTAGCACGGCGGCGGTGTATCCGGGTTTTGACGGAACGGTGGCTCAGGCTTTGCGGCCGTTCCCGCAGTACGGGCGCATCAATCAACAACTCGAGAGCCAAGGCCGCAGTCTGTACAACGCTCTGCAACTCAAAATCGACCGGCACTTTTCCAAGGGGTTCCAGTTTGGCTTCTCTTACACTTTTTCCAAGCTGATCACGGATGCCTCGGAAGATCTCCTGGCTCGTTCGCCAATCCAGAATGTTGTCCAAAATCCATACGATATCCGATCGCTTCTCACGGTGTCCCCGAACAACGCGGCGCACGTCGCGGTGTTCAGCTACATCTATGAGCTGCCGTTCGGCAAGGGCAGTCGCCTGCTTTCACGGCCGGGCGTTGTGGACAAAATTGTCGGCGGGTGGCAAGTCAGCGGCATCCACCGCTATCAGTCCGGGCTACCTACAACTGTCCTAAATTCAGATCCGGCGTTCACGGATAACTTTCTTAATCTGGTTGGATTCGATAGCAGTATTCGTCCCAATCTGACGGGTCAGCCGATTTTCACGGGAAATAGTCCTAGCGGCACTATTTTCCAACTTCTGAATCCAGCGGCGTTCGCGTCGCCGCCTACGTTCCGGAATGATGCTGTAACAGGTTCAGACGTTACTCTGTCCCCGTACAAGAATTATTACGCCAATCCGAATATCTTCTTCGGGAATGCTCCTCCAGTGATCAGCAGCGCGCGTTCGTTACCCTTCTACAGTGAAAACTTGAGCATCTTGAAGAAGACAAGGATCATGGAAAGATACACGATTGAATTTCGGACTGAGATTTTCAACCCATTCAATCGGCATCGTTACTTCGGCGCCGACAATGACTTACGCGACGGCGGAAACTTCGGCAAGTCCGGTGTCATCGACCAGCCCTACATCTATGACCCGCGCGTGATCCAGTTTGGATTGAAGCTGATTTATTGAGTGTTCTCCCAGAACGAGCGGCGAGAGAGAATTGTTTCTCCCGCCCGCTCTTTCTGTCTTAGCCTGGTGGTCATGTTCAGCTCCCTGAAATTTCTGGTGGCGCCTTTCATGCTGGCGGTGACTCTAACTTGCGGCTTACGGCCCTCGGCGCGCGCTCCCAATCTGCCGGACAACGGGCCAGGGGACGAAGAAAGAGCCGCCAAGATGGTGGCAGGCGGTGCCGCCGCGCTAGAGCGCGGCGAGACAACCACAGCCAAGAGTTTTTTCCGGCGCGCGCTTGCGATGGACCCGAAGAACATCACAGCACGGACCTATCTGGGAATCATTGCGGATCGTGCCGGTGAACTTGCCGAGGCGGAACGTCAGTTCGCTGCGGCTGCCGCGGCTGCACCTTCTTCTCCGGAGGTCCGCAACAATCATGGTGCGATACTGCTGAAGCTGGGGCGCAAGCAAGAAGCAGCGGCCGAGTTTAAAGCTTCCCTGCGTCTCGATCCGAGACAGCCCGCCGCGCTAGTCAATTTGGCGCAGATTCGCTTTGCCGCTGGAAGCTTACAGGGCTTGCGGGAAGCGCAGGAGTTGTTCGAGCGTGCACGCGCGATTGCGCCAGACGCCGAAACTGCTCGCGCTCTAATTGTTATTGCCTTGCGTCTTCATGAATCCGCGAAAGCCGCCGCGGAGTTTCCCGATTACTCTGCCCGCCTGGGCGGTGCGCCGGAATCCGTCGCTGCGCCGCCCGCCCGCGCCGAGTTGGGGGCTGCCTTGCTCGAAGCGGGCCTGGCAAAGGAAGCTGCCGGCGAACTGGATGCTGCCGTGCAGGCTGATCCTTCGAGCGTAAACGAAATCGTGCTGCTGGCGCGCGCATACCATGAACAGAAGAACGACGAGGCTGCGGGTCGCGCACTGGAATCCGCACTGGCCCGGGGAGTGGAAGCTGCCCCGCTGTTCACCGCCCTGGCGGAGATCTACGAGGTGAGTGGCCAAATCGAGAAGGCAATCCCGGCAATGCGACGGGCCATCCAGCTCGATCCCACGAGCGAAGCATTACGGTTTCGCTACGCCATGTTATTGACCAGTGCAAACGCCCCTCAGGCCGCAGTCATCCGTCTTCGGGAAGCTCTCGATGAATTTCCCGGTTCCTCCAAGCTATGGTTTGCCATGGGAGTGGCGCAGTTTACCGATAATAAGAACAAAGATGCAGCGAATGCTTTTTCCCGTGCTCTGGAACGTGATCCCAAGATGTCTCCGGCCCTTGCATATTTGGGGATGATCTGCGACGACGAGGGCAGAATCTTGGATGCCGTTGCGTACTACCAGAAGGCCATAGCCGCTGAAGAACCCTCCGCAGTTAATCACTACCTTATTGCAGAAACTTTTTCAAAATTCACCTCAGCCGACGATGATCATGCGCAAGAGCATCTGAAGCGCGCACTGGAGCTCGACCCGGGATTCCTGCAGGCTCACCTAGCGCTAGGCAAACTTTACCTGCGAGCCAACCGCTTCCAGGACGCTGCCGAGGAACTTGAAGGAGTGGTTCGAGCGGATCCAAAACTGGCGGAGGCCTACTACCATCTGAGCCGAGTCTACACGCGCCTCAAGAGGCGAGAGGACGCCCAGACGGCGGCCGGCAAATTCGAGCAACTGAGCAACGACCAAAAGCAACAGTCCGAGAACGAACGGCGCGAGATCGTACGCCGCCTTGCCAACGTCCGCTACTGATACTTTGATGGAGGTTTTTTGTGCTGAGGCAGACACTCTTACTCGCGATGGCGCTGACCTATTGCCTGCTGATTTCACTCGTGTGGGCATTTTCGCAAACGAATCCAGCGGTGGAGGAGTGGAATGCTGCCTTTGAGGGAAGTTCGCTCGATGCCGGAAAATGGGAGCGTTTCACCTTCGAAGGTGGCGCTGGCGGCACGTTCAAGGTCGAAAATGGAGAGTTGCGGATGCGAAGTGTGAATGGCTCGCGCTCGGGTGTGCGCTCCAAACAAAAATTCACTGGGGATCATTTTATTGCAGAAGCCACGGTTGCGAAAGTAGGAGCCGCGCTGCCGGAGCCGGGCAGTGGTGGCTTGACTCCGGGTGATGCCAACCTTACGGTGCTGTTCGACGATTCTGGCCGCAACCGAGTCGAATGGATCTACACCAGCGAAGGAACCTTTGAAGCTTGGGCGGTGGTGAATGGTCAGGGCGAACGGCTTGATAATCGCAAATTGGCCACCAAGATACCCAATCCGACGCTCGGAATTGTGCGCCGGGGCGACGAATTTCTTTTCATGCTCAATGGGCAGATGGGCCTTCAGAAGACGGTAAAGAACCTGCCCCAGAATTTTTGGCTGATGCTCTACGGGTATGGTTCATCGGAGAACGACTGGAGCTCGGCGCGTGTAGTCACTACCAAGCGAGTGCGGCCTTGAGTTTTGCTCCTAGAGGTAACGATTCCGCGACGTTTGCGGGTTCAAGATGACGTCCCATGAAGGCGTGCGCTGGCTTGGCCGAAACCAAGCCTTTTCAGTGCGTTTGAGATTTTTGACCATACGCCGCGGCCGTGTAGACGAAACCGCTGCGTCCGGCCGCGACCAACTGGTGGAGGTTCATGCCGAAGCCGAGCGCGACGACCGAGGCCTGTAGCAGTGTCCTGGTCAACCGCCTGCTCTCGGAGCGGAAGGGATGCGTAAACAGCAACCCGAAGACCAGGCCGAGCGCGAGCGGCGGGCTGACGAACGACGTGACCGAGGCGATTGCACCGGCGATGAAGATGAGAGAAGCGGGCTGGGAGAAACGATTAATCATGAAATTCGCTTTGATCGACTTGGCGCCGAGCGGATCCCGCAGGTCTCACCTCGAGTTCCACGCTCTTGCCGCCTAGCACAGAGTGGCTGGCCGAGAAGCGGACCTTCCCTCGTCCATTCGATACCGTCCGTATCCAGATCGCTCCAACCCCACCGCTATCGTCGAGCTTGAACGGGTTGTCACCCACGATGACTGCCGGCCCGTCCATTTCGAACCTGACTTCGCCGGTAGCAAAGGCACGATCGGCGCCGTACTTGTCGACGATCTTGAAGACCACGCGTGTTGAATCGGCGCCATCGCCGGTGAGCACAGAGTCGTCCGCGGCGAGGAAAAACTGATCGGCCGCGGGATCCGAGGAGAATGAACGGGACAGCACCGCTCGGTTGCCCACCTATCCGTCAATCCGAAGCTCGGGATGTGCCGGGCCTTCCAATTCCAGGTCTGGGAAGAACGGCGCGTGCTTCAAGTACGGAAAGTTTTCGGTATCTGGACGGAGTGTCGAGTGGCGCTGGCCGACGACGAACACTTCCAGCTGATCGCAGTTGGAGGAGATCGCAGCGTGCCTGCCGGGTCCATTCGGTGTGTGCGGTCCGAAATCCCAATAGAAGCTGGGCTCGATGACGGGACGGAGTTTCGAATCGACTTGCGCGAGGTAGAACGATGCGCCGAGCTTCGGGATGCGAAACACGTCGGCGACCCCGGGCGTCTTGACCGTGTTGTAGGAATTGACGAGGCTCGCGTAGTCAAATGCACACCACGAGATGACTCCGCAGATCCGAGGATTCGCGTCGAGCGCGCTGCCGAGTAGCGGCTCAGGCCAGTACTGGACGCGACCGCGGACGATTGGCCGGATATTCCGGCGGCTTCCCCTCGAGCACACGCGCAACATCCTCGCAAACCGCCCGCGTGACGCGGTCCTGGGCTTCTTCCGTAAAAGCCGAGATGTGTGGCGTGAGGATCACGTTCGGCAAGGTTTCGAGTTCGCCCCTGGCCGGCGGCTCGGAGGCGCGCACATCGAGGGCGGCGCCGCCAATCCTGCCCGATTTCAGCGCATCGACCTAGGTCCGCTTCTTCAATCACTTCGCCCCTCGCGGTATTAATGATGCACGACGTCGGTTTCATCTTCGCGATCCGCTCCCGGTTCAGCATGCCAATCGTTTGCACGTTCGAGGGCACGTGACACCACACGAAATCGGCGTTCTCCAGCAACTCCTCGAGATCGACCAGCTGGGCATTCAGTTGCGCCACATACACGTTGTCACGGCTGACCTGCGGATCGCACGCCAGGATATTCATCCCGAAAGCCTGCGCGCGCATGGCGGTTAGATATCCGATCTTTCCGAGGCCGATGATGCCGAGCCTCTTGCCGTAAATCTCATGCCCGAAGAAGCGGTGACGGTTCCAGCCACCGGCTTTGGTGTCCACATCGGCGGCGGTCACGCGATGCGCCAGCGCGAGCAGCAGCGCCATGGTGTGTTCGGCGGCGCTGATGGAGTTCTGGTTCGGTGCATAGGTGATGAGAATGCCGGCTTCGGTAGCGGCTTCGACGTCGATATTGTCGAGTCCGGCGCCCGCCCGCGAAACAACGAGCAACTCCCGCGCCGCGCGCAACACATCGCGCGTGACTCGCGTCTGGTTGCGCACGATCAATGCGCTCGCATTGCGAATGCGCTCAGCCAGCAGTTCGGGGTTCTTCCAGAGTTCCGGCAGGTGCACAACGTTGAACCGTGCCGAGAGTCGGTCCACCGCGGCGCCGGTAATGCTCTCTGAAATCAAGATATCGCGCATGTGTCTCTGCATTCAGTCGGCTTGAGAGAAATCCCTACTTGGAGTCGAGTGCACCAGTCTTGGAGTTCCGCCAGGGTTTCGTCGGAAATTGGCACGCCAATTTCGGCGATCTGCTTGGCGGTACGCGACGATCGTTCGCCTGGCACAAGGATTTCGTCGGTCGCCGGACGCTTGCGTCCCGATTTGAGCTTGTTGATCGTTGCGTCCACTCGCTGCACAAACTGCTCCCGGTCCATGAACGCGTTAATGTCGAGCACCAGGAAGAAATGGCCGACGTTCTGACTGCGGTCAAGATTCTTGTACATCGAACCGATGTCGGAACCGATCGCGGCGCCCGACAACACGCTGCAGAACATTTCCACCATCAACGCGAGCGCGTAGCCCTTGTGGCCGGCCATGGTGGCCACGGTTCCGAGGAGTGCTTTATGCGGATCGGTGGTGGGACCGCCATCGACGTCGAAAGCCCAGTCCTCGGGGATGGGCACATTCTCTTTGCTCGCGGCGATGATATTGCCGCGTGCCACCTTCGACGTCGCCAGATCGATCTTGACGGGATACCCCTTGGAGGTCGGGAAGGAACTGGCGATCGGATTGGTGCCGAAGAAAGCATCCGAGCCTCCTTCCGGCGCCATGGCCGGCTCGGACGCCGTCATCGCCAGCAAGATGCACTCTTCCGCTGCGGCTCGGTTGCAGTAGAACGAAAGAGCGCCGAAATGCTGCGACCTCCGGATCGTCGCCGCTGCGACTCCATTCTGCCGGGCGATCGGCATCAGCATGTCGACGGCCTTGGTCGCCTGCACTTGTCCGAGCCCATTCGCCGCATCGAGCGCGAGCGCGCTGCCAACTCGGCGGTCGATGAACAACTGCGCTTTCGGATCGATCAATCCCTTTTCCATTCGGTTCAGATAAATCGCCAGCCGTGAAATCCCGTGCGTCGAAGCCCCATGGAGGTCCGCGTCGATCAATGCGTTCGCAAACAACGCGGCATCTTCCCGGGAGACTCCGGCCGCACAGGAGAGTTCGACAACCAAGTTCTTTAACTGAACTGCCGGAAAACGTTTCTGCATAATTCCCCCGTCAAGTGCGCTCGTATCCCCCGGTTATGCGCTGCGATACAGTTTTGTCATGACGAACTCACGGTGTCCGAGAGCTTCGGCCGAGGTGAATCGTCCGTTTGCCGTGCGGACCACCATCTCGATCAGCGCGTCGCCGGCCTGATCCAGCGTCATTTCGCCCTGCAGGATCGCGGAGACGTCGAGGTCGATGTGCTCTTTCATCGTCTTGACGGTCTTCGGGTTTCCCGACAGCTTGATCACCGGCTCGATCGAATTGCCAATCACATTGCCTTGACCCGTTGGGAACAAGTGCACGACGGCGCCGGATGCTGCCCACAGCGTCACGGCTTCCGCGGCTGCGCTCGACGTATCCATAAACCACAGTCCCGGACTCGACGGCGCTTCCGCCGGCTTCAGGCAGCCCACGAACTTAGTCTTCTTACCAAGCTTCTCGATGTTACCAAGCGCCTTTTCCTCGATCGTTGTCAGGCCGCCGGCGATGTTTCCCTTCGTCGGTTGCGACTCGGAAAGGTCGTCGGTCTTCTCCGAGAAGACCAGTTTCTGATAGTCGTCGAACGCCGCCATGAACTGCGCGCGAACCGCTGCATTCGTGGCCTTCGCGGCAACGATATGCTCGCCGCCCGTCAGTTCGGTCGTTTCGCCGAACGAGGCTGTGCCTTTGCTCGCGCAATGCTTATCGATGAGATTGCCGACGGTGGGGCAGCTCGCCAGCCCCGTGGTCGTGTCCGACTCGCCGCACTTGACGCTGATATACAACTCGCTGAAGTCGCACTCGGTGCGCTGCAACTCGGTCGCCCACTGCACCATTTCCTTGGCGCAGTAGGAAGCGGCGGCAACTGTACCGATGTCGCCGCGGCCCTCGATCGAGAACGCCTCGACCGGCTTGCCGGTCTTGGCGATACCGTCAGCGATCTTCTGCGCCCAGCCCTGCTCGATGCCGATCACAACAACCGCGGCGACGTTTGGATTGCTGCCGGTCCCGATCATGGTGCGGAAGAACAGCTCGAGGTCTTCGCCGAACTGAAGCCGGCCGTAGGAGTGAGGTAGCGCCATCGTGCCCTTCACGTTGTTGGCAACGCCCTCGCACGCGGCATTCGAGATGTCATCGACGGGCAGAATCACCACATGATTGCGGACCCCTACTCTCCCGTTTTCCCGGCGGTATGCGTGGATCTTTTTCCGAGCCATGATCGATCACCACCTTTTCGTCTTAAGGTTATGAACGTGAACGTGCTGGCCGGCCTTGATCGGCTTCACGACTTTCCCGATCTCGGTGCCGTATTTCCTGAGCGTGTCGCCGACGACGCAGTCGTGCCGGGCGAATTTATGACCCAGCGGAATGTCCTGCGTGACGGTATGCGCGATCTTCTTGTTCTTGACCAGATCGCGACCCGTGCATTTGGTGCCGCCGGAGATATCGACCACCGCAACCGCTACATCGTCGGATGGATCGTGAACTAAGAAATGGATCATGATTCCCTTCCTCGCGTTTTGTATTCCTCCACTACGAACCCTTGGCCCGATTACACTCCGGCGATCGAGACGTGCTTGGTCTCGAGGAGAGCATCCATGCCTTCGCTGCCCAGTTCGCGTCCCCGTCCGCTCTGCTTGATACCGCCGAATGGGCATTGGCTGGTCGACGGAGCGCCGTCATTCACGCCGATGGTTCCCGCTGGCCGTGGCTTTGTAGGGAATGGTCTGCGAGCCGATCTTGATGGTGTGCTCGGTTACCGAAGACTCTTCCTTGGAAGTGGCCGGATCACATTTGTCCGGAGCCTTGGCTTCCGGGGCTCTCGATTCCCTTTCCGGCGCCTGCGCCACCACGCGCGAAGACGCCGCCAACAAACAGAAAAATCCCGCCAGACCCAGTAAGAAACTCTTTTTCATCGGATTGCTCCCACTTGCGAAGTGTGATGGCTCGAAGGCCACCGACCCGGCGGGATTGTACGTTGCGCCGCACGAGGAGTCAAAGGAAGGGGTTGCACCGTTGCACCGAGGTCCCACGCACAATCGCCGACTGTCACGATCCACGAAGGCCGCGCGGCATTCGACCAAGGAGTGATGGCAATCGCCTGTCTGTGCTTACCGAAAATGCAGTCTGGCCCTTTCAATCGTGCGTAACGCATGTTAGATGCCTTGCCTTTGTAACCTGTCCCTGGCGAATTGATACGGTGGGCAAGTTTCAACGTAATGTAACGCGTTACATTGCAATGGCCTGACTCGCGAGGTCCAAGTTTCCTGTTCTTGAATGTCGTTGATTTCAAAGGCGTTCGCGCCGTATAGGGTTTTCGGTAGGGACAGTTTCAAAGCGCTTTACTGAAAACCCGCTCTTATCCCCCGAGACCCTGGCGAGGCAACGCCCGTTGACAGCATAGACTCGCGTCCCTACACTGGCAGACATGGAAGTCCATTTCAACCCCGAGCAGGAAGCGCAGCTGTCCCAAATCGCCAGTCATGCCGGTACGGATACCGAGCGGCTAGTAAAGGATGCGGTCTTGCGCCTGCTTGAACAGGACGCTCGTTTTCGCGCCGCCGTACGGGAAGGCATCGCCCAAGCCGACCGGGGGAATTTATCGAAGAGGAAGAGATGGACGCGCGTATCGAGCGGATGCTTAACTCTTGATGCGTATCCGCTGGACGCCAACCGCCGCAGCGGACTTGCAAAACATCTACGATTACCTGAGAGAACACGAGCCCATTTAGCGAAACCCACCGTCATTGAAATCCGTAAATCCGTCCGCTCGCTTAAAAAGTTTCCCCAGCGTGGACGCATGGGACGTGAGGAAAGCACCCGCGAACTGTTGCACCGGCGGTTGCCGCACATCATCGCCTACCGCATGAAACACGACGCCGTTGAAATCCTGCATATCTGGCACCCGGCGCAAGACAGGTAGTTCCTCGGCGCTCTTTTGAAAGCGCAGTTCCACGTTTGTTATCCAGTTCTGAAGAAGGAACCCACACGCATCCTTCCCCGGCAAGCAGGCGGACGGTCTTCAGGCTGATTCTCTCACTGAGAATCAACGGGAGGTGTGGCTGGCGAATTGTTATTTGGCTCCCACGAGGGAATCGCGGCGTGTGATCATGGCCACGATTATACCTGTGGCTGGCGAATTGCTATTTCGCCCATGATTCGTCAGGATTTCCCGTCCTGCTACCATTCTTCGATGCGCCATTTGGTCGTTCTGTTTATCCATTTCTTGGCCACGCTGGCCCGCCTGCTTGGACCTGGTGGCGTCCGTTCCCTAGTTGCGGAGTCGCTTCTCCTCAGGCATCAGCTCCTGATCTTGAATCGCTCCCGGCAACGATCGCCGAATCTATCCGCGCGGGACCGCATCCTTGCCGGCTGGATGGCGATCTTGGTGGGTCCAACTCGTCTGCTTCGTTCCTTCGTTCGGCAATCCTACTGAAGCCTTCGACACTGCTGGGCCTTCACAAAGCCATGAGCAAGCAAAAGTACCGCATGCTATTTTCACTGAAATGCCCTCGGAAGCCCGGCCCGAAAGGACCGAGCCCAGAACTCATCCATTTGGTGGTCGAAATGAAGCAACGTAATCCCAACTGGGGCTGTCCGCGAATCGCACAACAGATCACCTTTGCGTTCAACATCCAAATCGACAAAGACGTGGTTCGCAGGATTCTCGCCCATCACTACCGACCGGGACAGAACTCCGATGGTCCCTCCTGGCTGAGGTTCCTGGGCCACATGAAAGACAGTCTCTGGAGTATGGATCTGTTCAGGTGCGAGTCGGCTACGTTGCGGACCCATTGGGTTCTGGTCGTCATGGATCAATTCACGCGCCGGATCATTGGCTTAGGCGTTCAGGCGGGAACAGTTGATGGGGGCGTACTGTGTCGGATGTTCAACCACGCCATTCAAGGGCAACGCGGGATGCCGAAGTACCTCAGCTCCGACCATGATCCGCTCTATCGCTTCCCACCAATGGCAGGCCAACTTGCGGATACTGGAAGTGAAAGAAATCAAAACCGTCCCCTACGTTCCCCTTCCCCATCCGTTCGTGGAAAGGCTAATCGGCACCCTTCGGCTCTCCGCTCGTTTGGATCGCAATCTCACTGTCGGAACCTATATCAGACGCCAGTGGCTGCGTGATTTTCAAAAGACTCTTGATCGCTGCGACATTCGGTCGAACTCGGCAAGACTTCCAAGAAATCATTCGGTGTTTCTCCGCAGGCATTCCGCGGCTCCGATCAATTCACTGTTCACTGCCACCTCGTGCGTTCCGGAACTGAGACACAGCTCACTTTCGCAGCGCGATTACCGGTAAAATTGCCCCCCGTATAACAATTCGCCAGATACGGCTCTCGATCGCTGCGTAATTCGGTCAACCTCGGGAAAACTTCCAACTAAACCATCTGGTGTTTGCGTTCTTGGTCGCTGCGCGCTTCGCGGATCCGATCGTTTCTCTTCCACCGTATCAATTCGCCAGTGACAGGTGGAGAAAATCGATCAATAGGTGCGAGCTTCCAACACCCACGCGCAGCCGTTCGTCTGGACCGCCACGGCCGATTCGATCTTTGCGAAAGTCCAGCGACGATGTGAACGTATTTCCGGGACGGCACACTAGTTCCCTCCTCAAAATGCTCGTTTGCTCGATAGGACACACCCATTCAC
This sequence comes from Acidobacteriota bacterium, assembly GCA_003224525.1. GTDB lineage: Bacteria > Acidobacteriota > Terriglobia > Acidiferrales > UBA7541 > Acidiferrum. The sequence continues at coordinate 26,305 of QHZB01000104.1, read as the reverse complement.
AAGTTGTCTAAACACATACTTGTCCCCTTTCGGAGCTAGAGTGAAAATCGCACTGACCGCTGGGGTCAAATCATCTCTAGCTTATGGGCCCGGTTTCAGCTTCGATTCTTCCTCGTACCCTGAAGCCCCTCTAGCCCGAAAAGGATAGCCGCGATGCTAAGCGCCTTTCGATTCTTCTGTCGTGGTGTGTCAAGTTTATGGAATCTCCGGTCTTATCGTGAGTCGAATCGCCGCAAGTCGCGTAATAGACACACCGAATCTTCTTGTCGAGAGGGCGCCATGAAAAATGCACTACTCTACTCCTTGTTTATTTTGGTATTTATATCGGGCTGCGGCGCCAATTCAACGCCCGCGCCGATTGCAGTGACCCTGTCTTCGGGGGCTACCCAGGCGCTGGACCAAGGGCAGAGTGTCACCATTACGGCCACGGTCGCAAATGACTCGACCAGCAAGGGAGTTACGTGGAGCCTGGCGAGCGGTCCAGGCGCAATCGCCAGCCAGACCACGACTGCAGTGACCTACAACGCGAATGGCGCCTCAGGCAGCGCAGTGATCACGGCGACTTCCGTAACTGACATAACGAAAACATTTACAGTGACGATAACCGTCACTGCCGTTCCGGCCATCACGACAACCACGCTCCCGGCAGGTGTCGAAGGCACAGCGTATAGCCAGGCGATCGCGAAGACTGGCGGCGCCGGAACGGTGACCTTTTCCATCAGCGCGGGCACGTTGCCCGCAGGTCTGACCCTGAGCGGCGCCGGCACGATTTCTGGAAAACCGACCGGCCCCAACGGCACAGCGAATTTCACAGTTAAGGTGACAGATTCGAGCACCATGACTCCGATGACGGCCATCCAGGCCCTGAGTATCCTAGTCAATTTGCCTCCCGCGCCAGCCATCACCACGACGACGCTGCCTCCCGGTGTCGCGGGAACGGCATATAGCCAAATGGTTGCGGCCACGGGGTTCGGAACACTCACGTTTACGACAAGCGCCGGTGCGGTGCCACCAGGCTTGACCCTGAGCAGCGCGGGCCTGATTTCCGGGACACCCACCACCCCTAATGCCACATCAAATTTCACTGCGATGGTGACGGACTCGAGCAATCCGGTGCAGACTGCGACGCAGGCTTTGAGTATTCTCATCAATCTACCGCCGCCGCCGACCATCACAAGTCTGAGCCAGAACGCAGGAACCGTCGGCGCGTCGATCACCATCACCGGGACCAACTTCGGAACGGCGCAGGGATCCAGCACGGTTACCTTTAACGGGACCGCAGCGGCGGCAGCGAGCGCTTGGAGCGCAACCAGCATCACAGTGACGGTGCCGGTCGGAGCTACCACGGGCAACGTGGTCGTGACCGTATCCGGGCAGGCCAGCAATGGATCGCCATTTACAATAGTCTTGCCACCAACCATTACGAGTCTAAGTCAGATCTCGGGAGCTGAGGGCGTGTCGATCACCATCACCGGGGCCAACTTCGGAGCGGCGCAGGGATCCAGCACGGTTACCTTTAACGGGACCGCAGCGGCGGCAGCGAGCGCTTGGAGCGCAACCAGCATCACAGTGACGGTGCCGGTCGGAGCTACCACGGGCAACGTGGTCGTGAATGTATTGGGCACGGCCAGCAACGGTTCGCCCTTCACTGTTGCGCCAACCATCACCAGTCTGAGTCAGGCCTCGGGAGCGAGCGGCGCGTCGATCACCATCACCGGGACCAACTTCGGAACGACGCAGGGGGCAAGCACGGTCACCTTCAATGGGACCGCAGCGGCGGCAGCGAGCGCTTGGAGCACGACCAGCATCACAGTGTTGGTGCCGGTCGGAGCTACCACGGGCAACGTGATCGTGACCGTAGGCGCGCAGGTCAGCAACGGTTCGCCCTTCACTGTTGTCCTGCCGCCCAGCATTACAAGTCTAAGTCAGACCTCAGGTCCAGCCGGAACGTCGATCACCATCACGGGAACCAACTTCGGGGCGACCCAAGGGACCAGCACGGTTAAGTTCAATGGGACCACAGCCGCGGCAGCGAGCGCTTGGAGTGCAACGAGCATCACGGTGTCGGTGCCGGCGGGAGCCACCACTGGCACCGTGGTCGTGACAGTATTGGGCACAGCCAGCAACGGGTCGGCCTTCACTGTAACGGCAAGTTGTACGACGAACTGCTCGCTTTCTGGCACCGTGACCGGACCGTGGGTCTCAGGCGTGACCATCTCGCTTACCGGTACCGCCACCGCCACCACCACCACCGCCGCGAACGGGACCTATAGCTTTGCGAACCTGGCAGCTGGGACCTATACCATCACGCCCACTCTGGCAGGCTACAACTACACCCCTACCCCCCCGACAATCGCCATTAATTCGAACACTGTACAGAACTTCGTGGAGGTGCCAGTAGTCGCTTCCTATAGCATTTCTGGGACGGTGAGTTACGCCGGGTCGCATACGACCGGCACCACTTTTATTCGCGTTGTCCAGAGCGGCTGCACGGGTGGGTGCAACAGCGCGGCCGAAATGAGTATCGCTACCGTACCTTCCTCAACAGGCACGCCCTATACGGTCAGAGGTCTCCAGGCGACCGGGACCGGAGGCGGACCCAGCAGCTACGTCGTTACCGCGGAGATAGATACTCTGGGAACGGGACAACCAAATGCATCGAATCCGATAGGCTCTTCGACTACAGTTACCGTGCCCTCGTCGAATGTTCCGAATATTAATTTTACCGTTTCCGACAGGACACCTCCTTTGCCGGTGGCGCCATGCTCAACAACCGGAAACGTTCTATCTATCGCTCCGCAAAGCACCGTCGCAGTCGCCCAGTGTAAACCTCCTCAGGATTCTAATGGCGAAGAGGTCGCAACCTCCTACAGAATCTACTCGGCCACTAACAGTTCTTTCACGGGCGCCACTTTCCAAACTTTTCCGGCCCACGGCACTCACGATAACGTGTTTATCGTCAGCGGTCTCACAAACGTACCTAACTATTTCTTCAAAATGACAGCGCTTGTCGGCACCACGGAAAGCGGGCCGTCTAATGTGGTGGGACCAGTGACCATCGGCCCCTCAAGCGGTGGAAGCACCGTTTCCGGCACGGTTACGTTCCCCGGCACGGTATCATCTACAGTGCCGTTATATGTGGGCGTGTATGGTAACAACGGGATCTTCGCCGTAAGGCTCACGTCCATATCGAGCCCGCAGTCATACAGCGTTCCGGGCGTCCCGAACGGCACCTATAACAACTTTTCAATCATCGACGGAAATGGTGACGGTGTAATTAACTTAGGCGATATTACTAACGCCAGCGGCAATAGTCAGCCCCCATTGATCACGGTGAACAACGCTCCCGTAACCGGCAATATCACCCTCACTAACCCAGTCACGACACTCAATGTGACCACGAATCACCAGCAGACGAATGGGGCTCAGGACACATACGGTCTCAATTTTGGTGTAACTTGGGGAAGCAAACGCCCTGTTGCCATTACGCTATTCTCGGGGCCAAACGTGTCCGTGCCGTTCGACATGAGTGTTGATCAAAACAATGGTGGAGGCCAGGGTCCGGCTTTCCTTAACGGCGCAGTTCCAGCGGTGTCGGATACTTACCAATTCCTGGTTACCTTCTCCGACGGAAGTACACTGACCATACCGAGCTCGGTGACCGCCGTGCTCAATTCGTTTGTAACCGGCATGGCGATGAATTCGCCTGTCGCCGGCACCGCAACAGTGCCAGTGCTCAACTGGATCACTCCCACATCGACCCCGTCGTCTTACACCTATTACGTGGGGCTCTATAACACCACCGGTTCGACGAACATCTTCTGGAACGATTATGGCGGCCAGAACAGCAATGGCATTCCGAGCGGTACGACCAATATATTGTTTAACGCAGACGGCAGCGCAAACAGCAACGGCACGCCCATTACATCCCTACCGACGGCGACGACCTACACCTGGTTTGTTGGGGTTCAGGATGCCAACGGGAATAGTTCACAGGAATCGACCACTTACACCATACCGTGATAGCGCGGGGTCAGCGGCGATATATAGAATCTGGGCCGGTGCAATTGTGCCGGCCCTTTTTCTTTTTGCCGAGGTTCTCGCGATAAAGAACGGCCTGGATGTCCGGTGGATGTTGATGCGTCTTAGTCGCGGCGGTCTGAGGCGGTTGCTGTTGCGGAATAGTCCACGTTGGGCATATTTAAGGACGCTTGAGTGTGCCTCTGGCGAATTGTTATTTCGCCCATGATTCCCCGCCCTGCTTGCATTCGGCGATGCGCCATCCGGCCCAACTTCCAACAACGTTGCATGAAGGCACGGCCAGACACACCTATTTCCCCGTATTATTCAAATATTCAAATCGCCTTTGTTTTATTTGCTAGAAGTGGTGCGCCCGGAGAGACTCGAACTCCCGGCCTTCTGGTTCGTAGCCATAAGAGTAAAGATGCTAAATGCCCTATTTGGCGTCGCTTACGGACTGGAAACGCCATTCTTCCCTCATTTAGCCGCACCCAACGTTGCGCCCACAACCGAGTTATATCGAAACTTGTACCGAACACTTCATGAGTTCAATCCGAAAAAGCCGAGTTCGGCCATGCCGTTACAGCGAGCCCTTCAACTTGCCCCAACACGTCTCGGTCCATTCGGTCCAGTTGGCGGGTTCCGGCTGGCGATGGTCAGCCGATTCTGGCCCAGTCACGGCAGAAGCGGGACAGACAGATCCACAGGCGGTCGCCCGAGGTCAATTTCGGGCCTTCTCTTGCGGACCTCCGAAGCACGCCGATTTGGTGGCGCAGAGCCAAGTTCTCGAGCTGGACGGCGGCACGCGAACGGACGATCGAGAACAGAGTTGCGAGGAGTGTCGCGAGAGAAATGAGCATCAGAGGAGAATAATGCGGGACGGTATAATTCTCATCGGCTCAGACAGTTCGAGGTTTTCCAGAGGCACAGAACAGCAAATCGCGAAGCCGAGGGATCCTCCGAAAACATTTATGTTGTCAGGGCAACTGGGCGCCCTGGGTCTCGACGTAGACCGCGTAGAGAGACTGGCTCGCCGCCATGAATAGCCTGTTTTTCTTGGCGCCACCAAAACAGAGGTTTGCGCACGTTTCCGGAAGATGAATCTTGCCAATGAGCTTGCCGTCGGGCGCGAAAACATGCACGCCGTTGTAGCCTTCTCCTGCCCATCCGGCAGCGGACCAGACGTTGCCGTCCACATCGCAACGGATGCCATCGGATGAGCCCGGCGACATATTCACAAACGTCCGGCCATTCTTCAGCCGTACGCCATCCACAACGTCATACACGCGAATCGGACGCGGGTCGCCGGGGTGTCGTGGAACTCCCGTATCCACAGTGTAGAGCAGTTTCTCGTCGGGAGAGAAACACAGGCCATTGGGCTTATCCATGTCGCTGGCAACGACGGTCGCCTCGCGGGTCTTCGGGTCCAGCCGGTAAACGACCGCGGGCAACTCGAACGCCGCTTTATGTCCTTCGTAATTCGACATGATGCCGTAGCCCGGATCGCTGAACCAGATCGCTCCGTCGGAATGCACTGCCAGGTCATTCGGCGCATTGAGTTTCTTGTCTTGATAACGGTCCATGAGCACGGTGATAGTGCCATCGTATTCGGTTCGCGTTACCCGGCGCGCGTCGTGCTCACAGGTGAGCAGCCTTCCCTGCCGGTCCCGGTAATTGCCATTGCTGTAGTTCGAGGGGCTGCGGAAGACGCTGACCTCTCCGGTCTCCTCGACCCATCGCAGCATTCGGTTGTTGGGGATATCGCTGAAGAGCAAATACCGGCTATCCGCAAACCACACCGGCCCTTCCGCCCACCGCGTGCCTGTGTATATGCGCTCGACAGCCGCATTGCCGACCCTGTATTTTGCGAAGCGCGGGTCAGTCTCCTCAACCGCGGGATCGGGATAGACGACCGGACTTTTCCGTTCTTGCTCCTCGGCAAGCGCCAAAGGATTGAATGCCAGTGCCGTTGCAGCGCTCGCCGCAACGTTCATAAACGTTCGTCTCTGCATCGGTCTCCCTCCGGCGGGAAAATCCGCTCCGACGCACATTATCACGGCCTGTTCTGTCGTGACATACCCGTTTCCGTTAACTCTGGGCGATTAGATGTCCCCTGCCCAGTTCAGAAACGGTCAGCTTTCACCTGAATGTAGTCAGATAATCGACCACGTGGTTTTGTGACGATGTCCGGTAAGCGCGGCGGGCACTGGACTTCGACATCTCTCCTGCGACAGCGAGACGCAGCGCGCAATCGCCTGGGAGTCGCAATCCGAGGAAACCGCCTAGGTCTTCGTGTCTGCCGAAGTCTCCATTAAACCGGGATTTCGCAACACCCTCACTGAACCGATTTAATACTTGACCCGCACTGCTTCCTCCGAATAAATTTGCTGGGTCAGCGGGCACCACTCCGTTGGTTCGTGAATTTGAGGAGAAGAATCATGACCACGTCCAAACCGGCGCCCGCTCCGAAAATGACGGTCCCATTCTATGGTCACGCCCGCCAGTACTACAGCATTAAGAGCGAGATTGACGAAGCTTTCCACGCCGTCATCGAAAGCGAATCCTACGTAATGGGTCCGACGCTGGAGCGCTTCGAAAAGGAACTCGCCCACTATTTTGGCCTGAAATACGCCGTCGGGGTGAACTCGGGTACGGACGCATTGTGGCTTGCGTTCATGGCGCTGGGCATCCGTCCTGGCGATGAAGTGATCACAACCGCGAACACCTTCTTTGCGACGGCTGAAGCCATCTGGATCGCAGGGGGTAGAGCGGTGTTCGTGGATTCCGATCGGGCGACCAATAACATCGATCCCACGAAGATTGAAGCCGCGATCACGCCGCGCACGGTGGGCATCGTGCCCGTGCATCTTTACGGACATTGCGCCGACATGAAGGCGGTCAGCGCGATCGCGAAAAAACACAAGCTATGGGTTGTCGAGGACAACGCGCAGTCCGTTGATGCACATGGAGACGGATTCAAACAGGGTGAATTGAGCGATGCAGTGTGCATCAGCTTCATCATCCAGAAGAACCTGGGGACCTTTGGCGACGGCGGCGCGCTCACCACCAACCGGCCGGAGATTGACGAAACCTTGCGGCGGATGCGCAACCACGGATCGCTGAAGCGATCCGTGCACACCTTTGGGTTCAATAGTCGGCTGGACGATCTCCACGCAGGATTCCTGAGCGTGAAGCTAAAGCATATTAGGAAGTGGACCGATCAGCGACGAGCGTGGGCCGAACGCTATACCGAGGGACTTATAGGCACTAGTCTGAAGCTTCCGAAGGAAATGCCAGGATATCGCCACGCATATCACCTTTACGTTGTGGAGCACCCCAAGCGCGATCACCTCGCGCAATTCCTGGTTGCGGCGGGTATCGATGCGAAGATGCACTACCCTATTGCGATTCACAAACAGGAAGGCTATCCGTGGAACAAGCCGGCGGATCCGAACCCGCACGTGCCAAACGCCGAGGCGAACGCAGCACAATGCGTTTCTTTGCCGATGTTCCCCGAGTTGACTGCCGAAGAAGTGAATTACACAATCGCCAAGGTCAAGGAATGGGATACACAGTTCGGGAAATAATTAATCAATGACAAATCGGTTTTCCCGTGGGCTCAAAACGAAAAAGCCTATGAGGATCACTTTTGGATGATGGCTTTCCTCAAAGTGGATCCGAGGCTTTGACGGTCTCCATTCCGCCCCTCGCTACGCCGACCTTGTCCGCCGCGTCGGTCTCCCGCCGTCGGAGAGAATCCTAACGGTGCCTTTCAAGCAGCTTTCGAGGACTTAGCCAAGTCATGTGCGAGAGCAAAATAGACCTCTGTCCGTTTCTCGATTGAATTGCCATCGGCGATGGAGATAGTCTTTCTTCAGGCCTTCCGGAGGCGCGCATGCGTTTCTTTTCACACCAGCTGTCGTTCGCCAAAACTTCAGCCGAGCCCCAAAACGGGGCGGTTCTTGGTGGAGTAGGCGTGAATACGATACAGCAAGAAGACTCTGCAGGGGGCGAACCCGCGCGTGCGTGGAGCGCACATACATACATATACACATATATAAGGACCGGTCGAAAATCGATCCGGACTATGCCGCTCGATTGTAACGATGGTGCAGCCCTCCGAGTCGCTCCTGTGACAGGAAGCGCCGGCTCCGAAGATGACCATTAGCATAGCCGCAGTATATCTGAGCTGAGGCTAGGCACTAGCTAGGTTTTGGGTATGTCCGATAGCAAGGTTGTGGACGCTCCGTTCGAGTGAAAAGCGCGCTTTGGCGCTCAACAAATCCTGTCTGGGGAACGAAGCCCAGGATGGCCAAGCCGCTATTCGCGGGCACCGTTGCGCGAGTGATTGAAAGCAGATTACCTACGGCATCGTGGTGCTCGTTACAACATCAGCTGGAATTAGATCATCCGAATTTTTAGGGGAGGTGCCGTCCTGTAACGCATGTTACAGGACCTCTTTGTATGTTATTGATTTCAAATGCGTTCTTAATTTCGGCGAGGCACTGGTCAGCTTTTGCATGCTAGCACCCATGCTAGCACCCAGGTGCGACTGATCCAAACACTAAGGCATCTGTTCAGTGGGAGCGGGTCCCGAGGAATCTCCCAAAATCAGCTCAGCGGGAATTTGATATTCCCTGCCCAGAGGATTGGCGGAGCAGGAGAGTTCATGAAGAGCGTCGGCGGCCATCTGGCCCAGCATGTCTCGGTGCACGTCCACTGTGGTGATTGAGGGATTGCTATATTCGGCCAGGCGCGTGTTGTCGAATCCCGTAACAGAAACATCCTGCGGGACACGGCAGCCGGCTTTCGACAGACCCTTGATGACGCCAACGGCAGTTAGATCGTTGACGGCCACCACTGCGGTGGGTCTGGGAGATAGCTTCGCAATAGCCAGGCCCGCCGCCAAGCCCCCTTCGAAGCGCAAGTCGCCGCGCAGTATCGGTCCCGGCTCGAGTCCCAAATCCAGCATGCACTTCTCGTACGCTTCCAGCCGGGCATTGTTGGACTTGAGCCCGGGCCTCCCCGCGATGAAGGTGATTCGCCGATGTCCGTGTTGATAAAGGTATTTGACGATTTGCTGGACTCCAGAGAAATAATCAATTCTCAAGTTGCTCATGTAACTGCGTACTGGCGCGAGGTCGAGGAAAGTCACAGCAATCCTTCTTCGGGCAAGTTCGTGGATCAATCGCAAGCTGATTTCGGAGGTCATCACTGCAACGCCGCGGACATTGTGCTCCATCATTCTCTCGGCAGCCTTCCGGGTCTTCCGGGGATCATAATTGGTATCGCTGAGTATGGCGTCATAACCAAGCTGCTGGGCTCGAGTTTCAAAACTCTTGATCACTTCAGGGAAGAACGGATTCTCGATGTCCGAGACAATGATCCCCAGTGTGCGGCTATCGCGCGAAGCGAGGTGACGTGCGTGAACGTTCGGGAAGTACCCGAGACGCTTGACGGTCGAGAGCACCAGCACGTGCGTGCGCCGACCCACTTTACCTGTCTTGTTCAAGACGTTGGAGACCGTGGCAGTGGAAACCCCTGCAGCCTTCGCGACATCACGAATGGTTAAACCCATAACCCGAGCATTCACCCGTCCCCAAGCAGTTCAGATTTTTCCTAGCCCCAAGGGGTACTGCCTCCTCGTTGTTGGGGGCCCTAGTCGCGTTGACTTCTCCGTTCTGAGGGATTGCCAGGGCGATTGGCGAGATTTCGCCGCATTTCTTCCAGGTCGTTTGTTTCCTTTTCCAAGCGCACGAACGAATCCAATGCCTTGCGAGCTTCGTCCAACTTTCCTAGCCGCCGACAGACGCGAGCCAGAACGTAGTAATACGAAGAGGTATGCGGATTTAGGGCAATGGCTCGATTCAGTGCATTGACCGCATCGTGTAGTTGACCTTGGGCCTCGTTTGCTTTTGCCTGCTGAAACCACGCGGTGTCCGATTTAGGATCGACTTGCAGTGCCGCGCGAGCGTACTGGAGCGCCTTTTGGGGGTCACTCTTCTGATTGTAGTGGGCGCTAAGGTTCACGTGCGCCGAAACAAACTTTCCCTTTCGGGCATCGTTAATTGCGATGGCTTTCTCATAACTCGCAACGGCCCCGCTGTCATCTCCCAAAGCCTCCCGGGCAAGGCCAACGCCATCCAAAGCTTCCAGGTATGAAGGGTCGATACGGAGTGCCGCTTCGAATTCCTTGCGCGCAGCAATCCAGTTGTCCTGTATCGAAAATAGTTTGCCCAAGTTGAAGTGCATTTCCGCAGATTGCGGGTTGTACCGGATCCCCTGTTCAAACTCCGCCTGGGCGGCGTCGAATCTTCCAATCGTCATCAGATCGCGACCGAGAACCTTGTGCGCATCGGCATTGTTTGCATTTAATTCGAGGGACTTGGCCAGTTGACGAATCGAATCACCGATTTTGAGAATCCTGAATGAGACATATCCGCTAATATAATGAACTCGCCATGAATGCGGATGCTCCGCCAAGTAGCTCCGAAGTAGAGGCTGGATCTCATCCCATTTCTCCTGCTGAACCAAACCCTCGAAATTTTTGATCTGGTCGAAATTGTCGTTGTCGGTGCTTGCGAGGACCCCGCCTGGGGAAACGGCTGGTCCAGGCTGTAAGTCAGATGCTCCTAGGACAGCCTGCGCGGTTTGGTCTGGATAAGTCGATTTTGCGATGGCGTTTAGATTTTCTTGCGCCTTGGTGTTACCCGGATCGAGCTGCAGGACCTTCTGAAAAGCGGCCGCCGCTTCTTTCTCATTGTGCAGTTCCGACAAAGCCAAACCCAAATCGTAATAGGCCTCCGGAGAATCGGGGTGTGAGCGGATGGCCTCACGAAACGCCGATTCGGCTTCGCGGAGGTCCCCCTTGGAACGCAAGGCACGACCTAGGCCCAGTTGCGCCGAATAGAGTTTTGGCTGAAGTGCTAAAGCGCGCTTGAACTCACCGACACCGCTTTCTAGATCGCCATGCTTGCCCAATGCCTGAGCCAGGAGCGCATGCCCCTCCGCATAATCCGATACCAAGGCAATGACTCTAGCTGAGTTTTCGATCGCGCCCTGAATGTCCCCCTGCTCCATCTGCATTTTGGCCTGGGCCATTAGGGAATTAGCTTTGCGATTGTTATCATTGGCACGTACCAGGCTCAATCCCTTCTCCAACTCCTGTTTGCTTTCCTCGACCTTCTTCGTCCTCGCCAGCACCAACCCCAGCTGGTAATGGGCACTGCCCGAGGTCGGGTCGATGCTTATCGCCCTACGTAATGCGGCGATGGCTTCCTGGGCTTGTCCTTTCTGCATGAACGCCTTGCCAAGCGTGTAGTAAGCCTCAGAGAACTTTGGATTCAGCGCGATTACCTTTTGCAACTGCTCGATATGCCTATCAACCCCGTATTTTCCCAGGTATGCCATTGCCAAGTTGTACTGGGCTTTCACCAGATCTGGTCGCAAGCTAATCGCGCGCTGCAGTTGGGGTATTGCTTCCTCCACATCGGTGGACGTGAGTATTCCCCCGAGATTCGCGTAAGCCTCGGCGTAGGACGAATCCCACCGCAACGCCTCTCGAAACTCTTTAATGGCCTCTTGATCTTCTCCGATCTGAATAAGCGCCAAACCAAGATGATTGTGGGCCTCGGGGAACTCTGGACGCAGCTGAATAGCTTTGCGAAACTGCTCGATGACGAGGTCCGAGGCGTTCCCGGCTTTCCCCATCAGAACCCCCAAAGTGTCAAAGGCTAGCGGGTCCTCAGTTCTTTCTTTGATTGCTTGTTGTAGTTCCGCAACGGCCGCTTCCAGGTCCGGAATCTGACCGAAACTGTTCATACGCAACCTTGTGCTGTCCCGTCTTGAGAAGGATTAAGCCGTCGTCAACGTGTGGGCCAGGCAGAGCCGGATTAAGACTGATGGCGCGATCGAGATATTTGCGTGCGCGTTCCAGGTCACCGTTCTGCCGGCAGGCCGTGCCTAGGAAGGAATAGGCTTCGACGAATGTAGGATCCAGATGTATGGCGGTTTCCAATTCCGATATGGCTTCGGCCTTTTGTCCGCTATACCAGAGCGCCGCCCCAAGGTTATAGTGAGATTCCGCAAGGCTGGGCGCCAATTGCACAGACCTATGCAAGTGCTTGAGCGCTGCTGGAAGGTCGCCCGAATTTCCAAGCACAAATCCAAGCAGGTTATGAGCTTCTGCATAAGTCGGATCCAGCTGTACGGCTCTCTCAAGTTCCTTTTCCGAGCCGTCCAGATCTCCTCGGGAAAGGAGCTCGCTTCCCGCGTTGTAGTGAGCTTTAGCTTTTGGGCTCGGGAGATGACGTTCAGATCGGGCGCGTCGAGTGCCTGTGTAGGCGGCTTCGTCTCTCAAGGCCAAACCGAGGGTTACATATGCACTGCGCTCGCTCGGAGCTAGGCTTAGAGCCTTCTCCGATGCATCAAGCGCTCCACGAAAGTCCCCCTTGGTGCGCAGAGTTGCGGCTATTTCGCTCTCTACCTGAGCGCTGTCGCGAGATTTAGCTAAGGGCATCAGCTCGCGCAGAGCTCCGTCTAGATCTCCCGCAGCGCGGAGCGCGTGACCCAACTTGAAGTGTAATTCCGTTGCATCGGGCTCGAAAGCCAACGCCGAGCGAAGGACACCCGCAGCTTGAGTGAATTTTCCGGACTGGGCAAGCGTTGAAGCCAAATTCTCATACGCTGGGACGTATTCTGGAGCCACATCGACCGCCTGCTGGAACTCGGCGAGAGACTCTAACACGCGATTCTTCTGAACGTAGGCAAGTCCAAGGGCGTTGTGGGCTTCAGCCGAGCGCGGATCCTCCCTCAACACAATCTCAAAAAATTCAACGGCCCGATCTACGTCTCCCTTTTGTTGAAAAGTAATGCCCAACGCGTACTGGGCATCCACGTAGTCAGGCTTCAATTGATTAGCGACTTTCAATTCAGAAATGGCCTGTTCTAGATCGCCGGATTGTTCTAGACATAGCCCTAGGTTGTAATGCGCTTCAGCATAGCGGCCATCGATTTCGATCGCATGCTGGAACGCAGCAACTGACGCGTCCCGGTTACCCAGCTTTCCAAGCGCGACACCTAAACCGTTCTGAGCAGCAGCGCGGTGCGGATCCAGCCGGAGCGTTTCTTCAAAAAGCGAAACTGCCGTGTCCCATTGCGTGTGTTGCAAGGCCTGTACGGCCTGCTTATAGGACTGGTCGGCGGCGTTGGGTGTTTGTGCGGCACGTAACGGAAAGCAAAAAACCAATGAGGCTAGGCCAGCACCAGCGAGAACAGTCTGAATGCATCGAGCTCGACGATAAGAGGCTCCGGAAACCATAGGCGAGAAACACCTGCGCTCGGCCAACAAGCAGCGGCAGGACCCTCTCAGTATCCCGCCGCTGAAATGGCTGTCCTGGTGCGCTCAAAACTCCAATCGCAAACCGAACTGAATGTTCCGTGGCTGATCGCATTGTCCGAACACTTCGCCGAATGTAGGACTACTCCAATTCGTGTCCGGATCGCACCACAGATGGCGGTTGAAAAGATTGCCGAACTGGCTCTCAAACCGCATACCCACGCCCTCGGTCACTCGGAACCGTTTCGCGATATTGAGATCCTCGTTGTAATACGGGAAGCTGCGGACCGACCCGTCATGTAATGGAGCATTACCGAACGCATACGAGCCGGGATCAGCCCAGCCGCTCGGATTCAAATAACCGCCGGGCGTCAAGACATTGGAGGTATGGCTGTAACCATCCCCAACCTTGTTGGGCCGTTTCGTGTTGCTGAACAGAACGCTGCAGAAGTCGCAAGCCATAGTTATGCTCAGTGGACGTCCCGCATCGTAGCGTTGGGTGGCTGCCATTGTCCATCCCCCAATAAACGCGTCCAAAGTTCGGTTCGCATTTCCAGCGAATTTCTTGCCCTTCCCGAAGGGAAGTTCATAAGACCATGCAAGAATAAGGGACCTTGGCAGGTCGTCTCTGCTTAGCGAGCGGCGATCTTGAGAGCCAAGGAGTGGATTCTGGATCCCGGGACTGTCTCCCACGAGTACGTCATCGGCACCGCTGTTAATCAGTTTGGAGACGGTATAAGCCACACGGCCGATGAGTCCGCCCATGAATCTCTTTTCCAGCTTGGCTGTGAAAGAGTTGTACGTGCTGTACCCGGTCGGAACACTCTTAACGTTCAGCCTTGTGTACTGAGGCCAGGGACGCAGAGCCTGGGCCACGTCTCCCTGAAAGCCGGGGTAAGGCGGCGTGATTCCCCATACTTGGCTAATAAAGAAGGATTGTTCATGTTATCGAGCAGTCCAAGTGTGGGAGCATTCGAAGGCAGCCGCGTCCCGTGGTTGCCGATATAGGACCCGCTGAGCAGCAGGCTTGCTCCGACTTGGCGCTCCACGGTGAGGGAATAGTTCTGATAACGCGGCAGATTCTTACTGTCCTTCGTTACCCAGATAGGACCCTGTCCATTGGCTATGGTTGGATCGATGCTGGGTGGGAGTTTGATCACTGACTGCGGGAAACCATTGTCCCAATAAAAGGCAGGGGCAAAACCACTGGTGAAGTTAGGGACAGTGGGGTTCGTGGAGAAGCCGAGCTCCGGAAACCCTGTAAACTGATTGGCCGCAATACCTCCATAGTAGATGCCGTAGCCGCCGCGAATCGACGTTTTGCTGTCGACACGATACGCGAACCCGAGACGCGGACCCCAAGCGTCCTTTGGGGGATCCTCGAAGCAATTCTTACCGGTCCGGCCCGTGCCGTTGCCCGCAAAGATCATCGCTCCGAGGTGACCACCGGCCCCCGGATTCGCAGCTTTAGGATCAAACGTTGATTCGTTACCGCGGGAATCGGACAAGCACCCCTGGTAGTCAAAGCGCAATCCGAGCGTTAGGGTCAGGTTCGAGGTGACCTTGAAATTGTCGTTCACCCAAGGCGAGATGTACTGCTCATTGAGCAGATGCCGATAGTTGATGCTGAAATTGGCGTTGTCCACCTGACCGAGTAGGAAGGAGGCCACCGGATCTCCGGTGCGAATCTGTTGGACGCCATTGGCGTTGTATCCCGCCGTTTCCGCGTAGCTGAAGTTATAACTACCGGTTACATTTCCATCACCGATGGTCGGAAATTGGTGGTGCCGGTATTCGAAGCCAGCTGTGATCGTATGCCGACCTTTCACCCAGGTAATATCGTCGAGGAGTTGCCAGCGGTTGGCAATATCCCCCTCGGCGACGTGGTCAGCCTCACCGTAATGCGAATACGGGATAGTAGGGCTGTTGAATGAGACCCTCGGAGCACCTCCTTCATCGCTGATAGGCCCTTTTAGGCCCAGACTGGACACCCAGTGCTGTCCTGCGGAGACCGGATGAGCAGGTAGCACCCAGCGGTCGAACGAAAGAGTGGTGTGATTGAACAAGTTGGGGCGGATAATCCAGTTGAATTGCTGATGGACGGTCCGAGTGGTGATGTCCTGATAAAAACCTTCTCCGAAATATTTCGAAGGATCGGTAAAGTTGCAGCCTTTCGAGAAGCTCGCGCACTGCCTCAACGAAGGCCGAGTATTTACATTTACCGAAGTTGACATCTTAAGGTTGGTTCCAAGAGACTGGTCCACCCTGACAAACAACGTCTTGGGATTGATGTACTTGTTTCCCGACGGGACAAACGAGTTGTTTGTCAGACCAGAGCGGTCCGGAGCCGGAATAAGCGCAGCCAACTTGCCGGCAATACCGCTCCTCAGAGGATCATTGGCTGGAATAATGTTGGCGGCCCCAGCTATGGGAAGCCCCGTCGTTGCGTCAAAGCCGTAGCCATCCCGTACCGATATTCCATTCACAGTCCGCGTCGTCGACGGGTTGTAGATCTCACCGCTGTAGATCGGCCGGCCTAACGCGTCCGTCCCAAGGACCGCACCGGTGTTCAGGATTTGGGAAAAGTTCCCCTGCAAGAAAGCAGGAATCGGGTTGGTATTGCCGAAACTCGGAAGGGCGCCCTGCATGAAGTGGAGGTCGTCAAGGTTTACGAAAAAGAATGTCTGATGCTTCCGGCCGTCGTAGAGGTGGGGGATCAAGACCGGGCCGCCCGCACTGAATCCCCAGTTCTCCTTGTGCTGCGGGGAGACCGCAGCAACCAGTTCCCCTTTAGCATTTAGGCCCTGATAGTTATAGTAGTCGTAAGCACTGCCGTGAAATGTCGAAGTACCGGCCTTGGTTGTGTACTCGACGAAGCCGCCGCTTGTTCGCCCATACTGAGCAGAGAAGTTGCTGTCAATGATCTTCATCTCCTGTACGGAGTCGTACGGGACCGAGCGCTCTTGAGTGTTGTTGTGGTCGATGGCGCTTCCAAACGAAGCTCCATCCAGATAATTCTCCATGGCCATGGTCTGGCCGCCATTCATGCGGGACATAAACTGGCTCCCGCGAAAAATGGGGTCACCATTCGGGCGCATCGGAACATAGCCGGGCTGCACGTTCAATAACGATTCCGCCAAACGGATGTCGGAGCCCATTACTACGGGCAAGTCCTCGTAGTACTTCGCCCCAAGAATGCTCGAAACCTCTGGATTCGATACGTTGATGTCGACTACCGAAGCCTCTACGGCGACGCTCTCTGTAGTAGAGCCCACGTCAAGGGTGGCATCCATACGATATGTGGCGCCACTTACAAGTGGGATGCCCGTGCGGACGAAGGGCTTGAAACCTGTCTTATCGACTTGCACCCTGTAAGTACCGAGGATAAGCGGAGGGGTACTGTAATTGCCCGCCGAAGACGTGCTTACCACGGTTTTGTCTTGGGTGGCCTCGTTCGTGATCGTGACCACCGCTTCTGGGATAGCCGCCCCCGTGTTATCAGTGACAAGCCCGGTTATGATACCGCGGTCCTGTCCTTGCCCGAAAAGCGAACCGGTGAAGCCCAGCAAAGACGCTAGCGTCAGCACAAATGACAAGAATACGCAGCGATGCCTCATCTTGCATCCTCCCCCAAGCTAGCTAAGCGCTTGCTTCAAAAAGCCCAAGCCGAGATGGTAAGAGCGCTGACGGATTGGTCTGCTTTTTAACCCAGAAGCTAAGCGCTTAACCCGCGAATCCTTTGACCCCCGGGCCTTCGTCGAAAACTTGTAACCTCATATATGCAGTTTTACGAATGGGTGCAATCGCTTATTTGTGTTCTTTTTGTCTAGTACATCTGTACTAGAGCTTAGAGCGTCAGATCAGATTCCTTCTATTTTGTTCTATGTCTCGCGACTAAAACCATCGCACCTCACCGCGGCGCAATGGGGCATTGGATCGGGCATTCTTAATAAGAATCGCATGCCCGCTGGCAACGTGCATTGCCGCGGGCCGCGCAGAAATCCAAGCCACCTGGTTCGCGAACGGTGTGGGGAAGGTAAGATGAATGGGCGGAGATTTTGTGGTTTTAGCCGGTCTCTCGGATCTTCCGCGTTCTTGCACCGAGTTCCCAAAAGATGCAAGGTTCCGCCGTGATACTTCACTCCGTCAAATGGCTGCGAACTAGCTCATGGCGGCTCGGTCGTATTTTCGATAAGAAGGCCAGCCTGACATGAATGGTCTTGGCAGCGAAACCGCGATCTGGACACTCGTTCCGGCCCCGGGGACGCTCTTTATGCAGATTGCTCCGCCCACACTCTCCACTCTCTTCGTCATGCCCAATAACCCGAAACCCTCTGACACTTCTTCTCTGACAAATCCGATTCCATTGTCTTCAACTGTGAGAATTAGCTCTTGGGCCTTGTACTCTGCGACGACGCCGATACGCGTCGCCTGTGCATGGCGAACGGCGTTTGCGATGGCTTCCACACCGACCCTATACAAAACGTCTGCCACCTTCAACGGTATCTGCCACGAAGAGCCCTTTGCCATGACGTCGACTGTGACGGGACCACCCGCAACCATGGCTTGGGCGGTGTGAGCCAGCGCAGGCAGAAGTTCGATTGAATCAAGCCCGCCCGGACGCAACGTAGAAATACTTCGCCTTGCCTCCTGATGTCCTTGTGCAACCAATTGAGATGCGACCTCAAGCTGCTCGTGGAGGGCGTGAAGATCTCTCGGCATTCGCTTTGCGATAGCTCTCAATTGGAAACCGATTCCAGCAAAACTCTGTGCCAACGTGTCGTGCAATTCATGGGCGAGGCGTTGTCGCTCCTGAAGGATGGCGCGAAGTCGCCATTGCTCTGCGCGAATGTAAAACATGCAAGCTAGAAGGCTGAAGAAAACGATGCCACTCACAATCGCGATAATGTTTCGTTTGCTCCACCAAGGCGGGCCGGCAACTCGTTGCAGGTCGCCCATTGAACGGAGTAGCACAACGAATGGGCTAAGGTGGTTCGTATATTCGGGAGAAGCGACGCAAACCCCGCGAACGCGCAGCCGGCTGCCTTCAGTGAGTGAGGAAGTCCTTTGGTTTTCAGAGGAGCCCTTCAGTATTGCTCGGAAACGCTGCTCGCGATCATGCAGACTGAGAATCAAGCTTTTATCCACCGTCTCTTCAACTGTGTCGAGAAAAGCTTCTAACTCAACAAAACGCGCGTCAAAAGCTCCTGTCGCCGCCTGAGAAACCGTGATCGCCAGAGGCGGACTTGCTGTGCCTGCCCAGAGCAAGCGAACTGTGGCGTTCACCATGGTTGCGCTGAACTCATTCTGTTTGACAATGCCAGTGACCTCAACTTCATCACCCACCTTTAATGGTGCATCGTTTGCCTGTGGTATTGACACACCACCAGTGGAATCCTCGACATACAAGGCGGGCTTAGCGAGAATGACTGCGCCCCGGATCGATGTTGGGGAAGTCTTCATCTCTGCAGCAACCAGGAGATTCCGAATTGGCTCCGTATGCGCAGGAACCCGTGGTACTGAAGGCCGGTCGAGTTGGGATTTGAGCGCGCGTTTACAACCGTCGAGCACTTGCTGTAAAGTGAGTGGTACTAGCCTTGAATGCGAAATATCGTGCGTGCCCGCCATTTGCAGAAGATCCGCCTCAGCTGCAGGAACGACGTGGACATTTTTCCAAACACCTCCGGTCATAAATGATCTCAACCCGATGCGACCAGTGCGGGAACATGAATTGAGATCTTCCTCCAGAGCCGCAATCGCTGATTCACCTGTATCGGGGTTCACCGCGGATGCAGCGACGGTGCAGCCATATGCAACCACTTTGACGTGGTACCATCGAAAAGGCTTGATCCCTCCCGGCATGACCGAATTTTGGTATTCCGCCCACCCGTAATTAGCACGCCCAATAGTCAAAGTCCCATCCGGCACGCGAAGGCCGGCGTAGTATCCGCGATACGAGTCAATACCTTGTTCCTCGTCGGTTGCCCTTATGACGAGGCCAGCGTCTCCCGAGTGTCCTAAAAGTTCAACATCTGCCTCCACCGAGTAGTCCCGCCAGTTCGGAGAACCCGTCATGAACTTCGCACCGCGGTCGTCCGAATCGTTGCGGGCAGCCCCTCCAGCGACACTCCAGGTACCGTCATAGCTTTCCCACTCTGTCGTTCTTCCCACCGAAAAAGAATCGTGGTACGGCAGGCCGGTCCGCAGTGCCTGCCACAAAGCGATACTCAACATAACGAGGCCGCCGAGAACAGCGCTCGAGAGGATAATCCATCGACGGATCCGTCTGATACGCGTCACGGCATAGGTCTCCAGTCATGGATGAGGATGGGAACGAACTCCGGTGCGGACATGTTCTCTAGTGTGATTAGCACCGGTTTGACCTTTATGACCTGCGATGGATTTTCGCCGCGTTTCTTCGCAATGACTATCTTCATCCCAAGCTCGCCCATTTCATATGTATTTTCAGCAACGATGGAATCAATCTTGCCGAGACTCAAGTAATAGAGGAGATCGTACTGCTGGTCACAGCCGACAAGCAGCACTTTGCTATTTTGTTCGTCTCGGAGTGCACGAAAGGCGCCCAGCGTGGCGACCGCACTTAATGCGAAAATCGCGTCAATATTCGGCTCGCTATTTAGAAGCTCGCGTGCAGTCTGTTCAGCTTCAGCTTCGTCAGCAGAGCCCATGCGAGCTGAGGTAATCGTCACGCCTGGGAATTCAACAGCGAGTGCATTCTCAAAAGCTCGCAAACGAAGGAAGAGACTTGCGCTGCCTGGATGGACTCCTAATACGGCAACTGAGCCTCGTCCGTGCAACCGTTCCCCTAGACGCACGGCAGCGAGCTTTCCTTCCTCATCTTCGTCATTAAGAACATAAGACAATGTGCCAGTCGCAGGTAGCGGAAGTGGGGATCCCAAAATTACGGTAGGCAGCCCCTTTGAAACCGCTCGTTGCACCGGTGTCATTAGGGCCAGCGGCTCAGTGGGGGCAATCAGTATGCCCTGAACTCCTTTCTGAATTGCATGGTCAAGGATAAGAATCTGCCTTTGAACATCGTGCCTGCGCGTAGGTCCATTCCAATAAAGGTCAAATCCACTTCCACGCGCAGCATTCGTGGCAGCAATGTGTGCAGGTTCCCACAGATCATTTGGTTCCTCAGGGATAAATGCGATTGTGGGCGGTTGATGTGCACACCCGAGCAAGGTCAAGACTAGAGCCAACAGCGCTCCGGCGTGAATGTCACGGAAGGGATTACGCTTATTCGAAATAATCGCGCTTGTATCCAATAGTCATCCAAGCCCAATCAACCGAAAGATGCCATTTGCAGCGACGCAATCAGGAACAAATTCGAAGAGTAACTCCTGCCTGTTAGTGAATAATACCCTGCTTGAATGCGACGGCCACCGCCTCGGTTCGATCAGATACGCTCAATTTGGCCGTTATATTAGCGACATGGCACCTGACCGTGTGTCTGCTTAAATTGAGTGCGCCAGCGATCTCCTTGTTCGTCAGGCCTTTGGACAACATCTCTAGCACCTCCAACTCGCGCGACGAGAGCGATGCACGCTGGAGTCGTTCGGCAAGCCGCGATGCAACCAGCGGCGGGTAATAGGTTCGACCATCACGGACTGCACATATAGCATCGAGCAGGTCCTGTTCGGGTGCATCCTTCACGACATAGCCTTTGGCGCCGGCACAGACGGCGTTATAGATATCCTCGTCGGCGTCATAACTCGTAAGAACAATTGTGCGGACTGAAGGAAACCGTTTGTGCAGTTCTCGAAGGAGAGTGATCCCGTCCATATCTGCCATTCTCAGATCAACCAGCACGATATCCGGGACCCCGGATTCGAAGCAGGCCAGAGCGTCTCTGCCGCTTGCGGCGGTCCCCAGCACCTCGAGGCCAGATTGCACTCTAAGCATGCTCGTTAGACCAATGCGGATTGCCACGTGATCATCAACTATGAAGATGCGTACTGACCCGCTACGCTCTTCTTTGCGAGCCGTGGTGGCGGAGCGCATTCAAAACTCCTTAGGCCGCAGAATTGACACCACGTCGCCGCGCCTTTCTAGAACAGCAGTGGCACGCCACCGATCGGGGAATTCAAATGCCACGATCTTGAGGCTGTGCGAAGACCCTTCGTGGTTCCGCAAACCTGCACCGGCGAACTATAGTACATTAAACTTTTTCCGTAAACGCTTGAGTGACCTACCGTGACCTGCGATCCGAATTGTCGCGAGGCAATCCGGGTCCCCTGAGCGAGCCAGCCTTGAACGTGATTCACGTTGACTGGCGCAGAACGTAGAGAAGCCACTAAGTTGGAGCGTGGCGTAGTACATTCATACTATTCCTGGATAGCGAAGACAACTGATTGCGCTTTACTCGCGGCGCACGGGAAAATTCAACTCTTAGAAACCGCAGTCATTTCTGTAAACGACCTTACACCAGCAGGAGCAGCCTCGTGCACTCAAATGCGCGGATCCGCGCCTACCCCGGCACCTTTCTCCCATCGGCTGCAATGACGGTGATTCTATTAGTATCTGTTTGCGCGCGCGCACAATCGAGCCATGCGCCGGCCGTCCCGCTCATCACCCACGATCCATACTTCAGCATTTGGTCGATGAATGATAATTTGACCGACGGACCAACACGGCATTGGACGGGAGCGCCTCAGCCGTTAACTGGTCTGATAAAGCTTGATGGGCGAACTTTTCGGTGGATGGGTGCTTGGCCTCGCTCTATTCCGGCAATGAAGCAGACTAGCTTGGAAATCGCTCCTACGCATACGATTTACCGCTTCGAAGAACAAGGAGTGAGATTTGAGGTCAGCTTTCTTTCGCCTCTTTTGCCCTCTGACCTCGATGTCCTTTCGCGACCTGTCAGTTACATCACGATGACCGCTTCCGGAATTGACGGGGCCAAACACAGCGTACGGCTCCTGTTCGAAGTGTCCAGTAGACTGGCCACTGATATAGGGACGCAAGAGTCCGTCTGGTCGCGTTCGCGGCTGCAAGGAATGACTGTCTTGCGGACCTCCAATTTCGAGCAGCCGGTGCTGGCTAGATCCGGGGACGATTTGCGTATTGATTGGGGATACGCGCTTCTAGCAATCCCTGATCAGCCTGGCGCTACCGAGGTGACGCAAACGGCAGAGGCAATCGAACCAGCGTTCGCCGCCGGCAAAGCGCTTCCGGCGGACGAAGTTGACATGCCGCAGCGTACAGATCGAGCAGCAGTACTCGCGGCCGCATTTGATCTCGCTGAGGTGGGTACGGCATCTGTTTCGCGGCACGTTCTGCTCGGGTATGACGATCTCTATTCGATTGAGTACTTGAACCGCTGGCTGCGCCCATACTGGCGCCGGAAGGGAATGAGCATTGGCGAGCTCCTGGAAACCGCGGAGCGGGAGTACCCCGATCTGGAACGCCGCGCACGCCGATTCGATGATCAGCTGCTGGGGGATTTGCGAGAGGCGGGCGGCTCTGCATACGCAGAGCTGGCTACCCTGGCATTTCGGCAGACCATTGCGGCGCATAAGCTGGCCGTGGATGTTGACGGACAGCCAATGTTGTTTCCCAAAGAGAATTTCAGTAATGGGTGCATTTCCACCGTTGATGTGATCTATCCATCCTCCCCATTTTTCCTCCTTTTCAACCCTGAGCTGGTGAAGGCTCAATTGCGTCCTCTGATGCAGTACACACGAACGGGCCGTTGGCATTTTCCCTTTGCTCCGCACGACCTTGGCACTTACCCCAAAGCGAACGGCCAGGTTTACGGCGGGGGAGAGCGAACCGACGAAGACCAGATGCCGGTGGAGGAGAGCGGCAACATGCTGTTGCTGTTTACTGCGCTGGCCAAGGCTGAGGGCAAGGCTGATTTTGCTAGCCAGTATTGGCCTGAATTGCAGAAATGGGCCGAGTACCTCGAGCGTGAAGGAATGGATCCGGCAAACCAGCTTTCGACGGACGATTTCGCCGGCCACCTCGCTCACAACGCAAACCTGTCGATCAAAGCGATTCTGGCTCTCGATGGATATGCCAAGTTAGCCGAAAAGACGGGTCACGCTTCCGAGGCCAGCAAATATCACTCTCGCGCTCGGGATATGGCACAGCAGTGGCTGCAACTCGCAGCGGACGGCGACCATTTCCGTCTGGCTTTTGACAAGCCGGGAAGCTGGAGTCAGAAATATAACCTTGTTTGGGACCAGATTCTCGATTTAAATGTTTTTCCGCCTAGCGTCGAGAGAACCGAATTCGGTTTTTACAAGGCTCACCTCAGCAAATACGGCTTGCCGCTGGATAATCGAAGCGCTTACACGAAACTAGACTGGGAGGTTTGGACGGCAACACTCGCGGGCAGCCGCGAGGATTTCGATGCTATTATCGTCCCAGTGCAGCGATTTTTGAATGAATCTCCGAGCCGCGTCCCGCTCACGGATTGGTACTGGACGACCGACGGGAAGCAAGTTGGCTTTCAGGCACGTTCTGTCGTTGGAGGTGTGTACATCCCTCTTCTGAAGAAGGATGCAACTTGGAAGAAATGGTCCGCCACGTCACACTAGCTGGGTAGATTCACAGCAGAGTCTTTATGGCCTAGCTGACTGCTGAAAAAGGCGTGGATTGTTATTCCGAGCGAGGAATCTACTTCCTGCAAAAAACAATCGAATAGTAATGAGGGTGGAAATCAATGCCACTTGCTTCCCCTGTCGGTACATGAACTCAGACGGACTCGAACTCTATTGCTTGCATCCGCAGGCCGCCGAAAAATCCGGATCTACTGCGGAGGACCGCGGGAAGTATATCGGGACCCTCAATTGGCGCACTCTAATCTGGTGTCCTTTGTTACTGGAAACCGCAACCAGCTTACTCAAGTCTCCTTAACTACGGTGGAATGAACAGACCGGGTTTCGAAGCACCAAGTTTTCGCCAATGCCGCAAGCAGCTTCCCAAAAGAGATTTCAAGGCGAAGAGGACAACGTTGCGTACAAAATCCGCCCACCTCGCGCCAGAAGGGCACCTAGGAAGATCAGTGCGGAGTCAGGAGACGCAACTGCACGCCGGCTCTTCGCGCCTCTTGTGCGTCCAGCTGTTTCATAATGTCGCACTCCTTATTCGCATCGTCCTGCTTACCAATGCGTCCCAGCAAGATTCCAAGTTGATAATGTGCTTTCACGGAATTAGGATCGAGAAGAACTGCCTTCTCGAGGGCTTCCTGCGCTCGAGGATAATCTCTTTGTTTTAGCAGTATCGCACCCAGCGCTTCGTAAGCCGGACTGTAATTAGGATAACGTCGCAATAAGTCTCGCAGTATCGCGACAGCCTCGTCATTGTGACCGTTGCCTTCCGCTATCAAGCCCAGATAGTAGTAGGCGGCGTTCTGATCCGGGTTCAGCTGGATGCTCTTTTGAAGATACTCTGCCGCGTCAGCCAGTTTTACCTCAAGAAAAAACACCGATCCGATGGCATAGTTCAGAACGGAATCATCCGGGTGTTTCTTTAATAGTGCCTGGAATAACTTCAGGGCAGCATCATATTCTTTCTTGGAAACGTGTGCAGAACCCAGCACATAGATGTAGGAGTCGTTGTCAGGTCGCAACTGTGCTGCTCTCTCAAGGGCGGGGACCGCGTCGTTCAGGAGTTCCAGCTCAAGGCAGGCTTTCCCGAACGCGAATAGAACATCCGGGTTTTCCGGCTGCATTCGCTTCGCTTTGATGAGGTAGGCCAAAGCCCTTTCTGCATCCTTTTGCTGACTGGCGATCTTAGCGAGATACCTCAGGCAGTCAATGCAATCCGGTTTTAAAGTCAGAGCCGCCTCGTAGTTGCTGAAGGCCTTACTCAGGTCGCCCGTCGACAAATACAGATCGGCGAGGGCTAACGCCAACTCATAGGAAACATTCCCGTTACTAGCAGCCGTGTCCAGAACTTCGAGTGCTTGCCGATTCAGACCACGGCCTGAAAGTAATGATGCAAAGTCCTGCGAAACCCGGGCTGAGACCTCGGGCAGAGCTTTCCAGTCGGGCACTAACTCCAGCAGATATTCTATTTGGTTGAGGCCGGCATAGTCTTTTGCCAGGAGCAGGATACCATCGGCCGAATGATGTAGCTCAGCCAGGGCCGGTCCGGCTACTCGAAGCGAAACGCTGAACTTGCCGTCTGCGGTCTCGAGCTGCGCAAGGGCAAAACGGGCTTTTTGATTTTCCGGATCAGCGCGAAGAGTCTGCTCAAACTGTCCTCGGGCCTGAAGTTTCCTTCCCGTCAGTACATAGGCTTCACCCAGCGCGATTCGAGCATCCGCCAGGCGGGGATCGAGTCGCACGGCGGTTCTTAAGAATGTTATGGCCTCTTCATATTTCTTCTGGCGAACTCTGATCGTGCCCAAAGTCGCCCATCCCAGCGCGCGGGTTGAAGGATCGCGAACGGCCAGTCTGGCTTGCTTCTCTGCTTCCGCCAGATTGCCGCTGCTCATAAATTGCATCGATTGCTGAATGTGGTCCGAGTCCCCCCGGACAGTACTCCAGCTGGAGAGCAGGAACAGGGAAAGACAAATAAAGGCAGCGGTGACGTGAGTCAACTTCGCACGGTAAGGAGTTCTCGCCGGCATGGCTGTAAAGCGCAAGACTATAGTTAAGCGCCCCGGAATCCGCCGCGACATTCGTTATTATAGTCGAGAGAATTGCGGTCGTCACGTTCAATCTAGAGGTGATAGAATCAGGAGCATCCCCTGACTCGCTGGAACCTGTCCCTGGCGAATTGTTCTTTCGACCCCCTGTAACATTGTTATATTGGTTGAAAATTGCTTGATGGAGTTTTTGCGGAGCACCAGGGCAGATCATACGCGTTAAGCTTAACGGTTGGATTCCTGCAGCAGGACGACGTCGGAGTCGGTATGGCCGCGGAGTATGCAGAGGCTCTTTCCGTCCGGCGACCAACGGAAATTGAGAATTT
>QHZB01000189.1 GCA_003224525.1 Acidobacteriota bacterium | reverse complement strand
GAACACTACGACCGCCTTTCTTCCCGGATACTGGCTGGCATCCTGAACCGTCAGCAGCAAAGAGTTATAGAGCGCCGCATCGTCCCCAGCCACGCTGGTGCGCACGCCGCGCACCACCTCCGATCGGTCGGAAGTCAAAGCCGCGGCCCGGTAAAGGTTGCGGCTATAGGAATAGAAAGATATTTTGTCCGCGCTTTCCAGAGAGCGAACGAAATCGGCGATGGCATCTTGCGCGAAGACAAAGCCACGGTACATGTAATTGCTGGTATCAAACAAGATGAAGACATTGGCGCCAGCAAGGGTCGAACTAAGCGTTTCGGGCCGGTCTTCCAAAGAAGAGCTCGAATCTTGTATCCGACTGCGCCCTTCGGCGGAGGCGGATTCGTCCGCAGTGTTCTTGCCAACGTCGGCAGTAATGTCTACCAATCTGGTTGTGGGACCATTCCCTTCTTCAAATGTAGCAATGTTCTCCGGAGTGCCATCTTCGGTGATCGCGAAGTCCAGAGGATGAAGACCGGTTACATAGTTGCCCTTATTGTCGGTCACGGCCACATTCAACTGCACCAGGTTGACCACAACGCGAAGGCGCGTCGTGTCTTGCTGCGCACTGGTCCCAAAGGTGAAAAGAGGCAACAGTCCCAAGAGAAGTGTCAAGATCAAGAGATATCGTTTTTCCATAGGTTTGCATTCCATATCGCACCGTGCTGTTTTCTCTCCGGCAGTAACGATCCGGTGAAAAATTGAGCCAACTGGTCTAGGGCTGGGAAAAACTGTCATTTCTTGACAAGGCAACGATCTTGCCCTGCCGGAACTCTTCACCGGTTTCTCGAGCGGCGCGCAGCAGCGCGGGCCAATCCTCGAAATCAGTGGCAAAAATCTTCTCGACCATGCGACGCGTGAGTTCAGGAACCAGGCGGTTTAGCATCACCGGTGAATAACCTTTTTCGTCGGCCAGGCGAGCCCAGTATAGATTGTTGGAATCCCAGGTCTCAGCCAACAAGCGGCTGGAGTAGCCCATGAAGACCGGGAAAGGCGGCAGATTCAGCAACTCAGGCGCATAGCTCTGCGCCAATATGCGATGTGGCACTCCAAAATCTCGCGACAAACGTTCCCAGTTCACTTCGTTGGGATAGCGCTCAGAGAGAGTTGCAAGCTCATTACCGGCCGGTCCGAAGGAGCCGGGCTCTTGCGGAAATCTTCGTTGATATTCAGCCGCCAGATAGAAGGTGTCCGCAGGCATCAGCTGCGAAAGCACTTCGGGCAAGTGTCCTGAACCCAGAGCCAGCTCCACTCTTTCGGAACGCCGGGGAATCATACGATCGGACAGGATATTCATGACCTTATTCCGCACTTCGTCATTTTGAGCGGAAGCCGCCAAAAGCTCCTCCCCGCACTGTTGATACAAGCTGACAGCGTGAAGCTCATTTTGGCTCACGTTCCACCATCGAGGCACGACGGAGTTGGTCAAAAGGCCAGGCACCAACTCGCGCCAGATCAGGGCCTGCACGTTTTGTGGCGCGATGAAATCCTGCTCCGCGGTGGCAAGGACGTAAGGCAAATCGGCCAGCGATCCGACCAAGTGTGCGCCTCCGCCCGCCGGGGAGCCCGCGCCGAACAACTGAGGCGCTTGCCAAAGTCGTTCCAGGCCCATGACGCTTTCTCCTGCAAAATCATGGGAGCGAACGAAAAGAGGATTATGGTGGAGAATCTGGGCGCCGGGAGGCTCATAGTAGGCGTAATTGAGGCCTACGAGGGTGTCTCGCAAAAAGGGAGCGAGTTGGCCACGGGCTTCCGCCAGTTGTTCGGAAGAACTCGGCGACTCAATTATCTTCGCTAGGTTCGTGTGCATCTGCAATTCCGTATGACGGTTATTGTAAATTCCCCCGGCCCACTGATCTCTCTCGGTATTTCGGAAAATTGGCTGAGGCATCTCGAATTCCCTGAGTTCCCCGGCCAAAGGAAGTAAGTTAATGCCCCGGAGGGTTCCTTGCGCGACCTCACGCAGGCCTTCACCCAGGGCCAAGAGCGTGTCGAGAGAGACCAAGCGCTGCCCATCCAAAACGGAGCGGATTCTGTTGGCGATCAGTTCATGCATGCGCTGGGCTTCCGGAACTGACTGGTGGGGACCCGCAAGCAGGTTGATGATTTTGTCTTGGGAAGTATCGGCTTTGCCGGTTGCGGCGACCAGCAGCTCTTTCAGGGCAGTGCGGCCTGCATCGAAAAGCTGCGTTGAAGAGCCGATCTTGCCAAACGGCCTGATCAATTTTTGCCAAGAATCGTTCAAAGCGGCGCCAGATATTTCACCTTGACGCGCCAATATCTGCCAGAGTCCGACGCTGGCCTGAAAGGTTCCGAAGGCGTTGCCCCGTAGAGTGTTCTTGGGAATAGCGTTGAGGCCAGTTACAACCTGGAGGAATGCAGCGATGGAAGCATCGTCCAAATCTGGAAATTCTGAAAAGACCAGATATTGGTCGCTGAACTCAGAGAACTTGCCGGCTAGCAAGGCCACCGTTTCGGGCCTAAGGCGATGCTCCGGAGAGCGCCTGCCGTCGACTTCACTAAGCATCAAATAGCTTTGCAAAGGACCTGTGTTAGTGGGCTCGCGAGAAATCGCGGACAGGGCTTCCAGCAATTGACCTGGGTGGTCCCAGTGTGTAGCCCTGCGGCCCAAGTCGCGGATAATTTTGGAATCCGTCTTCTGTCGAAAGACTCTCTTCCATACCTCGAGATTTCCAGGAACGTATAGATCGCCGTTCGGCTCCCACCGAAGTCGGGTCACAAGAAGAAACAGACCTGCGTCGCGTCGAAACACGCCCGTTCCAGCATCGGAAAAGCCTTTCCCGCGGAACATCTCATAAAAATGCCGCAGCCGGCCAGGTTCGGTGAAATGAGTTTGCTGTGATGGAGGTACACTCGACAGGTCGTCAAAATACGCTGCTAGCCAGCCGCTGTCCTTCGCGAGCAATTTAGGGATGAATTCTCCTGGAGAGTCTGGACTCGCACCGACCAGTTCTTTCCAAGCGAGGGCCGCGGCTGATCCCCCAGGCACAACCACTCGGCCAGATCGAGTGCAGATGTGGCTGCCGTAGAAATCCAAGGCCGCGGCTTGCGCAACCATTTTTTTTAGCACGTGCGATTGCCGCAGGGTAGATAGAGTTTCGGCATCCATCCGCGCCAACGCCCAGAAGTAGCGGGCCAGCTCGGGATCGCCCAAGAGCAGGTCGACTGCATCAACTTTTTTTCCCTTCTTGGCCCAGTCGATCTCTACGGGCGGCGAGGGTACGAGCGACGTCGAGAAGGAGTACGTGAAAGCCCGGCCCTCTTGGAGACTCTTTTCAAGGTCCGGCAGGGGGAATCCCGAGTCGATGGTGAGAAACGCTCGTTGTGGATTGGCGGTCTCCAAAAAAATGCTACGCTGCCCGCAGTCAGCCCGGGGTCGATAACCCAGGATTTTCAGCAGGGGTTTCGCTTCATCGCAAGTAGAAACATGAATAACACCGTCGGGACCTGCCAGAGCCGTCAATTCTCGCGCCTGCTGCACATAGCGGGTCAAGAGAATAAGGAATTCCGAGGGCCGGCCCTTGGGCCACTGCCCCTCATAGCCCAATGCAAATACGTTGCGAGCCAGCAAAGGCATAACTTCTTCAGGCGAGACCTTCTGGCTGATCCCTGCCATTCGTAAAAAGGAGCGCAACGGGCCTGGAATCGCAACATTCGCCGATTCGGGTGACCCGACCTTGGTGTCCTCTGATGGCAAAGAATCAGACGGAGTGGTACACCGAACGGCAGGAGCGAGGCACGAACCAACGGAAAGAGTGGCGGCCAGAATGGCGGCAAGACGGAAGGGAGATTTAGCGCATCGCTTCGCCGGTAAATCGGTTAAGAGGAGTGTTCTGGCTTTCAAGATTTCCTCCCTGAAGCTGAATCGAGCATGAACGACACAGTTGAGATGCAGAGAAAGAAGATTTGGACCCAAACGAAACCAAATCTAAAACGCGAACCCGCGACGACTAATCGCTTTTCACGACGAAGTTCACAACGAAGTGAGTGAACTTATGCGAGCCATTGCACCCCCGGTGGACGGCGGCATTTCTCAACATCAATCGCACACCGAGTAAGCTCGTCCTTACTCCCACTATTTAAGCCGTAACTGCGATCATGTCAAACGGAAATTGTCAAAAGTACGTCTTCGGCGGGGCTAAACGAAGTGTTTGTCGGTGGATCATTTCTAGGATCGGGTCTAGGGCCTGGGGACACAAGCTACCCCGGCACGCCAAATTGCGGCTCTTGAGGTTCTTCACATCCAATCACAGACGGAAGCAGTATGCTGTAAGAGGCAGCTGACGCGACTGCGTACTATCGTCGCCTGCCCAATGCGGGCCTTGCCCCAGCCCGTTCACAACAATGGACTTAGCTCAGTCCGGTGGTCGCCAGCTCTAGGAACGATGCGAGCTTTGCGGTTGCTTTGCACTGCGGAATTGCATCGAGGTCCTTGAAAGCGCTCGTGAAAGCGTTGGACAGGCTCCACAGGGTTTGCGGGGCAAACTCCTGGACCCGAGAGTCGAAATACTCGTCGTGAACGCGCCGGGCCAAATGTTTCGGGGCGTCGAGCTGGCTCTCTACTAATGCCCGGTGGATAACCACTTTCACTTTATCGTCCAGAAGGCGGGTTCCCTTCCAGGCCTCGACCTGCTAATAGATATCGTACTGCTCCCAGTGCAAGGTGGCGTCGGACTGGATGATCATGTGCTTATGCGAGGTTTGCTCGAGTTCGTCGATGAGCATGGACTCACGGGTCTTCAGGGCTTTGGCGATTTCAGGATTCACGCGGATCGTGAGGTTGGGGCCTTCGCGGTCGGCAGTGGCCATCTTGCGCGCTTCGGACTGGATTTCGTAGCAGAGCGTGGGGATGGACTTCACCATGCCGGAGCCGGTGCAATACGGACAGGGCTGGCATAGGACGCGCTCGAGCGCCTGCTTGGTGCGCTTGCGGGTAATGCAGACGAGGCCGAACTCGTTGAAGGAGAGCGCTTTTGACGGAGCCTTGTCTTCCTCGAGAGCCTGCTGCAACGCGGACAAAACTTTTTCGCGGTTGCGGCGCTCTTCCATGTCGATGAAGTCCACAACGATGATGCCGCCGAGGTCGCGCAGGCGAATCTGGCGGACGATCTCCTTGACGGCTTCGAGGTTGGTCTTGACGATGGTGTCTTCGAGGCGTGTGGAACCCTTGCCGACGAATTTGCCGGTGTTGACGTCGATGGCCACGAGTGCTTCGGTGTGGTTGATGACGATGTAGCCGCCGGACTTCAGCCAAACTTTAGCGCGCAAAGCTTTGTCGAGCTCGTGCTGGATGCCAAACTCCTCGAAGATTGGTGTTTCCTTGGTGTACAGCTTCACCTTGTTGACAAGCTTGGGCTGAAAGCGGCTGACGAACTCAACGATCTTGCCGTACTCCTCTTCATTGTCAATCCAAATGCCGGTGAAATCGTCGCTGACGTAATCGCGGAGGATGCGCTCGACGAGGTTGAGGTCGCGGTGGAGCAGAGCGGGAGACTTGCGCTGCTCGCTGCGTTCCTTAATTTCGTTCCAGGTCTTGCCAAGGAACTCGATGTCAGTTCTAATCTCGTCATCGGTGGCGCCGCCTGCGGCGGTGCGCACGATGAAGCCGCCGGGATAGGCGCCGCCGGCTTCACTGACGAGACGGCGAAGCCGCGAGCGATTCTCGGCGGAGATGATTTTGCGCGATACCCCGGTGTGATGGACCGTGGGCATGTAGACCAGGAAACGGCCGGGCAGAGCGACGTGGCTGGTGATCCGGGCGCCCTTCTTGCCGAGGGGCTCCTTGGCGATCTGGATGACGACGTCCTGGCCGGCCTTCAGCATTTCGGAAATGAGCTGCGGACGGCGCGACGGTCCAGAACGGCCTCCCTGATAACCACGGTCTTGCCTGGGGCCGCTGGGACGGCGCTCGAAACGCGGTCCGCCGCTGCTGGGGCGTCCGCCGCGATCGGGACGGCTGCCACGGCTGTCGGGACGGCCACCACGGCTATCCGGGCGTCCGCCACGGCTGTCGCGTCCACGGTCACGTCCGCCGCTGCGGAACGGCCGCTGGAAGCGCGAGCGCGGGTTGCCGCCGATGCGGGCGGAGTCGCGCGGGAAATCTTCACGAGGCGCGCTCGGGCCCCCAACGCGCGGGGCACGAGTTTCCCCGGGGAGGAGAATCACGTCGTCTTCGACGGCCGCCGTGCCTTCCACAACGAGTTCGCCGGGGGCTGCAGAGATCGCTTCCTCGTCGACATGCCCGATCTCGGCGTGTTCGTGCTCGACATGTTCGTGCTCGGCGTGCTCTTGAGCCACGTCCGCAGCGAATTCCGCCCGGTTGGCGGCGCGTCCAGCTTCGACTTCCTCGACTTCTTCCTCGGAGAGTTCCGAAACTTCAGCGGCCGGTGTTTCTTCACCTGCTTCTGTTTCTTCTTCGTCGAATTCGGCGCCGCCGACGATGGCATCGGCTTCGGCTTCTTCCTGGGTCTCTTCGTGTTTGGCCTCGACGAAACCGGAAGCGAGCGCCGCGACTTGATCTTCGTTCAGTTCAAGGTCATTGCGGGCCGGTTCGGTTTCATTTTCAGCCGCTTGCGGCAGCGATCCGGCGACTGCGTTGCCGGCGGAAGAAGCTTCCACCGCCCCCGCAGATTCTCCCCCTGGCGCTCCTTCGGCTTCGGCACCGGCATCGGCCAGGAGCCAGCGGGGCAATCCGCCGGAGAACCGGCGCGAGACACTGTTGCCGCTCGGAGCCGTGGCAGACAAATTACCAGTTGAGCGAGGAGCAATTTCTTCGACGGCGGTTTGCTCCACGCGTGTTTCGTGCTCAACGCTGGGAGCAGGCGGGGGCGCAACTGCAGGCTTGCCGCGATATTTCGCCAGCGATTCACCGGGAAGAATGATCTCTTCCTCGGTGACATTCGTCACGGAAGGCGCTGAACTGCGCTGCACTTCCGGACGCCGGTTATCGTAGCTACGCGGCTGTCCGCCGCGATTCTCAAATCCGCGGGACTCGCCGCCTTGTGGCGTTGCATATTTTGCGGGAGGCAGATTGCGCCCGCCTGGGCCACCCTGCGGGCGTCCGCCGCGAGGGCGTCCGCCACGGCGTCCCCAACGGCCACCCCGGCCGCGATCGCCGCCCCGGTCACCGCCGCGGTCTACCCCTCGGTCACTGCCGCGGCCAAAATTCTGGACTGGGCGGTCGTTAGCGCTGCGGGCAGGATAGTTCTGCGTGGGATTGTAATGCGGCGCGAAGTTCTGGGGCGCGGAAGCATTGGAATCCGGCTGGCGTTCCTCCGCCGCTTCGGCGTGTTGGTCTTCCATGCGAGGGGACTGATCCGCATGGTGATGTTCCTCGAGATGTTCGCCTTCAGCGGCGTGCGCTTCATCGTGGGAAGCATGCTGCTCATCCACAGGAGGGGCTTCGTCCTGGTGGAACTCTTCATGGTGCGCTTCCTCATGACGATCGCCGGCGCGGGCCAGGGATTCACCGGGAAGCACTTCGACCGGGGAACCATTCTCGGGGGGCAGCGAGGCCACGGATGTTGGCGTCTGCTCGTGCGGATGCCCGTGATCGTAGTCCTCGAGGTTTTCGAAAACGTCGCTGACGTACAGGAAGGCGTCGCCGTCGAGACCAATGTCCACGAAGGCGGACTGCATGCCGGGGAGGACGCGGGTGACTTTTCCTTTGTAGATGCTGCCGACGAGCGCGAATTCTTTTTCCCGCTCGATGTAGATTTCGACTAACTGGCCTTCTTCGAGAATCGCGACCCGCCGTTCGTGGGAGGCCGCGGAGATAACCAATTCTTTCGACATGAAAACTCCTTATGCGTGATCCCGGCGTGGCCGGAATCACCCTTCTGTGCAGCCCCGGCTTGGCCGGGACCGACAGGACGCATCGCCGCGAGCTTCTGCCCGTCGGAGTTCCCAAAAATCGGCGCCGCTCCCGGCAATGCCGGGACGCACGCTGGCCACACTTGTAGGGAAGTGGCTTGGCGTTCGAAGTCAGAGGGGTTGGCCGCACTGCGGCCACCGTCAGAAAAGACGTTCCTCAGTCTGTCGAGGCTGGTCCGTCGCCGGAAACGAGCCGGGCGATCGGCGGACGATGCTGTCCTCACTCTAAAATCCTTCTTGCTTGTTACCCGGCCGAGCCGGGATCAGCAATTCCCAATGCAAATTCTATTCCGGTGCGCTCCGAAGAAGCGGAAACGTCACACGGGACTGGCGGCTTGGTCAGTTGACGAAGCGGCGAAGCCGGACATTCATCACCAGGCCAATCGCCAGGAAAACAAACAACGTGGCGGAACCCCCGTAACTCATCAACGGCAGCGGGATGCCGGTTACCGGCATAGCGCCGATGACCATTGCCACGTTTACCAGTACATGGAACCCAAGCGCCGCTGCGACGCCCATGACCAGAAACATCCCCGCGCGATCTTTCGCGCGTTGAGCATTCTGCACTAAACGCAACAGCAGCGCCATATACAGCCCGAGGGCCAGAAGCACGCCCTTGAATCCCTGTTCTTCAGCCCACGCCGACATGATGAAATCCGAATAGCGGACGGGGATGTAGCCCAGTTGGTTCTGACTGCCATTACGGAACCCTTTGCCCCAGAAACCGCCGGAACCCACGGCAATCTTCGATTGCAAGAGTTGATAGCCGGCGCCCTTGGCGTCCTCTTCAGGGTGCAGGAAAGAAGTGATTCTTTCCCGCTGATACGGCTTGAGGATGCGTCTGCTGACGGGCGGATAGAAAACAGCGCCCACCAGCATAATCCCCACCAACGAAAATGCCGCCGCGTGTTGCCACTGCAAGCCCGCCAGAAATGCGCCTACCACCAGCATGGGCATCAGCACGAGCGCCGTTCCCAAATCGGGCTGCTTGAGTATCAACACCAGCGGAACACCTACCAACAATCCTGCCTTGATCAGATCACGCAGATCAAGCTGATCGGAGCGCACTTCCGCAAAGAAGCGTGCCAGTACAATGATTATAATCAATTTAACCAATTCTGACACCTGAACAAGCTCCCCCAGAGCCGGGATGGGGATCCAGCGCTTGGCGCCGAAATGGGTGCGCCCGAACAGCAGAACCGCGACGAGCGCTGCGAGGCCAATGAGATAAAGGATCGGAGCTTGGTCGAGAATCAGATGATAGTCCAGGCGAGAAAGCGCGAACATCAAGACGAAGCCGATTACCAGCCAGCGCACTTGCTTCATGTGCATGCCCTGAAGCGAGCTGCCGTGCGTGGTGGAATAGACTTCGACCACGCCCAGCGCGCAAATCGTGGCGAGAATGGCCAGAAGCCACCAGTCGTAATCGCGCGTTCCCGGTGCGTCTTTCATGAGAGCAGTCGCAAGCCCAAAGTTGAAAGTGGCCAGAGGAGAGAAAGTCCGGCAGTACTGCGGGCACGGACCCGAGAGCTTTGCCTTTTTTGAAATAAGATCATGAAATCCTTCAGCGCTGCGGCTCCGCGCTGGCGCGTGCCCGCATTACAGCGGCGCTGTTCTCCGGCTTCAGGGCCGCTCGTGGAGCAAGCGCGGCCGCAGCAGCCGAGCCCTTCCCAGTCGCATCGCTCTTGGTTTCCGCGGTGTACTGGCCCTGTGTCTTCTTGTTCTTCTTGTCGTAATAGGCTTTGATGACGTCTTTGACTACGGGCCCGGCTGCTTCGCCGCCATGTTTTCCGCTTTCCTGCACCAGCACGGCGACGGCAATTTCCGGGTTGCGACGCGGCGCGTAGCCTACAAACCAGGCATTATCTTCGAATTTCTTCTGTTTTCCCATCCGCTCGCGGGTTGCATAACCGATTACTTGCGCAGTTCCTGATTTTCCGCTTACTTCGATTCCCGGCAACCTGACGTTTCTCGCCGTGCCCCCGTCTTCGTTTACGACGCCGTACATCGCATCGGTTATTTTTTCCACGGTCGGCTCGGAAAGCGCGAAGCGCTCTTCACCAACGTTGGGAGCGTCCTTCAACAGGTGTGGTTGTTTGAAAACGCCGCCCATCGCGATTCCACTGATCATCCGAGCGAGCTGCAGGGGGGTGGTGATGACGGCGCCCTGACCGATGGCCACCGAAATCGTTTCACCGGCATACCATTTGCGATGATAGACGCGTTCGGCCCATTCCGCGGAAGGCATCAACCCGGGTTCCTCCGCTGGGAGATCGATTCCGGTCTTGTGTCCGAGGCCGAATTTGCCGGCGTAGTAGGAGAGGCGGTCAATGCCCAAGCGCATTCCCACGTTGTAGAAGAAGATGTCGCAAGACTCGAGGATCGCTTTGTGCAAGCCCGCCACACCGTGAGAGCCCTTCCCGTAGATGTAACACTTGAACTGCCGGCCGTAAAAAGAGGCGTATCCCGGGCAGAACGTCGTGAAATTTTCAGGAGGAACTTTGTCCTCTAACATGGCCGTAGCTGTGACGATCTTAAAAACAGACCCCGGCGCAAGCTGCGCCTGGATCGCGCGGTTGAGCAATGGGTGTTGCGGATCTTCGTTGAGGCTCTTCCAGTCCTCCCCCGAGATGCGTACCGCGAACTCGTTGGGGTCCAGCGCGGGATGACTCACCATCGCCAATACTTCTCCGGTGCGCGGGTCCAGTGCCACTGCCGCACCAGGGCGCGGCCCCAAAGATTGCTCCGCGATCTGCTGCAGGTCGTAATCGATGGTTAGCTGAATCTGTTTGCCGGGAATGGCTTCCTGAGTGGCCAGGCGCTCCACTTCTTTGCCTACGCTGTTTACGACCACGCGCCGCATGCCGTCAGTGCCCTGAAGCAGGTCGTTGTACTGGTGCTCCAGGCCGGTCTTTCCGGCGAAGTCGCCGGGGCGGAGCTTGCCGTTACTTGCTTCGATCTGCTGTTCGCTGACTTCACCGACGTAGCCGGCAGCATGAGCGAGGAAGCCGCCCGGCAAGTATCGCCTGCGGGAGACGGGAATCATTTCCAGGACCGGAATGTCCGAGCGATGCGATTCGATGAAGTCAATATCCGCCCGCGAGGCGTCGGGTTTGATAATAATCGGCTGGAATTTCGGCAGATTCTTTGTATTCGCGAGTTGGTCCCGCAAATCATCCAGAGGGATTCCCAGACCGTCCGCAATGCCCGGGAGATACTTTTCCACGAGAGCTGGCTCGTCGCGAAGGAGGAGCACGCTGAACGCCGGCCGGTTGTCCACCAGCACGCGGCCGTCGCGGTCCAGCATGCGGCCCCGGGGCGCAATGACGGGAATGTAGCGCACTCGGTTGCGCTCCGCCATCGAGCTGTACTTGTCGGCGTCGATGACTTGGAGCTTCCAGAAACCGAGCAGCAACACGCCGATCATTCCCACGATGATGTAGGCGGCCACGGCCAGCCGCCCTTGCGGCAATCGATTGTCGTTGCGAAACCAGTAGGACACGAAAACCCCGCGCGAGTATTTCCATCTCAGGGCTGCATGCCCGGTCCGGCCCTTTTCTACTAAACTGGCCGGACTCAACTCGCGTCACGAAAAAATCCACAGCGCGGGTTTCGAGTTGACCCCGACTCAATCGGAGTCACGCCAGAAAATGTCCGTCGAAAATTTCCTCGACCTGGGAAACGAAAAAATCTCCGGGAGCTCCCGAATCACCGCCGAACTGAAGCTGCCTGAAGCAGCAACAGTCTTTTTAAAAGTATCACCTGCTTGAGCGGGCCGCAAGCCGTCCTGGAGGACAGGTTGCGGGCTGATTACCGGGAACGAGCAGCGATTCATGAAAGAATGAAGGGGCACAAGAAAAAGGCTGATTATTCGTTTCTTGACGGAAAATCATGAAAAAATGAGCTGCTTGGGCAGGGCTCGAACGATTTATAATATCTGCCGGAGAGTCAACGACATACAATCAGTATCCTCGGATAAGAACCAAGGAAAAATGATGCGCCCGGCCTTCTACGCGGTTGTGGTGCTGGTGGGGGCAGTCGTCGTGACGATGGGCGTATCCCGTCTGAAATCGCCATCGCCGATGGTCGATCGTTCCGCTATTCAGATTGTTACCGTGCGCCGCGGGCCGGTGACCAGGAAAGTCCAAGGTTTAGGGGTCTTGGTCCCGGAAGAAGTCCGGTGGCTGGCTGCGGCGACCGAAGGCCACGTCGAACAAGTGATGCTGCGAGCCGGTGCGCGGGTAAAACCGAACACGGTGATTCTGCAATTGAGCAATCCGGACCTCGATCACCAACTGGTGGATGGGGAGTTGGCGACGAAAAAGTCGAAGGCCGGACTTGCCAACTTGCGGGTTCAACTGGAATCACAACTACTGAATGAAAAGGCGCTTGAGGCGCAACTGCAATCCGAAGCCACGGAGTCGCGGCTGCAGGCGGAACGCGATGAAGCGTTGCTGAAGATGCAGCTGGGAACGGCCATGAACGCAAAGATCTCACGGGCCAGGGCGGAGTCGATGACGACTCGGTTGCAACTCGAAAAAGAGAAACTGACCATTGCAGACGAAGCGGGCCGGGCGCAGCTCGCCGCAAAGCAGGCGGAAGTGGCTCAGGTGCGGGCACTCTAGGCGCTGAAAATGCAGCAAGGAGGCCTTCGAAGTTCACGCCGGAATCGCAGGAGTGCTGGAAAAAGTAACCGTCGATGCGGGACAGCAAGTGGCTCTGGGAACAAATCTGGCAAAATAAGGAGTTCGGCGCGGCTGATGGCGCGCCTTCACGTTCCCGAATGGCAGTCGCGGGAGCTTCAACTAAATCAGAAAGCGCAGATTGAACTGCAGGACCGGCCCTATTCCGGACACGTCGCGCGGATTGATCCCGGCGAGCAAAACGGAGCGGTGGACGTTGATGTGAAGGTGGACGGAGCACAGCCGGCCGGGGTGCGAACGGATCTTACCGTGGATGGAACGATTGAAGTGGAACGCGTGGCGGATGCGGTGTATCTCGGTAGAGTGCCGTCGGCGAAGCCCAATACGCGCGTGCCGCTCTTCAAGTTGGTGGACGATGGAAAGGAAGCGCCGCGCGTCATGGTAGAGCTGGGAAACACTTCGATCGACAGCGTGAAAATCGTCGCTGGGCTGCAGCCCGGCGATCGGGTGATCGTCTCGGATATGTCGACGTGGAGCAACTGCGACCGCTTGTTGGTGAAGTAAAAGACGCGGCGTTCCCCATCATCATTTACTTCGGCTCATCATAGAGAGGTAGTGACGATCGTGCGCGCGTGCCTTGCTCTGCTGCGTGGGGGCAAGCTATTGTAGAAAACTATTTCTTGGTCATGGACCCACACCTGCAGAAACCACTTCGCCTGGCACTGATCGGCATGTCCGGGGCCGGGAAGACGTTTTGGACAAAGAAATTAGCGGCAAGCCGGCTTCCCGCGGTTTCCTGCGACGATCGCATCGAGCTAAAGCTCGCACCGCGCCTTGCCGCCGGCGGATACACGGGCATCAACGGCGTCGCGGCGTGGATGGGCTGGCCGGATTCCCTTACGTACACCGAACGGGAGTCAGAGTACTTGGCCGAGGAGATTCATACGTTGGATGAAATCTTGACGGAGCTCGAGAAGCAGCCGGAAAAATCCCTGGTGCTCGATACCACCGGAAGCGTCATCTATACGGGAAATAATCTGCTGATGCGTTTGCGGCGCCAAATGACGATCGTGCATCTGGCGGCTTCCGCGGCAGAACAGCAACTCCTGATCGAAAGATATTTAAACGATCCAAAGCCGGTGCTGTGGCGCGGCGCGTTTCAACCAAGGCAGGGAGAAGCACCCGGGGAAACAGTGGCGCGTTGTTATCCTGCTCTGATTGCCGCGCGGCGCCAGAGTTATGAAGCGCTCGCGCATTGCACGCTCGAAGTCGCTGCGTTGCGCGAGGGATCGCTGGATGCACCAACGTTCCTGAAAATGATTCAGAGCAAAACGGGAAGCCGGCGATGAGCGAAATTCATTGAGATACCGAAGCACCTCGCGCAAGGCCGCGCTCACCTCGCTGCGTGGAGCGGTCCTGCGCGGTCTTGCGCCGGACGGCGGACTGTACATGCCGGTGGAGATTGCGCGGCATTCGCCGGAGGAACTGGAAGAGTTTCGCCGGCTGCCGTTCACGGAAGTTTGTTTCCGCGTGGCGCGGCCGTTTGCCTCTCCGGATGTGCCGGAAGAAGTGCTGTGGCAAGTCGTGAGCGAAGCGATCAACTTTCCCGTGAATCTGGTTTCGCTTTCGCCCGGGCTGCACATCCTGGAGCTGTTTCACGGGCCGACCCTGGCGTTTAAGGATTTCGGCGCGCGCTTCATGGCGCGGCTGATGGGTTATTTTGTGCGCGGCGAAACGCGGCCGCTGACGGTGCTGGTGGCGACATCCGGAGATACCGGCAGCGCCGTGGCGCATGGTTTCCGGCGTGTGCCGGGAATTCGCATCGTGATTCTCTATCCTTCGAAGCGCATCAGCGAAGCCCAGGAGAAGCAATTCACTACGCTCGGCGAAAACATCACCGCGCTGGAAGTGGCGGGCACGTTCGACGATTGCCAGCGCCTGGTGAAGCAGGCCTTCTCCGACGAGGAGCTGAACAAGCGCACGTGGCTGACTTCCGCGAATTCCATCAATATCGGCCGGCTCCTGCCGCAGATGTTTTATCACGTGGCGGCTTACCGGCAGTTGCCGGTAGCCTCGGTGCCGCTGATCGTTTCCGTGCCCAGCGGAAACTTCGGCAATCTTACGGCGGGGATTTTCGCCAAGCGTATCGGCTTGCCGGTAGCGAAATATGTGGCCTCAACAAACGCCAACGATGTCGTGCCGGAATATCTGCGGACGGGAGAGTTTCATCCCCGCGCGGCGCAAGCGACCTATTCGAATGCCATGGACGTAGGCAATCCAAATAATTTTCCGCGGTTACTCGATCTGTGCCGCAACCGCCTCGAATACGTGCAAAAGGAAATCTGGGGCCATGGCGCAACCGACGAAGAAACGC
Organism: Acidobacteriota bacterium; assembly: GCA_003224525.1. Taxonomy (GTDB): domain Bacteria; phylum Acidobacteriota; class Terriglobia; order Acidiferrales; family UBA7541; genus Acidiferrum. Next base: position 57,702 of record QHZB01000189.1, on the reverse strand, counting down.
TCGCCGCGATGAAGATGCTCCACGATCGCTTTGGCTACATCGCCGACCCGCACACCGCCGTTGGCGTGCTCGGCTGGGAAGTTTACAAGCGCGAGCATCCGGGGCCGGCACAGGGCCTGGTACTGGCCACCGCTCATCCCGCGAAATTTGCTGATGTAGTGAAGAAGGCTATCGGCACGGCGCCCCCGCTGCCCGATCGCCTCGCCGCATACTTGAAACGTGAAAAGCTTTCGCTGCTCATTTCGAGTTCCTACGACGAATTCAAACAATTTCTTCTCGCCCAATAGACAACGAACTCAATCAACGATCTGGTTGCCACTAGAGTGTGATGAATCGCTAGTTCCTGCGGAGGCGGTCGAGCAGAAGGAAGAGGAACACGGCGACGAAGGCGTTGACGAGGGCGGCGACGAAGAGGCGCGTGTTAAACCACGGCTCCGGCTGCGCCAGCAGAATGCGGCGCGTAAGAACTAACAGGCCTTGATGCCCCACGAAGAAGGCCGCGGTGAGGGCGAACCGCGCCGCGGGATGCTCCGTATCCAGCCGCGCGCCGATGGAGGAAGCGAGATACCCGATGATGGTTTTGGCGATGCCGTAAAGTCCCAAGGGAATTGTCGGACCGCTGAGACTGTCCTGCAGAAGACCGATGACCATGCCCAGGAGAAGACCGGTCGAAGGATTGCGCCGGCTGAGACCGAAATAAATTGTCACGAGCAATGGCAAATCCAGGATCGCCGCCTTCGAAAAATGAACCGGAAACGCTGCCTGGATCACCAGAGCCAGCAGCGTGGCGATGATGATGGCGCCCGCTCGAAACTTGTGAACTTCGATGTGCGATTCGCCGCGGATATCGAACGCGTCGTTCATCGTCTTGCCGCCGGAGGCGGATTCGCTGCGCCGGGCGCGTGCGGCTGCGCATCCCCAGTATTTTCTTCATTTTTCATCTCGAGAGGTCGAAGCGACAGAAGAACCAACACTTCCTCAAGGCGCTCGAGATTTGCAGCCGGTTTGATGCGAATCTGCTTGAACGGATTGCCGGACTTGATCTCCGCGACCGTACCGACCGGGAGATCGCGCGGGAAGATGCGGTCCATGCCGCTGGTGATGACGCGTTCCCCGAGATTGACGGTGTCGTCGTTCGGTACGTATTTCATGACCAGCAGAGGCTCACCCTGGCCCCCCACGGGGCTCTGGGTGCGGGAATCGGCCAACATCGCGCCAACGCCGCTCTCCTTGTCCGTCAGCAGAAGCACCTGGGAGGCATTCGGATAGGATTCGACGACTTTGCCGACCACGCCATCTGGAGTGATAACTCCCATGTTTTTCCGGATGCCGTCGCGCTCGCCGCGGTCCAGTTGAATCGTCTGGCTGGCGGCTCCCGCACTCGTGCCAATCACCCGCGCAGCGATCATGGGGACCCCCGCGTGCGATTGGCGGAAATTCAGCAATGCGGCCAGGCGGTCAGCTTCCGCGGCTTTGCCCTGAAGCTGCGTGATTTGCAGTTTCAGTGCGTCGTTCTCATGGCGAATCTGCTCGTTTTCCTTGGTAGTGTTTTGCAGCGCAAAGTAGTGGCGCCAGGTGTCGCGAACCCACCCGAAGCCGTAGGAACCGGCGCGTTCGAACGGCGAAGCCGCGCCGACGGTCCAGACGCGAATCAACCGTCCCTTCGACTCGCGCTTGATCTGCACGGCCAGCAGCAGCACCTGCAGTACGATGATTCCGGCGAGCAGGACCAGCGATTTGTGGCGAGAAGGAATGGCGACCATTGGGCAATCTTCTCTTGGTATTTGCTGGAGCGCCCAGTGACTGGGTGACTGGTAGCTCGTCTTGCCGGTTCTCCACTTGCCAGTGTTCAGTTGCAATGCGGCGTCGGACAACGTTGCCTCGCTTGAGCCTCGCAAGACTGACAGCCCCAGCGCAAAACCTCGAAAACTGTTCTCCTAATCGATGCAAACCTGGCGCAGCAGCTTGAAGTCGCTCAGCATTTTTCCTGTACCGAGTACCACCGAGGCCAGAGGATCATCCGCAATCGATACCGGCAAGCCGGTCTCCTCGCGAATCCGCTTGTCCAAATTCTTCAGCAAAGCGCCGCCGCCCGTCAGGACGATGCCGCGGTCGCTGATGTCGGCGGAAAGCTCCGGAGGCGTGCGCTCCAGCGCGACGCGCACGGCGTTCACAATGGTCGCGACGCATTCGCTCAGCGACTCGCGAATTTCGCTGTCGTCGATGGTGACCGTCCGGGGCACGCCTTCAATGAGGTTGCGGCCCTTCACTTCCATCGTAAGCGGCTTTTCCAGCGGGTACGCGGAGCCAATCTCCATCTTGATCTGCTCGGCCGTGCGTTCGCCGACGAGGAGGTTGTACTTGCGCTTCAGATACTGCATGACCGCTTCGTCCATCTCGTTGCCCGCCACGCGCACGGACCGCGAATAGACAATGCCACTCATGGAGATAACTGCGATGTCCGTGGTGCCGCCGCCGATGTCCACCACCATATTGCCGGAGGGCTCTTCAATCGGCAGCCCGGCGCCAATCGCCGCGGCCATGGCCTGCTCGACGAGAAACACTTCGCTGGCGCGCGCGCGATAGGCAGAGTCCTGCACGGCGCGTTTTTCCACCGGCGTGATTTCGCTCGGCACCCCGATGACGATTCGCGGATGCACCAGCACGCGACGGTTGTGCGCCTTCTGAATGAAATAGGTAAGCATCTTTTCCGTAACCTTGAAATCGGCGATGACGCCGTCTTTCATCGGCTTGATGGCCACGACGTTTCCCGGCGTGCGTCCGAGCATCTCTTTTGCTTCGCGGCCCACGGCCACAACTTCTCCGGTGGCCTTGTTGATGGCCACAATCGAGGGCTCATTCACGACGATGCCTTTGCCGTGCGCAAACACCAGTGTGTTCGCGGTGCCCAGATCGATGGCGAGGTCGGAAGAAAACAGACTGAACACCGACCTCATGTTGTAACCGTTCTTATTCATCCCTACATCCCCCTGCGGAGAAAGACTCTCCGCTGTCCGGCCGGCAACAGCGCTGGCCTCACCGCGGCCAGCCCCACCAGCTATTGTCTCCGGACACCACGACCAGCGCAAAGGCGCTTGGGTCTTTCCTCAGAGCTCTTACTTCGGAACCACGATGGATACCTGTTTCATGTTCGTCCCGCCCCGGCGATTCGATCCGATAATCGAAATCGTGTGCTGGCCCGGAGCAAGCTGCTCGGTAAAGTGCCGGAAATTGCCATCCGGCGCGATGTTCGGCACGGATTGGCCGTTCACGATCAGAGCCGCGCCGGGTTCTGTCTTGCCCACGATCTCCGCCGAGTGTCCCACCACCTGCGTGCTGATGATCTCCAGGACCATATCCTGCGACTGGCCTCGGGCCACCAGGGTGAATTTGAAAATGGCACTGACTTCACTGGTCTGTTTCTTTCCATCTGTCGCCGTGACGTTCCAGAAGTAGTCGCCGGGATCGAGCCCGGTGATCTCCACGGCCGTTCCGCTGACCTTTGGTTCCTTCACGGTCTTCGTAAACATCGCGGTGGTGCTGATTCGCAGCGTATAGGATACGGCATCCCGAACGGGCTTCCATTCGAATCGGACCGGCGAGGTCTTTGGGTTTTCCACGATGATCGGCGCGAGGTTCAGCGGTTCGAGGAGATCGGGAGGTGCCAGCACGTTTGATTTCTGAATCGCCCCTCCGCTCGGAATTGTCACCTTCTCGAACGCCGCGAGGTCGATCTTTTCTGCGCCACGCTGTACCTGCGCACTGCCGCTCGAAACCACGATCTCACTCGACTTATTGTCGGGGTCCGCCTTCACCGCACCGCGGCTGTTCGAGCCTAGTTGGGCCTTGGTGTCTTCGACCCGAACTTGCGCCTTAGACTCTGCCAATGTCCAGGTGGGCGTTGCCCAATCCACGGTACCGGTCGTGATGCCGATGCCCGAGCTGCTCGGCCTGTTGCTCTCGGTGGAGTTTTCTTCCACGACGACCAGCGAATCAGGCTTCATCGTATACGTCGTACCATCAGCAAACGTGATACGTGCGTCTCCATCCGGCCCTGTCTTTATTTGATCGCCTTTGTCGAGTGAGGTGCGGAAGTCCGCGTCGGCCCATTTGACTGAATCGACCTTTTTGACTTCAACTTTGCCGTCAAGGTTGACGAATTTTGCCTTTTTCTGGTCGGTCCCGGCAAGTTCCGGGTCACTATTGCTCACCGCGTTGTTCACGGCGTTAGTGAATTTCTTGTAGACGAAAGAGTACCAATCGGGCTTGGCCAGATAGAATCCCCCGAATAGAATCGCCACGCCCAAACAGCTGTAGCCCACCACCGTCTTGTAGGTGACCGCCCTCCAATATACCTCGACACGCGCGACCTTTTGCTGGCCTTGCTCGTGCCTGGGGTCGATGGGTGCTTGCGTCGTCATGGGTGCAACGGCTCTTGAAAGCTCCAATTTTCCAATCTAACACAGTGGTTTGCGCGCGCCTAAATTGCGGAGCGGCGCGTATTCAAATTGCAAATAGCACAGCCGCACCTGCCCCCAGCGCCCGGCGCCTGTCCATTGGTGCAGCTCTTTGGAGCGAACTTGTTAGCGCTCTTCATTTCCTGATGAAAAAGTGCTGCTTGTCTACGCCCGCCGGTACCCCAACGTCGAAAAAGCCCACCATCATTTCGTCGTAGGCCTGCTCGCCCCAGCGCACCGCTGCATCCGCATCCAGATTGTGCGGATTCGCCTTCGAATTGTCGTACCACGCGACGGCTTGAAATCGCGTGCCGCAGCCAGTGCGAATCCGGCGGGCCAACGTACACAACCGCGTGATGCACGTTCGAACGCAACGTCGGCAGAACCTCCGCCATTTGCACCCAGCGATCCTCTTTGAAATTCGTGCGGACAATTTCATAGGCGTACTCGATGTCGCCGCTCGCGGGAAGCGCCACAGCTTGTGTCATCTTCAACAGCAAATCCACATTGGGGATGCTCCAGCTTTCCGCCCAGCTCCGTGACGGCCGGTCTCTCCGGCCGGCGATTTCGCTTCGGCCCACGCCGCCAGCGCGCCGATCTCTTCCGGCCTCAGCGATGGATCATTCGAAAACTGTCCTACATGCGAATCAGCGAACCACGGCGGCATGGATTTTTCCTGCGTTTCGAATGGCATCGGCGCGATGCCTCCTGCGCGGTGGCAACTTTGGCAGTGCTGCTCGAGGATCGGCAACACATCGCGATAAAAGGTCGGTAGTATCTTTGTGGGAGCGTCCTGCGCGAGCGATCCGCTCAGCCACAGCAGAAGCGATGCCGGCACGCCGCCAAAAACAAGGAATGCAGGAAGTTCTTGGTGGGTGCGAATCGGCATGCAGTTACCATGCGCGCCCCCGTCTCCGGTGACCCGCTCTTGCCGGTCAACTATTTTATTTATGGCTTGCATCGCTGGAGCGGGGCGAAGGGATGCCTAAAGACCGATTCTGAGGAATCCTCGTGACCTGGAGGGGCAAAGACGATTGGAACCATTGGGGAACGATTGGAATTGTATTTGAGGCGCGTGCCAATATCTCCTATAATCTTAAGTTTGTCTACTGACGCGGGAGATTCATCGGATGGCTGGAGCAAAAGATACAAGCAAACTTGGGTATCGCATTCTTCTCGGGGCCTTCGTCCTGGTCCTGGGGGGTAGCATGCTGCTTTACCTCGTTCCTCAGTCGCCGGTCAGCGGTGAGGTCTCCACCGACACCGTCGCCAAGATCGGGGATGAGTCGGTCAGCGTGCAAGACGTGCGCCAGCAGCTCAGTCAGCTCGAGCAGCGGAATCCCAACATGAAGCCCATCGAGGCCCTCTACGCCCAGCAGATCCTGAAGCAGCTCGTTTTCGAAAAAGAGATCGAATACGAAGCCAAGCGCCTCGGAATTGCCGTGTCCGATCAGGAGCGCGCCGACCGCATTCGCCAGTTCGTTCCGACGGCATTCAATGGCGGCACGTTTGTCGGCATGGACCGCTATTCGGCCGAAGTCCAGACGCGCTTCCAACTGACCGTGCCGGTGTTCGAAGAGCTGATCCGCCAGGGCTTGCTGGAAGAAAGATTCCGCAAGCTCGTGACCGACGGGATCAGTGTGGGCCCCGCCGAGCTTCAGGATGGATTCCGCTATAAGAATGAAAAGGTCAAGCTGGACTACGCGTTGATCAAGCCGGAAGACCTGGAAGGCAAGATTTCGCCTGATGAGGCGGAAATCCGCGCCGCCTACGAAAAGAACAAGTCAAAATACCAGGTGCCCGAACGGCGTGTGGCGCGCTACGCGCTTGCGGACGTAAATCAGATCCGCCAAAACGTTCAAATTTCCGACGACGTACTCAAGCAGCAATATCAGACCAACATTCGGCAGTATCAAATGCCTAATCGCGTTCACGTCGAGCACATTCTCTTCATGACCGTCGGAAAGCCGGACGCCGAAGTCGAGGAGATCAAGAAAAAGGCCGAGGACGTTCTAAAACAGGTCAAAAAGGGCGGCAAGTTCGAAGACCTGGCGAAGAAATACTCCGAGGACCCGGGATCGAAGGATAAGGGCGGTGACTTGAGCTGGATCACTCAAGGTCAGACCGTCCCGGAGTTCGAAAAGACGGCCTTCAGTCTCAACCCGGGCCAAGTCTCCGATCTCGTCAAGACGCAGTACGGCTTCCATATCATCAAGGTCTTGGAAAAGGAAACGGCTCACACCAAGCCGTTCGAGGAAGTGAAGGATTCACTGCGCCCACGCCTCTTGCTCGATCAGGCTGAGAAGCAAGCCAGCGACACGGCAGACCAGCTGTCCGCCGCAATCCGCCAGTCCAACAAGATCTCCCTGGACGATCTGGCGAAACAATATCACCTAACGGTGGGCGAAACGCGGCCCATCAGTGCGACCGACCCCCTTTTGGAGCTTGCCAATTCGCAGGAAGCCGAGCATGCGATCTTCCTTTTGCACATAGGCGAGCTGAACCCGCCGGTTCGAACCGATCGCGGCTATGTCGTGCTATCCCTGAAGTCCATCCAATCTGCACACCAGGGTTCGCTCGAGGAGGTCCGCGACCGTGTCGTTGCCGATCTCAAGCGCGAAAAGTCCACGGAAATGGCAAAGAACAAAGCGGAAGAATTGATCAAGCGCGTCAAGGCGGGTGAGAAATTCGATGCCGCCGCCCGATCCCTCGGCTTGGAGCCGAAAACGAGTGATCCCATCGCGCGCGATGGGTCCATCCCCGGCGCGGCGAGTGGCAAGCAGGTCGGCGCAGCCTTTAACCTGAAAGCTGGCGATGTGGCTGCTCCCTTCAGCCTGGGACAGAACTGGCTGGTCTATCGCGTGGCTGAGAAAACAGAAGCTAACCCTGCCGATTTCGACAAACAAAAGAAGCAGTTGACCGAAGAGCTCCTCCAATCCAAGCGGAGCCTGGCCTTTGACGCCTTCCGGACAGCCTTGGATTCCCGCTTGAAACAGGAAGGCAAACTGAAGCTCATGCCCGATAAATTGAAGGCCTTCGGCACTTTTGGCTAGTCTAAGTAATACAAAATAAAAGACTTATAGAATTCATACAGTGCGCTTGTCTTTCTTCGCGCGTCCCGATACCCTATTGGTGTCTTCCTTGAAACCGAATTTCACCCGAAACGCTTTTGTTTGGCGGATCATAGGTTCCGGGGCCAGCGCCCAGAATTCGGAACAGAAGCAATCATGGGCACCCAGCGCCAGGACTCCGCAGATCGGTGATACCAACATGCCAGCCCGCACTTCCGCCGTTCGTAACGACTACCGCTGCAGCATCGACCGAAACCAGTCGGGGAAATACTGTGTCCGCATCCAGGTCCACTACCCCCGGCATGCGTGGACGCTGAGCGTCTTTTTCCTGGCTTCCTCCTTCGACCGCGCCATGAAAAAACTCGAAGAGGCTCTGGATTTCCTCCAGCGCCAGGAAGAGAAGCTGTGGTTTTGGGGTGTGGATCGCGCCGAAGACATGGGTTTTTCGGCTGAGTTTCTGAGAGAAGCGGGGTTGCGGCTGGACCGCCGCACGGAATTCCCCGGAAAAGCTACCAACGTATCGCTGAAGCCGGAGCGCGAAGTGCCTGCATTTGTCCTGGGACCGATGCGCCGGGGCCTGGCCGAATCCGTCGAAGTGTCTCGAAGCGCGGGCGCCGGCGGCGGATCCTAAGTCTCTTATTTTGAACCGCTTCTCTGCCCCGACTCTTGTCCCACAGGTTTCAATCCCCAGCTTTGCTCGCCGCCGCTGGCACGGCTTCGCGGATCAGCAGGGGCAACCGCGGGAAAGAGAAGCTTCCCGCCACGTCGTCAATCACGTTTACCTGGCACAGATATAGCCCCGGCTGCAAAGCCTGCAGCGGCAAATCCATCTGGAAAATGACCGCCTTGCGTTCCGGAGCCGTCACTTCGTTCGCCACCACCGGTTTTGATTCGTAAATCTTTGTAGCGCCCTGAAGGAACTCGATGCTCGTGAAAACTCGGATGGCCGCCGGCGCATCCTTGGCCGTCTCATTCTGGCTAGCGGCCGCCGCGGCCGCCGGATTCTTTCCCTTTGCCGCATCGTACACTTCGTAGTGCAAGTACAGATGCTGGCCGGGAGTGAAAACATGCGTAATGTTCGGAACCAGCTCCACCTGGTCCCGGACGAGTGGATTCCCTCCATTTTTCTTGTTCGTGACCGGAGCGCGCAGGCTGCTCAGCACCACCGAGCTCATTTTCAGCGGCATCTTGCGAAGGTCGGGGATTTGCACGTCCGTCTCGAAAGAACCCATCCGGCCTGTCTGATTCTCGCGGATGACAAACTTCAGGTGGTAGCTGCCCGGAGCGAGTACGAAGCCCGTGTTGTACTGCACGTTCTTGCGGCGCACCTGCTCGGTGCTCTCCACGGCCAGCTTCACGGTGTCGCGCAATTGCCCAACACGCAACCTCCCGCCCCCGAGAGCTTCCCCGATGATGTCGATGGTCGCGTTATCCTTGTCTTTCTCCGTCACGAACGGTATCTGCGAGCCCGGAATCACCAGCGAAACCGCAAGATAATAGTGGGCGTCGTCCTGCCGGAAGTACGCCGCTCCGGCGTACAGTGGCACGTCGACCCGCGGCAGTTGGGCGTCCAGCTCTTCCTCGAGCTGCTGCTCGCGGTCGGCGCGGTTCAAGTGTTCGAAATCCCGTCCCGCGTAATAACCCGCGCGAAAATCGAGCTTCAGGTCCGAGCGCTTGACCTGCACTTTCAATCGGCGGAATTTTCCGTCCTTCCGCGGATTGTTGCTCGTGAAGCCGAGAACGTAGTACGCCGAACTGTCTTTCTGAACCTGCGAGAAGACCCCGCTAAAATCATTTGAATCGAAAAACGCCTTGCCGCCCGTGTCCGATGAAAGTGTCGCCAGTGTTTCCTGCGAAGCGGCGTTCCCGCTGAGATCGTTCAGCACGGAGGCGCCCGAATAAGCCGATTGTCCGTGCAAGCTGGCCGATTGCGCTTCCCCTCCCGGCGGAAATGCCTGCAGGCCGCGGATATCCAGCGAATAGATCGATACGTTGGCTTTCACTGCCGCCGCGGTTGTGGCGCGCAGGGCCGATTGGTTGTCCACCCCCGATTGGCTGATCCCATTGCTGAAATAGATGAGGCTCTTTTTCTGCGGGAGTCTGCCAAGCGCTTGCATGAGGGACTGCAGCGCCAGCAGCTTGCGGTCGGCGCTGAAGGTGTTGAAATCCGTATCGTCAGCCGAGAAGGCTCCGCTTGTTTCCGCGGCGCCCTCCGCACTTCCCGAGCTGCCGTTTTCGAAGCCCTGGCCCTGTCCGGAATTGTACGCGATCAGCGCCGCCAGCAATTTGGTTTTATCGTCCGTGAAATCCAGGTCCACTCGCATGTTCGTGGCCAGCGACACCAGCGCCATCAAATCGGCGGGCTGCATCTTTGTGTCGACGAATTTCTTCGCGGCTTCGACGGATCGCTCGATCTGTTCCGGATCCATCGCCGAAACATCAAGAAAGAGCAAAATCAATCGCCGGTCGCGCGCGTCCAGCGACGGCGCCGCTTTCTTGGCGGAGCGCAGCAGCGTGCCCGGCCCGGCTGCACCCGAGACGATTGCTTCCGCGGCGCCGGCGGTTGCCAGCTGGTCTACATTCTCGAAATCGAAAGTGGAAATCTCCTGCTTCTTCCCATCCTCAAAGACCGTAAAGTCTCCCTTTTTCAAATCGCGAACGAGGTTCCCCTTCTTGTCGTGTGCGACCACATTCACCAGCACGAGTTCACTCGTGACCTGGATGCGCGATTCGTTCGCTCCGGCTTGTCCGGTCTGCTGGGCAAGCACCGGCGCCGCCTGCAAGAGCAACCCCCCTGCTGCGAAGAACGAAAGTGTCTTTCCCGAAATCCCCATATTCATCTTCCTTCAGAACCGGAAGCGCGCCTGCATTGTCACGCGCCGCATGCGGCCCGTCCCTGTGACCTCCCCGAATGTAAATGAATTCACCACCGCATTGATAGAAGTAAAATGCACGGTATTGAAAACGTTATTCGCGGAGATGCGCAGCTCGAGCGCGCGAGATTCTTTGATCGTGATCGTTTTGTTGAGCGACATGTTCAAAAAAACTTGTCCGGGCCCCTCAATAATATTTCTTCCGGCGTCGCCAAAGCTGGAGCCATTCGGATTCGTACAAGTGGCGCCCGGTGTGCAAAACGCCGCCGTATTGAACCATTTGAGCGTGGTTGGGTCGCTTGCAGAAATCGCTTGCCCCGCGACGATGTTTGCGCGAAGCGACCCGCTCACACCTCGGCTGATGTCCAGCCCTCCCCCCAGCACGCGGGGCGTGAAGTACAGCCCGGAGCCTACGGTGAAATTACCGCTCCACTGCCATCCGCCCAGAATGTGGCTCCATGCACGCTTGGGAACCAACCGCCGGTTCTCGCCGAAGGGCAGATCGTAAATCCAGTTGCCCGTGAATTTGTGCCGCTGATCGAAGCTGGAAAGCCCGCGGTCCGCTGAGATGTCAAACGGATCTTGCGCCACAACGCTTCCCCCGCCGCCGATGGATGACGCGTCATCGATGGACTTCGAAAACACATACTGCCCGCTGAGCCCCAGCCCTTTCGCCATGCGCTTGCGCACGCGCACCGAGGCCGCATGCAGGACCGAGTTTCCCTCCGAAGACTCATAAACAAATGGCTGGCCGCCAGAGACCATCAGCGCGCGCTCCGTATCCAGCCGCGTTCCCTTGGCGCCGTTATAGCCCGCGTTCATCACCACGCCACCGGGAAATTCGCGCTGTATATCGAGATTCCAGATGTGCACGTAGCCGAGGCGATAGCTGGGGTTGACGGCGAAGTTGTTGGTCACCGTGTTCCCCGAGGGGGGTGGGAATCCGTTTGTGAGCTTGAGCGGGCTCGCGTTAATGAGGCTTTTGACATCCGTGGTATTCGTCTCGGTGTTCGCGAACGGCGGCTGAAACGCGAAGTTCTGAATCATCGTGCCGTATTGAGCCAGGTTGTAGTTGATTCCGTAGCCCGTCCTGACGACCGTTTGCTTCTGCGGTTTCCAGGCAACCCCGATGCGCGGCGCGAAATTGTTGCGGTCCGGCCGTACGAGCGACGCGGGAAATATTCCGTGGAAGGGCCCGGCGTGGCCAGGCAGCACGGCGGCAGCCGATCTAAAGCCAGGGGCCACGTCCAGATTAGCGATGCGATCGCTCGCCTCGGTGTAAGGTCCGTTGTATTCGTAGCGCAGTCCCAGATTGAACGACAGATTGGAACGGAATCTCCAATCGTCTTGCGCGAAGAAATCAAACGCATTGGCGCGGAAGTTGTAGGAATTTGCGCCAGACTGGAGGGAGGTTTGCTGCGGGAAACCCAGCAGGAAGTCGGCAAAATCGTACCCCGTGTCGGTTACCGGTTGCGCGCTCCCGGCTGGGTATTGTGACGTCGCGAACCCGGTAAACACAAAACTGCCTTCCGCATTTCTTGCCGAGCGGAAACTCTGCAAAATGCGGCGGTAGTCTCCGCCGAATCGCCAGTTATGTTTTCCGCGATTCCACGAAACCGTCTCCGAGATGGAGTAAGTCTGGTCCAGTTCGCGCCGCGCTGTCGGATCGTTCAGCCCTCCAAACGACGTGAAGCTGATTCCCGGCAAGCCCCAGTCGAACGGGTCGTTCGAAATCCCTGTAATTCCCGCGCCCCCGGTTCCCGCCACGTCCGTCGCGTTCGTAAACAGGTTCGCTGTCAGAACGTGATTGTGATTGTAGTTCAGGCGAAACATGTTGCTCACGCGCCCTTTGCTGTACATCCAACCCGCGCTGGCGTTCAGCCCTTGCGTTCCCGTGCTTCCGGCGAGCGAAGGGAATGGATTCACCAGGTTGTTCGAACTGCGCGACCAGTTCAGCCCAAAATTGATGTTGTTCTGCGCTCGCCGTCTGCCTCCACCGCTTCCACCTCCGCCACCCCCTACGGTGAACGGACCGAGTCCCGGACCACTGCTTGCGCCGAAGTTGTGGATCAGCCTCAACATCACGGTATCGGAATTGCTCTCCGCGGACGTCACGTAGTGAAAGTTCTGACCGGAAGCCGTCGTCGCAATGTTCGGCATGGGGATGTACTGGAGCAGCGCGGTTGCCGCGGGGCTGATCGACGAAGGATCGATGGCGTTCGAAGCGCCGTTGAATTGATATTGCTGCCCGGTCTTAGGGTTGAATAGTTGAACGGGCTTGCCGTCATTATACTTCACCGCCGAAAAATTGCCGCCGCGCTCGCCCAGCGTTGGCACCGTAGAAAACGCATCGTACGGCGAGCTCCCGCGCGATCCGTTCCACCCGCCGAAAAAGAACCATTTGTTTCCCCCGTTAAAGATCTTGGGGATATTCAGGGGCCCGCCGATGTTGACACCGAAACGAGCCTGGTTGTAATCGGCTTTTGGCGATTCAATTCCGGTCAGCGAATAGGATCGAGCATCCAATCCTGCGTTATTGTCGGAGAAATACAGCAGGCCATGCGGCTGATTGATGTTGAAGCCTTTCGGCATCCTCCCGAGGACGAGCATCCCGCCGGCGGGCCCACCGATGCCGCCACCCCCGCCACCCCCAAAACCACCACCGCCTTCGCGTTGCGCGCGGTCGCGAAACTCCTGCATCCGTTGTTGCAGATCTTCTTCGCTCCCCCCGCCAAAGTCCTGCGTCCGCCCTTGTGCGCCACTGATGCTCACCGACTCCGTTGGTCCCTCCGCTCCGGCTCCGTTCATGGGAAGGCTTGAAAGTTCGCCGTTGCCTGGGCCTCCGCCGAGCCCGCCAGCTCCGCCGAAGCCGGAGTTTCCTCCGGCCAGCGAAGAAAGCGCGCTGTCCATCGCCAGGCTTTGAAATCCCCGGCCTGCCGCCGCCATTGCCGCATTGATGTTGTTCGACTGTTCCTGCTGGCGAGAAGCCAGAATCAGTTCGGCGTCCACTTTCGCGGATGGATTCTCAGGATTTAGCACGACTTCTCGTGTGAAAGCCGCGAATCCCATGAACTCGGCGCGTACCACATATCTCCCGCGCGTCATGCCTGACAATCCAAATTTTCCTTCGGAGTTCGTCGCCGCCGCATACCTTTTCCCCGTCAACGTGTTGGCTGCCGTAACGGTCACTCCCGGCAATGGAGTCTTGCCGCTGCGTGCCGAACCATTGATTTCATAAGCTGGAGCCGCGGCGAGAGTCGTCGCGGACTGCGCCGTCGGCGCAGGCGGCGCGGCATCCTGCGCCCGCAATCCAGGCGCAAAAAGTATTCTGAAGGAATGCAGTATGAAAATGACGCGGGCAATCGACTTCAAATCGTGGGCTCCCTGAGTGAACTACGGCTGTGGCGGATTGCTTTTTGGTGCGGTTGCGGGCTTACTTCCAGCTTGCGCATTCCCGGCAGGACCCGTTCCGCTCATCTTTCGTATTTCCTCCATCTGCTTCCATTGCTCGGGAGAAAGAACCATCACGTTCTTCGGCACAAACGCATTATTCTGCACAGCTCCGCGCACCACCAGGTGGTCGCCGGGCTGGATGTCCCCCATCGTGATGCTTTCACGCCCTCTGCGGAGTGACGTTTCCTCGTTCAGCTCCAGCGTCTGGGTTACGTTGTCCGGTCGCAGCACCGTAAGTTTTGGTGCGTCCACCGACTTCACTTCGCCCATTACAAAATCCTTTCCCATCTCGCCGAATCCAGCGCCACCGCCAAAACCTCTGCCGCCCTCCGGTCTGCCCCCTGAGCGTCCACCGATCATCTGCGCCGTCACGCTGTGATCCGCATTCTCCTCCCCGCGCACGAACACGACGTCGCCGACCTTGAAATCTTCCAGTTTCACGCTCTGCCGGTCCTTGCGGTATTCCGTTTTGTCTGTGATCTTCACGGCCACCGTCGTGCCGTCTGGCTTGGCCAGCTCCAACGATCCTTTGCTGACCGCGGTAATCTTCCCCAGCAGCCCCTGCCCTTGGCCATCATTTGGTCCACGCCTCTGGCCCGCTGCCGGTGGGGCCCCCTGTTCCTGAGCCGGTGCGGCAGACGCTTGGCCAGTTGCAGCTACGAGCAAGAACAACAAACTCAATCGAAAGAATTGTTTCCCGTGCATCATCATGACGATCCCCATAACAAACCCTCTTATCCCTAAAGACGTAAGCCGAAACTCCAAAGTAACGCCGCCCTGCTTTTCCGGCCAGCAGAATTCCTCTGCTTTACAGTTTCCTAGAAAGTGACACTAAAGTTCCCGTCCGAAGTCGCCGCAAACACAGGCCCTTGCGCACAGCTCAATCGGGCCCAATTTTCTTCTTTCCGTGACTTCCGGAGACACTCTCCGACATCCTGCGCCCATTCCACCGAGGAAGACTCGCACCGCGCACCTGAAAGTCATCTGCCGCCCGTCCAAGGTACTCGATTCGAATGTGGCTGGCGGCTGGATCACCGCCGCAGACGGAGGGATAAACGCAAAATGAAAAGCGCGAAGAGTCTGTACTTCGCTTTGCTCGCTGTCGCGCTGCTCGTCGCCGGTAACGTAACCGTTCGTGCGCGAACGACGCAACAGACCGTTGATCAGGCCAAGGGTGACTCGAGCACGACCGCAAAATCAGGGAAGAAAAATACCGATAGCTCGGCCACGCCAAAGAAAAACGGTTCAAAGAGCTCCACCGCATCAACCGCGGCAGCTGCTCCCGTCAGCAAACCCTCCGCCGCCCCATCTGCCGCGCTGGGCAGCACAGCGCCTGCTTCCAAGCCAACCTCGGCTCAGCAACAGACCCCGCCGGTAAACAGCGCTGGCCTGGTCTGGGTCAGCACGGACTCTGGCGTGTATCACCAGCCCGACACACGCTGGTATGGAAAAACCAAACAAGGGAAGTACAAGACCGAAGCCGACGCCCAAAAGGCCAGCTATCGCGCGGCGGCAGCGGCTGCGCCGAAAAAGAAATCGAACTAGTGGACTTATGCGTGGCGAGTTCGCGGCTGCCCCAGGTTTTGATTTTCTCGCTCTTACTTTTCTCGCAGGATGACTTCGCCGTGGCCCACGAGCTGATCGTTCAACCACAGACGGTACTTGTACGTGGCCGCTTTGCTACCGGGGCGAGGCGGGCCGCTGAGCAGCCGCATGCCGGCCGGCGCCTGAAAAACGTTCGATGAAAACGGACACCGGTTGACATCGAATTCTACACGCAAATTGCCAGCGTCGGAGATCCAGGATACTTGGTCGCCTTCATCGATCACGACAACCTGCGGGATGAGTCCAACGAGTACAGGGCGTTCAGCCATTTTTCCGTGCGGCCGCGAGGCAATTCCGGGGCCGATGCTCCTAAGTTGATGAGTGCACAGGGACGATAGCATATTCGCTGGAAAGAATTCTTGTGAGCTTGCGCACAGCGCCGGCGAAGCCCATGTTCTACGAAACTGATGTGAGATAGCTCCCAACGAACCCGTACCTTAGGGCATCTAAGCTAATGGGAACCTGTACCTCGCTGCGCTTGACCGCTCCTCAGCGCAACCGTACACTGAAATTGTTGATTCGTGGCGCGAAGTTCCTGCTGGATCTCTTGCGCTCGCGGAAGATGCAATCATGAGCGTCTCAATCTGGACGCGGAGGATTTTGCCGGATGGCTTCACCTTTTCGATATTTGTCTATACCGCTCCCGAACGGCTCGCGGATTTCCCTGCTTCTTTCTTTGCCCTTTGCACTCGTTCACATCGCCGCGCTGCTGATTTTTTTCTTTCCCTTCCGCTGGTATTACCTGGTCACCTGCCTGGTGCTGCTGGTCGTGCGCATGTTCTTTGTCACCGCGGGCTATCACCGTTATTTTTCGCACCGCTCGTTCAAGACCAGCCGCGTGTTCCAGTTTGTGATCGCGTTCATGGCCATGACCTCTTCGCAGAAGGGCGTGCTGTGGTGGGCGGCGCATCATCGCCACCATCACCGGCATTCAGACCAGGAACTGGATTTGCATTCGCCTACGCTTTTCGGGTTTTTCTGGTCGCACGTTGGCTGGATTATCTCGGACAAGTACAATGACACGCGCACCGAATACATCGCAGACTTTGCCAAGTATCCCGAGCTGCGTTGGCTGAACAAGTATCATCTGGTGCCGCCTGTCGTTCTGGCGGTGGTGCTGTGGCTTATTGGCGGATGGCCGCTGTTTATCTGGGGCTTCTGCGTGAGCACGATGCTTCTCTGGCACGATACCTTCACCATCAATTCGCTCTCGCACCTTTTCGGCTCGCGGCGCTATGAAACCAGTGACACCAGCAAGAATAACTGGCTGCTCGCGTTGCTTACGCTCGGCGAAGGCTGGCACAACAACCATCATCACTTTATGGCCTCGGCGCGCCAGGGCTTCTTCTGGTGGGAGATCGACATCACTTACTACACGCTGAAAGTCCTCTCCTGGTTCGGCATCGTCTGGGACCTGCGCAAAGTCCCCACTCATCTGTTGACCCAAGACCGGCTCGCGGCCTAAAACGAGAGCCACGGAAATACCTGGGACAGACAAGAATGTCTGTCCCACTTTTTTTTCCTCGCTCGATCTGGGAGCGGCCACATTCGTGAGCCAATTGTCTCGGAACACGGTGGTTGACGTTTTCTCGAGGGTGAGTTCTTCAGCCGCTCCCGCATATCCTCTCGGCGATATACTTTTGCGCATGCCTCCCGGCAATCGTTCCCACCGGATTTCTTTGTTCTGCATTTTTTGTGCTTTTTCTTCCGCAGCGGCGGTGGCGCAATCCACCCATTACTCGGTGAAGCTGGAACCGGATTTCGAGCGCCAACTCTTGCGGGGCGACGAGACCATCGAATTTCAAGCCGATGCGGGTGAAATCGAGTGGCAGAAGCAAGCAGGCTTGCGCCTTGCCATCGCGAACATTGCCAACGGAGAGGTGACGGTGGCCGAACAGGCGGTGCGCGTCCGCCTGCGTTCGGGCGGCCGGCACAGTTTGAAGCTCAAATACACGGCGGCTGCGGGGCGAGGAATCCAATGGTTCGCGGGCGCGGCCCCTCACCGAGAGGACTCACAGGATTCGGGATTCGCCACCGCTTTTTATTGCGAGGCATGGATGGTTTGTGACAACAGCCCAGGGCAGCGCGCGACGCTCCGGCTGGAGATCGTAATTCCGTTCAAAGAAGGCGGCAACCTGGGTTTCCGGGCGGTTGGGCCGGGGGGGCCGGGCCGTGAGTGGCGCGGCCGCGATGGTGACCACTTTGTTTTTGAGCAGGACGATCCGGTGCAAACGTATTTGTTCAGCTTTGGAGTTGCGCGGCTTGCGGTTGCGATCGATGGGATGTTTTCGATTTACGCGCAGAGAATGGACGCAAATAGGGCGGCTTTCGCGAAAACGGCGGATGCCTATAACTTTCTGCGAGCCGCAGCTTCGGTCGATCCGCTGAACGCACACTACACGCAAGCGTTCTTGCCGGGACGCGGCATGGGACAAGAGGCCGCGGGCATGGCGCTCATGTCGCAGGACGACCTTACCAATCTTGCGGCCAAAGATGACGTGCAGTTGATGGCCCATGAGTTGGCCCATCAATGGTGGGGCGTGACGCTGGGGATCCGCTCGTGGTCGGATTTCTGGCTGAACGAAGGGTTTGCGGAGTTCATGTCCGATGCCTATATCGAAAAGCACCAGGGGCGCCCGGCGTACGACAAACAAATCGCGGAATTGCAGGACCGGATGAGGAAATTGCGCGAAGAAGGGAAGGACCGCCCGCTCCATTGGGAAAAGTGGAAGGACGCGCATGAGGCGCTGGGGCAAATTCCGTATGTGAAAGGAGCGTTGTTCTTGGACCGACTAAGGACGGAGCTGGGCGACGAGATTTTCTGGAGGGGAATCGGTTTGTACACCTCTGGCAGCGCGCGCCGGCTTGTGGACTCCATAGATTTCGAGCGGGCGATGGAAATGGCGAGCGGCCGCGATCTGAAAGCGCTATTCGATGAAGCCGTCTATCGCTGAATTGGGCTGAGTAAAAATGATGTTGTCGGTTTCAATCGCCCATTCTGCAGGGCCTGGTTTTGGTTAACACCTGCGGAGCCTTTGGCGTCTTGGCTGGATGTAGACGGAACACCGAACGCCGACGGCGTCAGGAAGGCCAGCCAGGTCAGGAAAACAATTGTGCTCATCCCTCTACGCACTGCTCGCTTGCTGCTTTGCCATCTCGTCTCATACGTTGGGCAGGGAATCGTACCCTGTCTATTCGAGTCTCACGGCCCATGAATGGGGCACCTTTACCTCCATCGCCGGGAGGGTCGGTCAGGCCGTCGAATGGTCACCGCTCACAGGGTCCACGGATTTGCCTGCCTTCGTGGAGCACTTTCGCAATCCCGGCTTCAAGCGCGGCTTGCGCGGCACCGTGCGCATGGAAACACCGGTCATCTATCTCTATGACTCGCGGGAAGAAGCCGTCTCCGTCAAAGTGGCTTTCTCCAAGGGCGTCATCACGGAGTGGTATCCTCGCGCCAGCCGCGTCGAGCCCGCCGCCAACATATTTGATGGCACTCTCTACCAGCTACACCCCGACGGAAGCATTGCGTGGGACTCTGTGACCCTCTCGCCAATTCTGAGGGAGGAATTCACGCGCGAAAATCCGGACAATCACTATTACGCTGCCCGTATGACTCCTTCGACGCCACTTGGCGTGAAGACGCCCGCAGGCGAGCAACAGGAGAAGTTTCTTTTCTATCGCGGCGTGTCTACCTTTTCCGTGCCCATTTCGGCGAAGCTGACTACCGCGGGTAAATTGCTGGTCGAAAACCGAAGCAAGGAAGAGATTCCCCCAATACCATTCTTTTCGAGCGGCGTGAGCAGAAAGCCGGCTATCGCATCGGTGGCGCGATGCGGAAGGATGCGATTCTCGATCCGCCGGAACTTACGGGCACAATCGATGATCTGGGCACAGACCTGGAAGGAATGCTCGTTGCTCAGGGTCTCTGCCAGGACGAAGCGCACGCTATGGTCGAAACCTGGCGAGATTCCTGGTTTGAGGAAGGCAGGCGGTTGCTGCATATCGTGCCCGCAGCGTTTGCGGACGGCGTGCTGCCACTCTCGATCAACCCTGTTCCTGCGCGAACCGTGCGCGTCTTTGTCGGGCGGCTCGAAATCGTTACACCCGCGACGGAAAAGGGGGTGCAGAGAACGTTCGTCACGCACGACAGCGCAACACTGAAAATGTTCGGCCGATTCCTGGAGCCCCTCCTGGAAACCATGATCCAGAAAGAATCAAATCCGGCCAGAGTCCAGCAGTTCTACCAGGCTCTGAATTCTTATTACGGTTCGGAAGTTGCGCAAAGGGTGCGCAGAGACTGAATTCTCGAAGCACCATGTCCGCGCGGCATGCAGCGGCCCCAACCCATGACGCAGCGGCTAATAGACTTTAGCGCCTCGCGTCAGCAGCTGCAGCTACTTGTCAATCAGGCTTAACTGACTGATGGCGCACAGCCAACGGGCCGTCCTTCTTGATTCAGAAGGTGTCCGTTTACATCAGGCCGAGGTCGCGGGCGTGTTTGGCGCAGAGGAAGAGATTCAGGTAGGGATTCTGGCCGAAATTCCAGTCCGACCATCGATGCGCCCAGTCCGGCCTTCTGAAATCGCAGGCGTAATCGCCCAGGACTTCCACGGAGCGCAACTTGCTCATTTGATTTCGCGCATAACAAATCAACTCCGCGCGGCATTCCGTCCCGGAGGAACCTTCTTCGGAGGCCGACTTCTTTTTTTGTCCCTGCCCTTTCATTTTAGTGCCGGTCTTGGGAGGAAATAGAGCAAGGTAAGGGGCCGAGAGAAGAACACCGCGCCGGCTAGGACACCGTCAGAGGCTGCCGCGCTCCGCCGTGCCATGGAGTCGCAGAGAACGAAAATTCCGAGTGCAACCAACGCCACCGTAAGAAGAATCGCGAACCCGCTGAAAACACTCATGTTGGGAACTTCCCTCTCTTGCGGCATAGGCGACGAACCTTCCTGCTTCTCCGCGCGAAATGTCCAGGACATGTCAAGCAACTACCTTGGCGACGCGGCAAGATTGCGGTGCGCCTCCTTTGCTGATTCAAAGGTATTTAGTCCCGGCCGGACATACGGTTTCTTCATGATTTCGCCGCAGGAACACCGCAGGTTGGAGCCGCCTTGCACACGGCTGGATGCACTCACGAAGATTTCGCTCCTGCATTTCGGATTCTGACAATGCCACCGCTGACCCTTTCGAATATCCACAGTGATCCGTCCTCCTTTGCGAATATTGTCTGGCACCGTTGCGTAATGGCTTCTCTGCTCCTCGAACCATGACCTAGTAGGGCCGAATTGTGCGGGGCCGGCGTTGGTTGCGCGAAGCCTTTACATCCGTGGCTATTGGCATCCATAGATTCAGTATTCGTTCGGGACGAGCGCCAGACTCCCAGAAATTGTTAGTGCGCTTGGGATCACAACCACTGAGACGCTATCGGCGCAAATCAAATGGAGATTGCGGGTTTGCCGAAGAGGCGCTGCAACGTTCCCGGAAACGGTTCCAAGTGTTTAAACATTTACTAAAGGTTTAATTCGCCGAAGGTCTCCGCGCGGAGTGCAAGGCGGCAATTCCACGATATTCGGGCTAAAACGGCCCAATCGTAAATCCTAGCGGGCGTTACCAGGAGCGCGCTTTGGAGCATACGGCCTTTCGATATTGCAGTTTCATGTACGTTGCAGTTTGCATTCTGTTTCTACCGCTGCAGTTCTTCGCCATTCTTCTTCGATCACGAGTATTTGGTACGCCTGCATGACCTTACCGCTCAATTTCTGGTTGGGATGCCAACCAGATATCTGCTGACAGCACATCTTTCTAGTTTCACCCATAGGCTAGCCAGGGGCCGCGAGGGGGCGGAGCGATCGCTTCCTCGTCCCTACTCTTTTCAAGGAGACACAAATGACGAAACTGCGAATCCAACGCGCACTTTATTTGTTCATTCTGTCCGCTGCCGTGGCTGTTTTTTCGGGGGTGGTCCCGGTTCCGTTTTTGAACGCAGGAAAGCACAACATGCCCGCAATTCAATCCAACGGCGTGGTCACCTTGATCGCCGATGGTGGTGACCCGCAGCCGCCACCACCAAAACCACCGCTTTCGGTTGGGGCAGCTTCTTAGGAAAGAGCTTTTGAGGGGAAGGCCCCTGCGTCCTTCCCCTCCCTCATGCTAGGATTGGCTGAGCGCGGTCTATCCAGGTCCGCCTCGGGGGAAAATGCTCGGGCAAGCCATTTGGTGGGGCAGCATTGCCCTGGAAACACTGCTGTTAGTGCGAGGGCTCCAAGGCAAGCTGCTGGGTCGATATCCATTTTTCTACGCTTACATCCTATTCGTGTGGTTGCAGTCTCTCCTTCGCTTTTCTGTTTATCATTCACGGCCTGAGCTCTATTCATCCGTTTACTGGATCACGGAATGGTTGGGAGTCTTGGTCGGATGTGGTGTCGTCTTCGAGGTTTGCCGGGTGGGGCTGGCTGCCTATCCCGGGACGGCGCGAATGGCTCGAAATCTGCTCGCCTTCGTTTTCGTCATGGCGTTTACAAAAGGGCTGGTCGAGACGTGGAACGATCCGCACTGGTGGTCCGCCACGACTGCCATGGAACTTGAACGGGCGCTGCGGACGGTGCAAAGTCTCGCGATTATTGCGCTTGTGGTCCTCTCCCTGTTTTATTCGATTCCCTTCGGGCGGAATCTGAGAGGCATCCTGCTGGGCTATGGCCTGTTCGTGGGAACCAGCGTGATTCAGCTGACGTTCGTTACCAACAGTGGAAGCAGGTTTTACAGTTTCTGGCATCACGTCAATCCTGGCTCCTATTTCGTGGTCCTTGGCCTTTGGGTGGTGCATCTGTGGTGCTATGCTCCGAATCCTAAGCCAAAAACAGCGGTACGCCTGGAAGAGGAATACCAAAGAATTGCAGCGCCGACGAGCCGGCGATTGCGAGAGGGACGCGGCTACCTGGTGAAGGTGGTGCGCCCGTGATAGGGACCTCCAGTGCGCTGATCGGCGCCGTCGTGCTTCTCGTACTGATACTCGTCTGGATCAGAGCGGACTCGACCTCGCGACGTCTGCCTTCCACTCTGGACGGGTGGCTGCCTGACCAGGGCGACGCCGTGGAGGTATGTCCGCCGGAATTTGTCTCGCAAATCTTTTCAGGCCAAGACCTGGCATTCATTTCGCGATTGGAATGGCCCGAACTGAAAAGACACTTCCTCCGAGAGCGAAGCGCCGTGGCGCTCCTTTGTGTCCAGCAGACTACGACGGCCATCCGCCGCGTCATGCGTCGCCATTTGGAGGCGAGCCGCCTCAGTGAAGATATCGAATTCGCGATGGAGGCCAGGATATTCCTCCAATACGCGCAGCTCAGGTTGATTTGCGGAGTCCTATTTCTTTTGATCGGACTGGCAGGCCCGCACAGGCTGCATGGAATGGCTTTGCGCGCAGACAAACTCGCTCAGCGCATTGGTGACGTTCTTAGAGAGTTCGAATCCGGAGCTCGAACAGGCGAAATGGATGGTGCGCGATCTTCCTAAGCCACCTTGCGTCCGCCTTGAATGGAGCAGGGACAGCATGAGCACCACGGTCAGACTCGTGCTGGTGCAAGAGGTGTACGACGATCTCTTGAACCGCACCCTTTCCAGAATTTCCTGCGATCTTGGCCGCCTGATCTATCTGGCCTCGACTCGCGATTACAACACGGGAAACTATTATCACGAGGGACTTGCCAGCCGCTTCAGCCCGGAGGTTGCACGCAAAGCGCTGGAAATGGCCCACCGGCAGACCTTTTATAAGGTTTCTGGTTTTTCGCTGGAAGACTTAGCCAGCGATCTTGAGGCTTATCTGCGATCTACCCGGGAGAATCCTCAAGAGTTTCTGCGCACGTGGCAGAAGCTGGAGCCGTACCGCATCGCGATTCCTACCGAAGTGAATCTCACGGTTGCGCGGCTCTTTACGTCCAACCTCAGACTCGCCTTGGCAATCTTGCGTTCCCGTCAGGAGCCGAGTCAGCCGCATCGCTGAGTTTCATCGCCACCGCCGTCACCTGCCCGACGATCTCGGCGTCGGTTCCATACTTGAATTTTCGCACGTTGCAGGGTGACAGGGGATGAGGAAGCAGCAAGAGCTGGTCATCCAGAAGGTCACACCAGGAGCAAGCATAGCCGTCGCGCAGCTCCACGAAATAAATGGGGCGGTCAAATTCGGTCCGCCGGCGAAGAGGTTGCACTTTCCGCACGCGTGAATCGATCTGCACGAAGGAACCGGGGCGCAGCAGGGGGTAGAGCGTGTAATCTTCCAGGCCGACATAGCCGTATTGACTGTGCCGGATGTCTAGGTGCTGGATCAACGCTATGGGTACTTCTCCCCAAAGTTCCACCATGCGCGAGAGAAGATTGGTGTTGTCCAGATCGAAGGACCTGTCAAATCGAATGGGGAAAGAAACCGTGCGGTCCGCGTCGTAGACCTCCAGCGTGGTCAAGTGTGTGTGTGGCAGCGGGGCAGCCAGTTGGTGGAGCCCCAACCTCTGCAGGTCAAGCCCATAGAGGCGCAGCAAGTCGGTGAACTTCATCCGGTAGATCGCGCTCAAACTGTACAGCTTGAAAATGCTCGGGACGGAGTCTGAATTCTCGATTTGCGTAAGCCACGCGTTGGAGATTTGGAATTCCGAGTTGCCCTCCGCTTCCGCAATGCGCTGGCTGAATTCCGCCACATCGCGCGTAGTTATACCCAGCTTCGAGCGCAGATCCTTTAGCTGTTCGTTGGGCGGTAGGGTAGCCACAGCTTGTTATCTTACCGCAATGAGGCCGGGAAAATAGCTGAAGGGCTTGGACTTTTAGAAAAACGCCCTTAATAATTACTTGGATATTGTCGGCTGACCATCAAAGCATTTAGACCAGATACCCAGAAGCGCAGCAGGGCATTGGGTGTTCTTGTGTGTCTTTGGGCCGGTGGTCCTTCTTGGTGAAACCCCTAGTCGATGAGTGTAGGTGACAGTTGCAGCCCGGATTGACTTCGAATCGAAGTTTGGGGCAACTCATCGTCAAGAACTGCCCCTACTTTCCGATCAGACATAGCTGACGGCGACGCAAAGCCACTGGCCGTCCTTCTTGATCCATGTGTCCGTGAAGCGGCCTTGATGGGCATAGGGTTTCCCTTTCTCGGTCCCCTTTTCGCGAGTCGCGCCGGTGACGACCACGGTATCGCCGTGGCGGTGCAGCTTCATGTCATCGGAAACTTCGACCGTAAGCTGGTTGGATTTGTCGCGAATGGAGGTCAGGAATTGGGCCTTGGACATCACCCTTCCGCCGTAGCCGGTGAGCACAAAATCGCTGTCCAGCATGGTCCCCATGGCGTCCGCATCATGATTGATGTGCATCTGATTCCAGAGATTTTCCAGCGCGATGATTTTCGTTTCGTCGCCTTGTGCCCTGAAAATGCTTTGCGCAAGGGGCAAGGCCGAGAGCGCAAGCAAGAGAATTAGAGGGCGTAACATCGCAGTGGCTCCTTTGGACCTGGTGTTCCTTCCGAGGATGCCACGAATCAAATTGTTTGCAGCTGCGGAAATTCCCAATCTGCCTGTTTCAGATAATAGGTTCAGCGGAGCAGGCCCAGCCAAATTGTCGGTTGCGCGGGTGTGGCGATTGCGCGAAAATTGAAGTTCCCGCCGTGGCAGAAAAGTCCCCGAAGAGCGCATTCGCGGGCGGTTCGAGATTCGAACGCGAGAATCAAGCGCCAGAAAAAGAAGGGTAAAACGTCATGACGCAACACGTTGGCGAACTCAATCCCCCTGTCCGGTTGATGCTGACACCCGGACCGTCTTCCATCGATCCGCGCGTTTATCGCGCGATGGCCACGCCGCTGGTGGGGCACATGGACCCTTGGTTCAAAGGCTGCATGGAAGAAACGCAAATCCTGCTGCGGCAGATTTTTCAGACGGAAAACCGGATCACCATGCCGCTTTCGGCGTCGGGATCGGGCGGGATTGAAGCGTCGGTACTGAATTCGCTGGAAGAAGGCGACGAAGGCATCGTGGCGGTCAACGGTGTTTTTTCCGAACGGATGTACGAAATTGCGATGCGGGCGTCACCGAAAGTTGTAAAGGTGGAGGCGCCGTATGGGAAGCCGGTGGATGCGGAGGATGTGCGCCGCGCAGGTAAAGGCAAGAAGATCAAGATTGTCGGCTTCGCGCAAGGGGAGACCTCGACCGGCGTGATCACCGGCATCGATGCGTACCGAAAGGTCGCGGACGAATTGGGGGCGCTGCTGATTGTGGATACGGTGGCTTCGCTCGCGGCGGTGCCGGTCGATGTGGACAAGCAGCGGATTGATATCTGCTTCAGCGGATCGCAGAAGGCCATCAGCGCGCCGCCGGGAATGTCGCCGATTACGGTGAGCCCCGCCGCCGAGGAAGTGTTTCGAAAGCGTAAGACAAAAGTGCAGAGCTGGTATTTCGATTTGACGACGGCGATGAATTATTGGGGCAAAGACCGGCTGTATCATCACACGCCGCCGATTTCGCTGATTTTCGCGCTGCGAGAAGCGATGCGACTGGTGGTGGAAGAGGGCCTGGAGGCGCGCTGGGAGCGGCACCGCGTGAATCAACTCGCGCTGATCGCGGGACTTGAGACGATGGGGCTGGATCTGCTGGTGAAGAACCCGGCGGACCGCTTGCCAACGGTCACGGCGGTGATGATCCCGAGCGGCATTGAAGATGCGAAGGTGCGGAATCAGTTGCTCGACGAGTTCAACATTGAGATTGCCGGGGGATTCGGGTCGGTGAAAGGCAAGATCTGGCGCGTGGGGCTAATGGGCTACTGCAGCCAGAAGCCGTTCGTGCTGCTGTTCTTGGCGGCGCTCGAGAAGTGCTTGCTCGATCAGGGATTCCGCGTGCCGAGCGGCGCGGGCGTGGGAGCGGCAATTCGGAGTTACTCGCAGGTGGAGACCGCGGCGGCAGTCAGCAGATAAGAAGGAAAGAATCGCGGATGTAAGGAAGTAAGGAAGCGAAGAGATAAGGGATAACGGAAGTAGGGAACAAAATATCCCTTCAAATTTCTTTCCTTCCTGAAGACTTAATACTGATAACTGAGAACGGATCCAGAGGAACGCGCGTGACAACCCGCCCAGTACTCGCAAATGCCGGCGCGATGAGCCAGTTCATCGGCGCCTTTGAAGTGACTTGCAAATTGACTGGGCAAACCTATCTATGCCGCTTCTCGCACATGTGGAACGGTATTGCGACGCGGCACGCGGACACCATTGACACGAAGTTTTTTGTCGATGGCACGGCCCATGTTGTCGGATTGGCGCACACCGCGTTCGTAAAGTTTCGCGAGAAGGCTAGGCGCGACCTGACCGACCGCGAGGCGAGCTTTGTCGCCGCGGAGTATTTGCGCGAGCGGCTCGAAGAAGAAGATGTGCGGCCGCTCTACGACCTGGCGCACGACGATGTCCTGCGCCTGATCGCGCAGGTCGGTATCAAGTAGGAGTCTTTGGAGTGCGGGAGGTTGCTCCCGTCTTTTTGTTCGGTTTCCTCGCTCACTTCTCCATTAAAACCGGCGTTCGACATTAAGCTTCCGCAGACGCATTCGTATGCGAAAGCGGCGGCCGGGCTGCCGCACTGCAAAGTCAGTCTCCGGGTTCTGCGTGGAAAGAAGCGAGCGTAGGATGGCGGAGGCCGTCGCGGCGAATGAAGTGAATGACGAGGAGCATAAGCAGGGCGCCGCAAACCATGACAGCGACGGCGATTTGCAGACCGAGCTGCAGGTCGTGGAGATCAGAGATCTTGCCGACCACTTGAGGGCCAAGGCCGCCCACCAATTGCGTGGCAAACATGTAGACGCCGACGGAAGTGGCGTGCGCTCGGCGAGGCATCATGTCATGAAGAACGGCGGTGACGGGGCCGTGATACCAGGACATGAAAAAGCCGGCAATGAAGAGGCCCATGAGCACCATTTGCTTCTCTTCGGCCTGGATGGCGAGCAATAGAAACGGGGCCGCCAGCAGAAATGCGCCGGCAACGGCGATGATGCGGCCGTAGGTCAGGTGTTTCTGAAGCTGGTCGGCGATCCAACCGCCCATAAGGACGCCGGACACCAGTGAGAGGAGAGCAATGAGCGCGAGCGAGACTGAGGCTTCGCGCAGACTGAAATCTTTATAGTTAACGGCGAAGTCGGTTCCCCAGGTGAGCAGAGAGACGCTGGCAAAAGTGATGCAAGTGCCCGCGGCGATCATGGTAACGAAAGCGGGGACACGGAGAAGCCGCGTGATCGGTACGACGTCACAACGGGGGCCGCGGGGCGGTTCGTCGATCCAGAAAAGAGCGATGCCGGGAACAATTCCCGCGAACGCGACGATGAACAGGGCGGCCTCCCAGCCGTAACGTAGCCCGATGATGCCACCGAGCGCCTGGCCGGCGGCTCCGCCGAGTAACATCCCGGAAGCGAAGATGGATTGAGCGAAGGCGCGGCGTTCCTGCGGAAAACCGCCGGAAATCATGGATTGCGCGGCAGGAGCGTAAGCGGCTTCCCCGAGGCCGACCATGGCCCGCGCGATCAGGAAAAAAAGAAAAGTGGAGACCAGGCCGCCAGCCAACGTTGCGATGCTCCAGAACAGGATGCCAATGGCGATGATGGCCTTGCGGCTAAAACGATCGGCTAAGAAGCCGAAAGGTATGCTGCCGACAGCCAGGACCACGAGGAGAAAAGTTTGCAGCGAGCCGAGCTGGGCGTCTGTAGCATGAAGATGATCGCGCAAGAGCGGAATCAATGGGACCAAGACCTGGCGAGCGGCGAAGTTGACAAAATTGATCAAAGCAAGTACAGCAAGTAGACGAATCTGGTAAGAAGTGAGCGGGATGGACTTGGTAGACATGCTGAATTGGCTCGGTGACTCGCGCGTGACCTGGTGGAGCGTAGACCGGAAGTTATCAGCCTTTGCCCAGCCTATCAAGATTATATGATGACTAAGAATCTTGCTCCTTCCACGAACGCGACGACCAGTGACCGTTTAACCACCGTCCTCTCCTATGGCGTGTTGCTGCTGCTGATATACCTCGTTTTCCGAATCTACGAACCGTTCCTCGCTTCGCTGGGGTGGGCGGCCATTCTGGTGATTTTTTTCTATCCGATGCACCATCGGCTCCTGCGGCGTTTCTCCGCGACTAAGGCGGCGGTCTTGAGTACCCTGATAGTGACTTTCCTTTTGATCGTGCCGGCAATTCTCGTGACCACCTTGTTCATTCGCGAGGCGTTTTTCGTTTCACGGGGCATGCAGCATACCTTGCTGGTGCAGCAGGCGCCCATGTTGGCGAAAAGCTGGGACTGGATCGCACACCATGTGCCGGGCCTGGATCCCAACGCCGATGTGCTGGAAATGCTGGCCCAAGGCGTTCAGCAGCAGGCGGGTTTTCTCGCGGAGCGCCTCGGCACGGTCCTGCGCAATATCGCGGCGTTCGTTTTCGATCTGTTCGTGATGATCTTCGCGATGTTTTATTTTTTCCGCGACGCGGACCAGATTGTCCGGGGAGTCCGCAGTATTCTCCCTTTTGATGCGGAACATCGAGACACCTTGATGACGCAAACGCGGAACCTCATCTCCGCGAGTGTCACCACAAGCCTTATCCTCGCAGCCATTCAAGGGGGAATCGGCGGACTTGGCTTTATGCTCGTGAAATTGCCGGCGCCACTTTTCTGGGGCGTGGCCATGGCCTTCTTTTCGCTGGTGCCGGTGGTGGGCTCCGGGCTGATCTTCGTGCCTGCGGTGTTGTGGCTGGGTTTCACGGGACATTGGGGGCGGGCCATTCTTCTCTTGGTGATTTGCGCCGGAGTGTCCGCGATCGTGGATAACGTCTTGCGTCCGCTGCTGCTGGGCGGGCGAAGCGAATTGAGCGGGTTGGTGATCTTCATCAGCGTGGTTGGCGGCGTCGGCCTGTTCGGAATGTTGGGCTTGGTCCTTGGGCCGGTCCTGGTGGCCATGGCGGCGGGAGTTCTGGCGGCGTACATGGAGAGGCCGGAAAATCCGCCCATAACGGCTCGATAACACGTGGTTTGTCTTGTCGTGGGGCCGCGACTTGAGTGTGCTAGAGTAACGCGCTCGAAGGAAATTCATGACCACCAGACCAGCCTCGAAACCGACGGAGCTTCCCGCGGCGAAACTGAAGTGGAAGTGCGAGCTCTCGCGCATCCCTTTCGAAACAACCGCGCAAGCGGAGCTGCGCGAAGGGTTCATCGGACAGGAGCGCGCGCTGCGCGCACTGAAGATGGGTGCGGAGCTTTCGGCCCCCGGTTACAACGTCTTTGTGTGCGGATTGGCGGGGACCAGCCGCGGTGGAACGATCGCTCGGATGGTCGAAGAGCTTCACCCTCCGACGAAAGAGTCGCTCGACCGCTGCTACGTCAACAATTTCAAATTGACGGACCGGCCGCGGTTGCTGGCGTTGCCTCGCGGCCAGGCCAACGGCTTCAAAAAAGACATGCAGGCGGGAATCGATTTTCTGCGGCGTCGCATTCCGCAGGTGTTCGAAGGCGAGCCCTTCCAGCGGCAAAAAGGCCGGATCGTGGAACGCTTCACGGTCCGCGAAAAAGAATTGATGGACGATTTCACGCGCAGGATCGCGCGTGAGCAATTTGCGCTCGGCCACATGCAGGTGGGCGCGGTGGCGCTGCCGGAAATTTTCCCGGTGCTCGAAGGCCAGATGGTGCCGATCGAGGACATCTCCAAGATGGTCCACGAGGGGAAACTCGAAAGCCCCATGGCGGAAGATATCGAGCGCAAGTACGAGCAGTTCCGGCAGGAATTTACCGTGGTGTACCGCAAGACGCTGACGCTCTCGCGGGAACTCGCCAGCGAGCTGAGCTACTTGGAGCAGGAAGCGGCGTCCGTGCTGGTCGATGGCGTCATCGAAGAACTCAAGGAAAAATACGCCGGCCCGAACATCGCCGAATATCTCGAAGAAGTGCGCCATCATCTTCTCGACAATCTCGACCCCTTCAAGGAGCGCGAGGGTGAAGGCGAACGCGATGAAGAGACGCCGGACGGTTTGCCGAAGGCCCAGGGAGGTCCGGAGCGCGATCCGTTTCGGGTGTATGGCGTAAACGTCATTCTCGCCCATAGCGACGAAGACAAGTCTCCGGTCATTTTCGAGACCACCCCCACGTACGCCAACCTTTTCGGGACCATCCAGCGCGCTTATGACACGCGAGGTGGATGGTCCAGCGACTTCATGGATCTGCGCGGCGGTTCGCTGCTCCGCGCCGATGGCGGCTTCCTGATCATGTATTCGCTGGAAGCGCTGTCCGAAGTCGGCGTGTGGCGCGCGCTGAAGCGCACGCTCAACCATAACCGGCTGGAAATTCAGCCGCTGGAAATGTTCTATCCCTTCGGCGGGAGCGCGCAGAAGCCGGAGGCCATCGACATCAACGTAAAGGTGATCCTCATCGGCGACCGCTCCTTGTACGAGCTGCTGTACGAGTATGAGGAAGACTTCCGCAAGATTTTCAAGGTGCGCGTGGAATTCGACGAAGAGATGGCCATGAGCGACGGCGTCATCGCGGAATACGCGGGGCGGCTGCGCGCGTTGTCCGAGAAAGAGAATTTGTACCCGTTCGACCGCGGCGCATTCGCGGCCATGCTGGAGTACGGCGTGCGCCAGGCGGGGCGAAGAAACAAGGTGACGGCGCGTTTCGTCGAGATCGCCGACCTGGCGCGCGAGGCGCATTACAACGCGGCGGCGGCCGGGGAATCCGTGGTCCGTGCGGCGCACGTGCGCGGCGCCTTATCTTCGAAAATGGAGCGCCACAACCTGATCGAGACGCGGATCCGCGAAATGATCCAGGAAGGTACGCTGTTGGTGGATGTTGAAGGGACTCGCGTCGGCCAGGTGAATGGACTGAGCGTCCTCGAAATCGGCGGATACTCGTTCGGTAAGCCCGTGCGCATCACCGCGACCGCGGCCCTTGGAAAAACGGGTTTGATCAACATCGAGCGCGAGGCCAATCTGAGCGGGCGCTTCCATGACAAAGGCATGCACATCATCGCCGGTTTCTTGCGAAGCCTGTTTGCGCAGGACAAGCCGCTCTCGCTTGCGGCGAGCATCTGTTTCGAGCAATCGTACTCGGGAGTCGATGGCGACAGCGCCAGCTCCACGGAGATCTATGCGCTCGCCTCGGCGCTTTCCGGATTGCCGCTCCGGCAGGACATCGCGGTAACCGGTTCGATTAACCAGCAGGGCGATATTCAGGCGATCGGCGGAGTAAACGAAAAGATTGAAGGATTCTTTGACGTGTGCCGCATCAAGGGGCTCACCGGCACCCAAGGTGTGATGATGCCGGAGTCCAACGTGGAAGATTTGATGCTGCGCGAAGATGTTCTGGAGGCCGTGACTGCCGGGAAATTTCACGTCTGGCCGGTGGGCAAGGTCGAACAAGGCATCGAGCTTCTGACCGGAATGGCCGCCGGAAAGAAAAACGGCGACGGAAAATTCGAACCGGGGACTGTCCTCGCGCTGATCGATGAGCGCCTCCAAGCCATGGCGCGCACTTTGAAAGAATTCGAATAGCCCCGAAATAAGCTCGCTCTACCTGTCTTCGGCCGTCGCGCTCTTTGCGCGCACAGTGGAATGGCAATCGCGCTGCCAACAGATGCAGCGGTACCAAGCAGCGCATTTCGACGCCACTCCTCGCTGGACCGGAAGGCTTGCGGGGAAAGGGCTCCCCATCAAAACAGGATCTTCAACGCGAGTTGCATGTTGAAGGGTTCTCCAGGACCTATGCCGGCGAGCCGTAAAAGTCTCCTGCGGTGTCGCTGCTCTGTCGGAAACCGCCCGCCGATGGTACCGCTGGGCGGCGCCAAGTTGACGCGGTTGAGCAGATTGAAAAACTCGACGCGGAATTGGGCGCGGAATCTTTCCGTGATCGGTATGTTCTTGAGAACGGAAAAATCAATGTCGCCGAATTCCGGCGCATAGACGGAATTGCGCGGTACGGACCAAAGCACAGCAGGAAAGAGCGCTGCCGCCTGCAGAAGACGAAAAGAGTTCATCGCCCTGCTATTCAACCCACTGGTCCCAATGGATGCCCTTCGAATCTTTCCACGAGACGCTCGAAGAGTAATGTAGATGCCGCGCGAAGACTTGCGGATCGATCTGCGCGAGCCAGTCGGGAGCCGTGGACGGCACGGCATCTTTCGAAGCGTTCACGGTCTTTGCGACCGGGCTTTTCTTTGCCTCCTCGATCCAACGATCCTTCAGTGCCTGCCAATCGACTTTCTGAAAGTCGAAATAACTTAGACCATTGAGATTTTCCGGAAATTTGGCTCGGCGAGCCTGAAACTGCGGGACGGTTGCGAGGCCGGCGACGGTGGAAGCGTGCGCGCGATTCGAAAGCACTTCGCGAAGGGTTTCGATACGATTGGCACCGAGAATCATGTCCTGCGTGACCGCGAGATTAAAGAAATTCCACTGCGCCACGCCGGCGATGCCCTGCTTCCCCCCAAGGGAAATCTTCAGGAAAGCAACATCACCTTCATTGCGTTCCGAAGTTATCTGATCGCTGAAGACAGTGCGCATTAGTTTGAGCGCCTCCGGTTTCTTTCGAATGCCAAAAAAATAGACTTGTTTCGTACTGTCCATCGACGCGCTGGTTTGCATCGAGGCGAATTCTCCGGTGAGCAGTCCAAGAGCGTCTGCCACAGGCATGCCGAGGCGCGTCTGAGCGAGAGTGTCGAGTAGATCGGCGTTACCCTGCTGAACCTGGGGAAAAGCGGCGCGGGCCACGCGCTTCACGGTGTCGTAGATGCCCGGGAAATTGAGTTGTCCGGAAGTGTAAGAGACGGCATCCACCGGCACAAAGGAGAGAGAAGCAGGCGATGACTGTCCGGTGGCCCAGATGTCAAAGGGCGTTCCAGGAGCGGCATCACCTAGGATCGCGGCCTGCACGTGTGTCTTTGCGCCTTCAAACGTGATGTGGCCGCTGAGAGAGTGCACAGCGTCGAGTCTGGCAGCGTCGAGGAGCGGGCGGACCTGAAAGTTTCCTGCTTTCGAATCAGTCGCAAGATTTTCCAGGTCGGGAATACGCAGAAAGAATTCGAGCAAACCGCTTCCGAGGTTCGCTTGCGCTTCCCGATAAGCGGCGGATTGCGCGAGTGATGCCGTTCCGGAAACTTTGCCGTCGAGGCGGCCGAGTATTTCTTCCATGACGGATCGTTCACCGGCGCTGACGGCGTACTTGCCATGTTCCGCCCAATACGTGACGCTGCTCTTGCCTTGAACCTTGAGGACCTGGACGCCTCCGATGGTGACCTGCGAAAGGAGAGGCGCTTCTTTTCCCACAGCGCGCAAGCGAAGAACCGCTCTTGAAAGCAATTCTTCCTTCCCGCTTCGGTCATACACAAAAAACATCCCATTCCACGCCGGTTTCGAATCCGGCGCGCCGCCGCCATTCGAAACGGTTCGCCTTGCAGGCTCGCTCAGATAACCAAGCGTAAATGAATTCTCTAGTAGCGCCGCATATTCCTGAATCTCTTCCGCAGTCAGTTTTTCTTTTGGTGATTTTTCCGCCGGGGAGCCGATCAGATTCGAAGCGATCGCCGAACGCACGGGAGCAAAATCCGCATCGTCCCAGAGTGCGGCGAGGGAGTTTGCCTTTCTCGCTTCGGGACCGGAGACGCCGCGCCAGGCCAAGTAGAACGCCGTGCGCGAGGACATTTGTGCGGGTTCGAGCGGAGCTTGCGCATGCGCCGGATTCGAACCGGAGATACAGAGGAGAGCGGCAATCGGCAAGAGGATGCGAAGGCTCAGTGCTTTCATCGGAGTGCTCCACGACAAGTCGGTAGAGGAAAGGCCTAACTTTTTAATATTAACGCGGCGGGCGGAAGGACAGAAGCCCCGTCCCGCGCTGAGTTTCCAGAACGCGGAACAGCTCTTTTCGGAACGAAAACCGAAGCGCTACGTAACTACGGTTTCGCCGAAACAAGGAACGAAAGCATGATATAAACTAGTTATCTATATAGTTATATTACTGTGGTTTTGTGGGAGGGGCGGTGGCCGCCGGCGCCGCGGCAGCGGCCGGGGGAGCGGCGGCGCCGCCTTCCTTCGGGGTCGCGAGATAGCCGGTGATCTGATTCTTGCCGACGTCGAAAACCACGATTTCGTAGGGGGCCATGCGAGAGCTGCCTTTCACATAGAACTGAACGGGCTCGCCGGAAGTTTTATCCTTCTTTTCGATGGTCTTGTCGTCAGCTATGACCGTCACAGTGTACTTTGCTTTTTTCGGATCGGTCTTGTTAAGAGACATCTGCACCGGGCCGACGCGCTGCGCGTTCTTGGATTTCTGGAGAGAGAACTCGTAATAGTTGCGGTCGCCTCTGCGCCTGAGATCTTCCAGGTCGTCCCGATTGTGCGCGATGAGGCCGCTCATGACGTTCATGTCGCCCAAGCTGCGCTCGAGTTTGCCTTTGGTTGCTTCCAAATCGGTTTTTGTGGCTTCGATGTCTTTTTTGGCGCCACCGACCTCGGTGGCCACCGCGCCGATTTTTTCTTCGTTTTCCTTTTGAGCCTGAGTGAGCTGCGTGGTGAGTTTCTGGTCCGACGCTTGCTGTTCCTTGCGGATGGATTCGGCGCGGCTCTTGGCCTGCGCGAGCTCGGACTGCGTCAAGCCGACTTTCTGCGTGGTGAACTCCATCTTGCTCTTCAAATCGGCGATGCGCGAATTCGCCTGGTCGAGCTGGGCGATGAGAATCTTGTTCTGATCCTGCTGCTTCGCGAGATCCTGGCTCAGGCGGGACTGCGTGGAATAGCCGGCAATGCCCAGCACGGCCAGCGCGGCAATCACGACGCCGAACAGCACGGCGATCCACCGCGGTGTACCCGAGGATTCGTACTGATACGATTCCTGCGGGCTCGGTATGTTTGGAGAAATACTCATTCCCCCTCCTCAGCGATAGTCGCCATCCTGGGCAATGGCGCCGAAAGGGAATTATCGCTTGCAAAGGGCAGGATGTCCACCGGGCGGGAGGAGGGAGAAGCAGTTGACAGTTTTGACATCCTCCTCTCCCTAAAGGGCTGGAGAGCCGGATGCGGGTGACCCGCCTGTCCGGTTCGGAGGGAGGGGGAATCCTTTGCGATTCTCCCTACCCCTATTCTGACTGAGCTTCATTCATGCAGTGAGCAAGACGTGACCGTCGGTTGTCACGGTTCTGGAAGGTCCCGGGGTCTCATCTTTCAAGAAGGTCTCTCCCTTGGTAAGCCACGCGGTTCCAAACGCAAGAAGTGCGGTCGTCTCGAAGAAGAAGACTGTCCCGAGGTTTCCAACCAGAAGATCTATCTTGAGAAGGAGTTTTAGGATCGCAATCAGTGATATCGAAGCGATGATCACGTACCCGCAAATCGTGTACACGCGGTTTCTTTGAACCTTTTTTCGAGTCATGGTCTTGTTCGTGGCGCTCATCTTGAAAAGCGCAAGACAGAAATAGGCGAGCGTCGAAAACAGAAGTATGGCAAAGATGTAATGTGCAATCCCAATGTAGCTTTGGCGGGACGTTGCGCCGCTATCCGGGGCCGTTGGGAAAAAAGCAACGCCCAGCGCGCAAAAGGCAGAGAAAACACCGGCGATCTCATCTTTTCGATCATAGCCACGGCAGCACAGCATGAACATGCCAATGGCGCAGAGACTACCGACAAAAAGGTTCCGCATCCCCGTGTAGTAGTAGCCACTGATTGAGCTTTGCATGATGTGGTGTCGCAGAATCCACAACGGGATCGAGAGTGAAAAGGGGAGTCCTAGCGCGACTGCCCCGACAGCTTTCCTGAGGGCCAGGTAAGAAAGAACGATGGGATCTTTCGCACTGGGTGCCAGAAGCATGATACGCCTCCAATTAATTGTGAGGGAATTGCCCGACCAATACCGGACAGCTTAAGGCAAACTGCGAAAAAGGCAAGAAATAAGGACTTCCCGATTCGCACGATAAGCGTTGCCTGGCGGTTAGGCCAGGCTCTTGAATCGGGTAGCCCGGAAAATCTTGAAAAAAGAGGGTGGGGCAAGAGGATGGAGGGAAAGTCAAATGCACCACACGTGGTAGCTTACGCCTGGGGCCACCGCCCACAGTATTATTGCTTGCGTTTGACGCGTAGGTGCAGGGAGGGCCAGCGGGCGAAGATCGAGGTGGTGAGGCCGCCGCGGGGGGTGAATTCGCCGCGGACGACGCACCACTCCGGGCGAACGGCGGCGACGATGTCGTGGAGAATTTTGTTCACGGCGTTTTCGTAGAAGATGCCCAGGCCGCGGTAGGCGAGGAGATACATCTTCAGGGCTTTTAGCTCGATGCAATCCTTCTTTGGCATGTACTGGATGGTGATGGTGCCGAAGTCGGGAAGACCGGTCTTGGGGCAGACGGAGGAGTATTCGGGAAAACGCGTAGTAATGACGTAGCCGGGAAATTGATTGGGCCAGGTCTCGAGCGCGGGCAGTTTTGCTTTGACGCCAGCGCGGGCGTGTTCTGCAGTGTAATCGGGCATGTGCGCCTCTCAACCTTATTGTATCGCGACGAGGGGAAGAGTTTCTCTTGCGGACTTCCGAGCATTTCGCCTACTCTTGTCGAGGAGAGAACCAATCAGCACGAGCCCGACAAGCTGCCCGGTTTGTCACAGTTCGAACTGCCGGCGTTCCAAACGCCGGTCGGTGCTGGATTATCTCTTCAGTCTCTCGGGCATCCTGCCGTGGCGCTGCGCGTCCTGTGAGTTACGATTTCACGCTCGTCTCTTGCCACTGCGCACCTTCTTCTACGCTCATTGCGGGATTTGCGGCAACCTGGAATTGCAGCGCATTTCTGCCGAGCACGTGCCGGGTGTGACTGCGATTCCCGGGCGGATCCTCGGGCTCCCGGCGCTACGCTGCGCACCTTGCCGGCACAAGTTTTTTTCCATGCGGCCGCTGCGAAGGGAAGAGCGGCCCGTGGCGGCCGCCCACGGCGAGTAGCAAATCGTTGAATCCATGAATCGCGATGCGGGACTGAGGATGGCGAAAGCGGGGAAATCCTGGCGTGTCCGACGTTTACTTGCACGCGATTTCCAGCCATACGAAAATCATTCTCTACCTGAAAGGCAATGGCGATATCGTCTAGGGGTTAGGACGTAGCCCTCTCAGCCTGAATCAGGTCACCTACTGTAAATGCGGCACTTAGCAATAGAATCAGCGGTTTACTGAGCATTCAGGAGGTCACAGCAGATGCCAGAAGATGCCCTTCGGGTGCAATCGGGGTGCAATTTGCACCTAAAAGCAAAAGGCTGGGAACCAGTCCCAGCCCTTGGTTATACACGTTTGTTATACGCCCCCGCTCCTCGTTGCTACGCCTTTGCAGACTTCGCCTTCCTAATGCCTTCCTTGATAGCAGCAACATGGGCACGATGCGGGCGTGACTGGAAGCATTGCCCGGTCGCAAACGCACGCTCAGCAAGCATCCGGTGTGACGCTCGAAAATCAGCATGGGATGGTACATGTGCTGGTCGTAGGCGCCGTTGAAGAAACTGAATTGCTGCTGGCCGTGCGTCGGATCGTCGGTGGAATCGATGTCCAGCAAAATCTCGCCGCGCTGGCGGACCTGCCGGCCACAGAGACGAATGAACTGATCCAAGAGCGCATCGTTCAGATGTACCAGGCTGCGCGCGGAAGATGCGTTTTCCCAGCGGCTGAAAGTAGGTTGCGAGCCGAGCGGCTCTCCCAGTTTCTGATCGGCGACGATTTGCAAGGCGGGATCATGGCGCAAGCGGTCGGAATCGTTGGCGTCCTCATAGCCGGCCACGATTTGGTAGATGCGTTGCCGCAACAACGCCATCGCGTCGTGATCGACGCTCTCCGCCCGGCGCGGGTCATCTAGAAGCGCGGCCCAATCGCGGGTCAGATGATGGCGCTCATCGAAGGCCCGCAGCGGCAGCAGGCCGGCGTCGCTGGTGATCTGTCCACCAGAAAAATCGGCTCGAATGGCTCGATGCTAGTAGAAGGAAAATGGGAGTTGTGGTATACAACAAGATGTCATTTTTAGGTGCTCCGAAAGAGAATGCCGGGTTCAGCGAAAACCCGGTGTTCATCACTCTTTTAGAGCACCTTTTCTCGGAGCCAACATTCTCCTAGCCAACATGCGAAAGAACGCCAAACACTGCTCGCACTTTCCTTCGTTCAGGTGCTCAACGAATCTCGCGGCTGTCACTTTGCGGAACTTCTTGCACGGTTGCAGGTTGGGAGACTTCCGCAGTCTCCCTATCGTTTGACTCCGGTCCAAGAAAATGGGGGCGCTACCTGACCATTGCACGGCGGGAATGCTGACCCCGGCGTCCACGCGCCAGAGTACGGCGCAACAAAGTTATCGTCGGTCATCGTGAGAATGTTTTGTCCCGCCGACGTATCTATGGACAGCACAAACTTTCTTGCTGGCCGTTCCATTCCAGGTGTGCGGCGATGGTTATGGTCTGATTGGTAGCCCCAGGGCATCCAGACAGCAGTTGGCCTGACGATATGCTCAGGGTGTTGATTCCATTGAGCCATTCGGTTTGGTTGAGCGTGACCGTTAGGCTCGCAATCGCCAGTGCACCGCTTGGGCCTGTGCCAAAGTTAAGCAGATACGTTCCGCTGATATCTGGTAGCGAAGGAGGCACTTGAATTGGTGCTGCCCCGCCCCCACCGCATCCGTTGGCTAGTAATAATCCGGCGAGGACCGTGGCGGCAATCCCCTGTAACTTTGAACGCTTAAATAGCAACCTCACAAACTGTGAGCGTAGTGCATGGGCTGGCGAGGACGTGATAACGAACGTCATAACAAGAAAAAGGGAAGCAATGAATTCATCATTCTTGCTCAACTTGTACCCGCCCCCGACGGCTCTAGTGTTTCCCCTTCGCCTTCGCTGCTCTAAACTTTGCCCACCGCGCTTTCGTCGCCTTTCCAATCTTCGCTCTGGCAGCCGCAGACATCTTGCGTCTTTTCCTGCCAATGCGTTTACCGCTGCTTGCTCCTTCACGGCCTAGAATCTTCCTCGCTGCACGAACGGCGTTCAACTGTTGCCGCACCTTATCCGCATGCTTTTGTAGCTTCGTTTCTTCCCGTCTCAAAGCCGCCAAAATGTTCATGAATTCCTCCGGCCCGGTATAGTCTCACGTTCACGGGGCATCGTGTTAAGGTTATGCCGAGATGGATAGGTCTACTGTTTGACATGGGAAAGCTGGTGGCGCTCACACTCCCTGGGCGGCCTCGTTCTAAAGCCGTAATCGTCGTGGAATCCAGCGGGAAAGCGGACTGGGGACTTTGTCCGGTTTCGCGACTTTAGTCAACTGTTTCGCCTTGATTCTGGGATATCCTTTTGCCCTTGGAGTGCGTCTGAACAGACGGGGAGGTGCAGCCATGCAAAGACGTATGTTCGCAGGCCTTTTTCTTGTCTCTCTATTCATCGTCTCCGGTGGAGGAGCGCAAAGCCCTTCGGAAAGCGAAAAGCCGGTCTGGACGATGGAAATCCTTAAAGTAATGCCTGGAAAGTTCGGTCCAACGCTCGGCTACTTGGACGACAACTGGATGCGCATCCGCGAGGAAGCCAGGCGCCAGGGTGCCGTTCTGAGCTATCACCGCATCGCAGAACAAAGTACCTCGGAAACCGACCCGAACATTGTGTTGTTGACGGAATACAAAAACCAAGCCGCTTACGATGCACGGGGAAAGCTCTTCAGTTCGATTTTCAAAGCAATTGCCAGGCAATTCCCCGGGCTTTTGCTTTATCAGCACAACGACCTCTATGAAACCGTGAGTACACGCGTATACCAGGATTATCAGGGTGCCCACAGCGCACAGTTCCGACTTCTCTCGAAGAATTAGCGTGTGGCGTCGAGTTTTGACGAGTTGTCTTACAGGCTCCTCGGTACTCCTCTGACACGGGGGGGTACTCTTTCCATCCAGATGGTCCAGAATCTTACGCAATACCATATCTCGGAGTATCGATTGAATCTGATAACGAGCCCCTTGTCAGATACTCAGGGAATTACCCGAACAGCAATTAGGGTCTTTTGCCGATTGACCGCTCGATGGGTGATGGGAAGCTATTTGTTAGCTTAAAGGGCGCGCTGTGGGGACTCCTCTCCTTATCGAAGGGGCAAATGATGAACGGTTCTGCCCATCGCCAAAGACCGGATACCAATAAAAGACATTTCCATGATGGTTAGAATTGAAGAACGTTTTCCTACCTCAGTTCCCGTCTACCTCGCAAGCTGGGGAGAACCCCGCGTCCGTGAACGAACGGTTACGGAAAACGTCAGTCCCCACGGTGCGCGTGTAGTCAGCAGGCGGTCCTGGCGACCCGGTGAAGGTTCACTCGTTACTCCTTTAACGGGAGAATTTCTGCAAGTCGGAACAGTGACTTATTGTTTGCCAAAAACAGGGAATCGCTTTTCTGTGGGCGTAGAATTCGCGGATCGTTCGGTCAAATGGGAGAATTACTCCATAGCTTAAAGCAGGAAGAGTTAGACCTCGCGCAGAGGCGGTAAAGAAAGTTAATCGTATGTTGTGCCCCTGTCGTGGTCTCGTACCGTCGTGGACTCCTCAATTCTGGTACCGCCTTGAAACCAAGCCGTTTAGGCTTTCCGGACGCCCCGCTAGGGTATCTACCGTGTTCGATTTCCGGGATTCGCCTTCTTGTTAATTATTATTAGATGCCAAGAATTATTCTCGTGAGGTCATCCGGCCCCCCTCGGGAGGCTTCGGAGAGAGAGAGAGCCACAGAACAGGCACTCTATACGTGTAGGACTGACAACACCGAAAATCAATCGGGTGTCAAAATGGCTGCAAACGGTCGATCCGAAAGGCGTATCCAACAGATATGGGACGCAGAGGTTTCGCTTTCAAAAGAATCTGTGCAAAAGGAAAAGACGGTCACTGAGAACGTGAGTCCTCACGGCGCACGCGTTACCACGGCGCGGTGTTGGCAGCCTGGGACTCGTGTCCTGGTTACTTTACCCCGGAATGGCGTTCAGTTTGAAGGAAGGGTCGCTTACTGCCAGCGCAAGGAGAGCGGCGTCTTCGCTATTGGAGTGGAAGTAGCCGCATAGGGAATGTAACCTGACCCAATTTGCAACGGTTGAAATGGATAGTTCGTCTTATCGGACGCCCTCGGTTTCGACAGTGACCGGATGGTACGAGAAGACTCCTCCCGATTTTGTATTCGCCGCCAAAGTCCCGAGAGTTGTGACGCAACGATAAAGTGCTGGTGGACTGTGAAGAGGAGTTTGACGAGTTCATCACCCGGATGGACCTACTTGACGATAAGCTTGGGCCATTGCTTCTACAATTCCGTATTTCAACAACTACGCGTTCAAGAGCGCCAATGAATTCCTCCCCCGTCTGCGCTTCTTTCTAAAGCAGTTGCAACCAATGTTCACGTGCAAGTTTGCAGTCGAGATTCGAAACAAGACCTGGCTCGATGCCAAATTTGTGGACGTGCTTCGGGAGCATGAGCAGATCATAGAATGGACATTGAAGTTTGAAACAAGTGTACCACCAGCCGGGCGGGTGTAGAAATCCACCCCACATGAGTTAAAGGGAGTCTTGATTGGTTTCCCAAGCAGGCGTTCTCGCAGTGCGTTACAAAAGCGCAACGCTTGTATCTTAGGGCGTATACGGAGGCATCCGCTGAAATGTCAAAAAGGAAACCGTATACTCCACCTCGCGTTACTCACTACGAATCCGAGACAGAGTATCCCGAATGGGCGCGGAGTATTGTTAAAACACTTCGCCAAGAATTGGAAGCCCCGCAATTTGAAGTGGAGCCTCAGTACGTTACGGTGGTAGACGGCGACAGGAGGTATGTCGAAGTTTCGGACAGTTTCTGCCAACTTGTTGGGTATCAACGTGAAGAACTGGTTGGCATGCGATACGATGACCTGACTGCGCCGAATACAAACGACATTCCAACTGTCTTTGGTTTATTTCAAAAGCTCGGATATATGCATGGTATGTGGATGCTCGTCAGTCGTGAAGGTACCCGC
This sequence comes from Acidobacteriota bacterium, assembly GCA_003224525.1. Lineage (GTDB taxonomy): Bacteria > Acidobacteriota > Terriglobia > Acidiferrales > UBA7541 > Acidiferrum. The sequence continues at coordinate 15,258 of QHZB01000189.1, read as the reverse complement.
ATTTTGGTCCGGTATGAATCACGGCTTCGACCTGACTCATACATCGAAGGGCACATGGAGGTCGTAGGTGCCGGGTACTAGAACTTGTAATTTCTTCATATTGCGCAAAAAATCTGCAGCAGAGGCTTACTACCTAAGATTCCTTATCTCTAATTCTTTCAATAAGATTCCTCAACTTCTGGACTGGCAGGTCGTTTGCCATCACCTCAATTCCGAAGCTGGATCAATCCGCACTCCGAGGTGATTCATGAAAAAAGATACTGGCGCGATGCAATCTGCCTCCCTAGCCCAGAAGCCCTCAGAGAAGTCCCTTCTAATGTGTTTCGGAACACACCGTGTGTCAGCTCTGCAAAGGAACAAGGCGCTTCAACCGCTCTGTTACGAGCATCATCTTGAGATGAGGCTAACCCAAGTTCCTCTGCAAAGCGGGAGCGAGCCAGAGCAGACTCTTGTGTACGCCTGTCCGGAGCCTGATTGCCTCGTCCATTACAACAGCTCACGCGGATACTTCGCCGTCGTGCACAACGGGAATGGGGTCGACCCAGACATGACGCCGGAGGTCTGGTGTTCGCAAGATGGGCTGCCCATGTACCTTGCTGAGGTTCTGCCTGCGCAGAGGAGCTTCCGGCTGTGGAGATGTCCCCAGTGCCATTCGAGCCGCAGCAATAATGACGAGCTTCAGCAAGCCCCCTCTGCGGAAAAGACCTCCACCTATCAACCGGAAAATTAGACCTCAAAGAGTTGCCACTGAGGTAAGCATCCTGCACAAGACTTTGGAGATGCTGAGCTATACTTCCACTCTTGGAGGTTGCGAAGTGTCCGCCCATGTCCCCACCGGTGAATGTAGCTCCAACCCAACGGCGTAGCGTGCCTTCGCCAAATGATGACAATAAATTACCGTTGCCCGTGATTGGACGCTGCCGTTGTAAGACTTCACAATCACGCGCTCTGCTCGTTTCCACGCACGCCCCGTTACCACGCGGACGCCGTGCAAGCTGACGTTTTCAGTAAACGCCAATTCTGTGATGAACGGTTGCGCCGCACTTGAGACCTGTAGAGCCACGGCAGCAGGGGTCCGCTTCTGGTTTCTCTGGCGGTCAGATGGCATCCGGAGATACTCTTCTCGGCTAAAGGATGCGCGGGGGAAGCGAGGTGGCATTTTCACGTCCAAATGATAAGTGAGAGGTACAAGAGGGAGTCAATCGCTCGCGACCGGATGATTGCGCATTTCGTAAAGGGGGTATTCGATTAGGCCCGTGAAATGACAGAGGAGCGGAAGTTCGCCATTCTGTTGGCGGCTCATCGACCTGGACCCGGACAAGTCGAATATGGCAAAGGGGTTTTTCGTGGACCGTGCCATCGAAGATGCTGTGTTCATCCTCGAACGAATCGATGCGCGATGGCCTACGATTGTGAATTCATTTTCGACAAAAGACTCTTAGCAACGCGAGCGGTAAACGTCCTATCGAGTAGAATGCTTGATTCTACGCATATTCTGATTCTGTTGGGCTTACGTTGAGCACGGGCAACAGAACGGGATACAGTTAGAAATAAGTGTAAAACTGACTTGCAAATGCGTTGGATCGCTGCTAACACATCAAGCGATTTGAGGAGCGCCGTGGGTCGCAAGCGCAAGCCCGTTACGCAACGCAAGATGGCAGTGCTTTCCGCTCGTGTGGATTTCGCGGTCTACAAGAGGATTAATGCTATTGCTAAAAGCGAAGATGGGACTATGACACAGATTCTCTGTGCGGCGCTGCGCGAATACATTGAACGGCATAAACGGTAGCGGAGGTGGGGGTGATGCTGGAAAAACACTACTCACTTAGCGAGGCCGCGCGGAGAATCGGAGTGGGGCGGCACACGCTCAAGCGATGGCTGTGCCTCGAAGGTATCTTGTTACCAAGGGTGAGACACGGTGCGAAGGTTATGATTCGAGAAAGGGATATTGAGCGCGTACTGGAAATTCGGCGCGATGCGCGCAGACGGTCCCATTAATTATCCACGGAATTTGATTCTGCATCCGAAATCACCAGACTGTGAGCACTCATTCGCGTCGGACCAGTTTACCGTTGGCAAAATTTATCACGTCGGAGTCGGCTGTGAGGATTATCCTGCGGCTCCCGTGGCGTCCATCGTACTCGCACACAGATATAGCGTCTGACCCGCATTGGGAAACCCCCTCGCGTCCTTGATGGATGCCGACCAGTTCGCCCCTGCAATGAGGGGGCGAGTTGCCCCACCCTCCGTGCAGGTCGAAAGGTGGGGCATAATAGAGTGGCTGCAGTCGGCCTTCTAAGGCACCACGTACCCAGCGATTGTGCAATTCATCCCCTGAGGCGGGTTTAGATTCGGCAAAGACGCGCGGAAGAATACTCCGATATCTACGCTGCCATCGGAGGGTGCCCGACCGTAGGCACGGAACTGATTCGTTATAGCCCAGATGTCCGCGCCTGTCCCTGTATTCAGCGTTTGCTTGGTCATTGCCAGGGGAAACTGGTAGGCGATTACTCCGGACCCCGGGCCGGAGCCATAGGGAATGTTCGGAATGATCAAGTCGGCCTGTGCCGGTCCCTGCCCGGCGGCAACTTCTGCTGTACAAGAAACACTCTCGACCACGACTTGGCGGCGTGCCGGAATCGTGAAAATCGTACAGGAAGCCTGGCCGCTGTTCGAGTCGTAGTTGTTGGTAAAGCACGACGCGCTGAAACTGTTACGAGCGGGTCGATCGGCATCGACATAAACCGGGCTTGTTGGAGTGGTGTTCACATTGACGGTGCCCGAGAATTCGATAGGTGGAGCAATCGGCAAACTCAGACCATAAGTCAATCTCAAAAAGGTTGCGCTATGGCTGTAAAGAATGCCCGCGTCCCCACAGTTATTCCCTCCATTACCCAGGCGGTGGCGTAATGCCTCGCCCCAAGAAGAAATACTCGAATCCAGCGCCGCAACTCGTGCCTGCGCCAGAGCCGCAGCCGCCAGCATATAGTTTTGATCTAAAAGGTGCATCGAAGTATACGGGGTACAGTGTGTGGGCGCTACGTCAAGCGATTCACGCCAAGCATCTGCCCATCGTGAACCAGAAGCCGTACCTCATGCGTCGTGCTGATTTGGAAGCGTTCGTAGATAGCCGTGTGCAGAAGGCCGCTTGAAAGTTTAGTAGCCCGGACGGGAATCGAACCCGTAATCTTTGCCTTGAGAGGGCAACGTGTTAAACCGATTACACTACCGGGCCTCGATATAGATTCTATCACTTGCTAGCGAGAACTTCGAACGCTTCCTGTACGGCGCTCTTGTCCATGATGGCGTAGCGACGGAACATGCTATCAGTTTTGTGTCCCGAGATCGCCATTGCGACTGCTTGAGGGATACCCGCTTTAATCATGTTGCGGCATGCCGTGCGACCGAAATCATGAGGACGCAACCCGCGATAGACCTGGGTTTCAGGATTGTCGATTCCAAGTCCTAATTTTGCGCAAGCTTGACGCCACTGGCCACGAAAGTCAGTTGTATCGAAGATCGGCTCGTGCGGTTGACGCACAGATTTTTTCAAGTCCGTTACGAAATCAAACATCGGCATACCGTCGCGATACATGAGTGGAAGAGTGAAGTCTTCACCGTTCTTAGTGAGTTCACCAGGGACGTGCAGTTCCGTGACCTTCGCATCGACCATATCCCAGGTTAGTTGTGAAGCCTGGCCGGAACGCATGCCTGTTGCATAAAGAAAGCGCACGAACGGGTGGAGGTATCCGGGGAGGATTTTGAGAAGCTTGTCCATGTCCTCTTTGTCGAGGTAGCCTCGGCGCTTGTTGTCAACATTGTTTGCGATAGGGAACGAAGGAACATCAGTTTTCTGAATCGTGCCACGCTTCACAAGAAAGTTGAACATGGCACGGAGAACGGTCAAGCGGCGATTGGTTGTGGCCTTCACGCCGTTGTCAACCCAGGTCGTTGCCTCTTCTTCGATCTTTTCCTTTTGGCCCGGCGAAAGTTTCTTCCGCCCGTTGCTGGTCGCTTTCTGAATGCGTAGGGATATTTCCTTTGCCAGGGTTTCGTTCCGGTATTCAACAACCTGCGCCAGGCTCTCCCGCCAGGTGCGAAACTCATCAAGCTTCTTGACTGTGATGGCGCTTATGCGGATGTTCTTGAAGAACATATTCAGATCGCGCAGGATGCTCTCTTGAACCTGTTTACCACCTTTCTGAATGTACTCGTCCCGCATCGCTTCGTAACGCAGCCGGGCCTCTTCCACCACGCCAGACTTGGCTTGAGCCTTCCAGTCCTCCAGCATTTCCGCTGCCTTGACTTCAACAGCCGTGCCTGTTCGACGCTGTTGGCGCTGGCCGTCAATCGTCAGAATCATGAAGTAGTTCCGGCCTACCTTCCGCAGAAACCCTTCGCTAATCTCGTGTTGTAGCATCCGGTTTCCTCGATTCCGCCCTCTCAAGGCTAAAATACGGGTTCGATTCCCGGTAGCGCTACCAGTTCTGCCTGATGTTTTCATTCACCTTTGGTCTGCAGTCGCACAGGACTGCATCATCTTCCAATCTTGCAGGTAGAGGAGCTGTTCGCGCCTGCGGCGGAGAAAGCGCCCCCGAGATAGGGTCGTGCTTGCGCAGCACGCATCGTTGCATTGGCGCGCCTTCGGGCCGAACCGGACGGAGTCAAATGCAATTTCTTTGATTCTTTGCATTGGGTCTTTCGATTGACGGTCGGAAGTGCCACGCGATACCCTATGGCCGGGTTGGCGCGTCCATTGCGGCCCAAGAGTTTACTCCTGAGCTTGAGTCTTATCCCACTTTGAGGAGATTCATGTCGAACGAACTGCGTAACTTTCTTTCCCTATCCTATGACGAGCTGGAGCAGTTGAATCTGAAAGCCAAGGAGCAGCGTCAGAAACGAGTTGCCGCGCACAAAATTCAGGAAGAGCGCATTAAATATTTGACGGAGGAAAAGCGGATCAAGGCCGTGACGGTGCTGTTCAGTGATCTCGAAGGTCGCCTGCACATGCTTGATTACGACAAGAAATTTCTGATCAAGAGCTGGGACAACCTGACGTTCGACGGCTCCTCGATCCGCGGATTTACCGCGCAACGCGAAAGCGACCTGCGGCTGGCGATGGATTGGGGCTCATTTTATTGGGCGCCTTCGGATGTGTTTGGATCCGGCAAGGTCCTTGTCTTCGGCCACGTGATCGACAAGGACGGTTCGCCTTACGCCGCCGACATTCGCGGAGTTCTGAAGGGCTACGCCGACAATCTGCACGAGAAGAAGGGCTACACGCTCAACGCCGCCAATGAAATTGAAGGATTCCTTTTTAAAGGCCAGAACGCGGAGCGGAGTTACAACGAAACCGGCAAATTCGAATACGTCAATACCGGCGGTTACTACCACTCTCTCCCCGGCGATCCGCTCCGCACATTTATTGACACCACCGCCGAGGTCCAACGGGCCATGGCTTTCCAGAACGAGAAAGATCACCCGGAAGTCGCGCCCTCGCAATTCGAAATCAACTATGGGTACGGCGAAGTGGTCTCCGCGGCCGACCAGATCCAGCTTTACAAGCTGATTTGCCGCCAGGTGGCCACCAACATGGGGTTCACGGCGTGCTTCCTGCCCAAGCCCGTCGTCGGGGTCAACGGCAACGGCATGCACACCAACGTTTCTGTCAGCAAGGACAACAAGAACGTCTTCTGGGATCCCAAGGGCGAGGAGAAACTCAGCAAATTCGGTTGGGAGTTCGTGGATCGCATTCTTAGCCACGGCAACGATATCTGTTTGCTGATCAACTCCAGCGTCAATGCGTACCGCCGGCTCGACCCGCACTTCGAGGCGCCCAACCAGCTCAATGCTTCGGCGGTCAACCGCGGCGCCATGGTACGCATCCCCATCGGCAACGAGAAGAGCATGCGCACGGAAGTGCGCGCCGTTGCCCCCGACTCAAACCCCTACATGGTCATGTATTCCATCTTCAAGACCGGCCTCGACGGCGAGATCGCCAAGATCAAGAGTCTACGCTCCGCGCAGCGCTACCTCCCGGACAACATCTACACCGCTCTGGAAAATTTCGAGAAGGCTGACTGGACCACCGCGCTCTTCGGGGCTGACGTCAAGGCTCGCTATGCTGATCTGAAGCGCGCTGCTGCCGACCGGTGCCCGCGGGCTCTTGGAACAGTCGTGAAAGTTCCCGAGGTGCAGTATCACCATGAGGTGTACAACCAGTTCCTTTGGAACATGTTCTAGAAATAATTCTCTAAAGAAGGAAAAACGACCCCGGTCGATTCGGAGGCGTTTTGTTTTAGGCCTAACGTGTGTCGCGGGATCGCTCAGTTTTTCTTGCTGTAGGCGCGGGAGGCGGTGATGCCCTTTCCTTCGGTCACCGTCCCGGTTTGGCCTGCGCTCACATTCGAGAGCCGATCGACCTGACCACTGGGCCAGCGAATTTCGACTATGTCGGCTTTGTCTTTGAGCGCAAGGCCAAAGGTCAGAACGAGTTCGCTGGCGGAGAGGTAGCTGGAGCCGCTGCGAAGCATTTGCGTCTGCGTTTCTCCCCCGGACGTCAGCCTCACAGTTGTCCCGATGCCATCGCGGTTGGATTTTGTGCCGGTCAACTTGACGCGCAGACTCTTGTTCGATGCCGCAGAGCCCTGTGCTTCATTCCGAAACAAATACACCGGGCCGCCATTGGTGGAGAGAAGAAGGTCCAGCCGGCCGTCGTTATTGAAATCGGCGTAGGCGGCGCCGCGCCCCACTCGTGGAGTGGCGAAGGATTGCCCGAGTGACTTGGTGACCTCTTCGAATTTCCCCTTGCCGATATTGCGGAACAGATGCGGCGGCATGGCGTATTTCACGTTCGCCTGCACACGCTGGATATCGGCATCGATATGGCCGTTCGCGACCAGAACGTCAGGCCAGCCGTCGAGGTCATAATCGAAGAAGAAGCAGCCAAAGCCAAGAGTGAGCAGGGAAGCGCGCCCGATCTCCGAGCGCGGAGCTTCATCGACGAAGAGTCCCTTTCCTTCATTGTGATAAAGCGAGAGCATCTGGTTCGCGAAATTAGTGATCAAGAGGCTGGGGAAGCCCGAGTGGTCGTAATCCGCCGCATCCACGCCCATGCCTGCGCGGGCAACGCCGTCTTCGCTGAAAGCGATTCCTGCGACGACCGCCTTTTCGGCAAACGTGCCGTTGCCGTTGTTGCGATATAGCTTGTTCGGCTGGGTATCATTCGAAAACAAAAGATCGGGCCAGCCATCACTGTCGTAATCGAGCACGGCAATGCCGAGAGTTTTCGACGTTGGGTCGCCGAGTCCGGCTTTTTGTGTCACGTCTTCAAACGTGCCGTTGCCGCGATTGTGCCAGAGACGGACGGAAGTGCCTTTGTACGATTCCGGAGTGCAGTAGGACTTGCTTTTGCCGTCGAGCGTGCAGTAGAGATCGCTTTCCGGGGTCCACTGGACATAATTGGCGAAGACCAGATCGAGATGGCCGTCCTTGTCGTAGTCAACCCACGCGGCGCTGGTGCTGAATTCCTTTGGCCCCAGCAGCCCCGCCTTCCGTGTGACATCTGTGAAAGTGCCGTTGCCGTTGTTATGAAAAAGGTGACTTTGGCCGTAGGCAGTAACAAAAAGATCGTCGTAGCCATCGTTGTCGTAGTCCCCGACCGCCACCCCCATTCCAAACATATCGATGTCCAGTCCCGCCTTGTGGGTTGCGTCCGTGAACGTGCCGTCATGATTGTTGTGATAGAGCTTGGGCGTCGAGTGCTTCTGAACGTGCCCGGGCCAGTCCATGCCGTTCACGAGAAAAATGTCTGGCCAGCCGTCATTGTCGTAGTCAATGACGGCCACACCCGGTCCCATGGTTTCGGGAAGGAATTTCTTCCCGAAGGCGCCATTGTTGTGGACGAAGCGGATTCCCGCCTGCTGCGTGACATCCCGGAACTGAATCGTTGAGGTTTCTGGTGTTGCTCCGATTCCTGTTTCTCCGACGAGAAGTATTGCCAGCGCAAAAACTAGAATCGTTGCGAGCGAACGCTTCACCATTCCCCCAAGTTTCAATCGCGGCCCACGCCGAGTGCATCGGCCGCGCGATTGATGTAGTTGAACCAGGACGCGATCAGCGTGATCTGCAGAATGCCGCGATCGTCGAAGCCAGCGGCGCGCAGCTTGACGTGATCTTCCCGGCCGCATTTCGTTGCGTCTTTCGTCAGCTTCACCACATAGTCCAGCATGGTGCGATCCTGCTCGCTGATTGACGCGGTCCTATAGTCATTGCGCAGCGCATTGACCATCGTTTCATCCAGCGTGACCCGACGCAGAAACTCTGCGTGTGATTCGATTCAATAGTGGCAGCGATTCGTCACGGAAACCATTGTGGCGATCATTTCGTGCTGATGCCGTTTGAGAGGCAAATCCGGCGACATCAGCGCGCCAAACGTGCTGAAGGCATGGAAGAGCACATCGGGGAGAAGCGTATGGCTCGCTACGATGCCGGACATTTGGCCGTCATTCACGGGATGGACGGGGGTAGCGTATTCGACCGGATAGACCTTGCGTTGCGCTTCCATCGCGCTCTTGACGCGATTGTCTTCGTCTATTCGAACAGTCTTGATCCAGGTCATTTTTCGCAGCTCCTTGAGACGGCTGTCATCCTGAAGATTATTTCGAACCGCCGGGGCGGGCACGCTCCCGGTTTACACTTTGCGTTGAGGCCCTCGCCGTAAGCGCCTTTTTGGTCCGCGCCGGTGTAAGGGTGACGCTGACGTGTTCGTGAATCGCCTGCCGCTCGTTGTTGTCCTGGGGATGAGTTTGGCGGTACGGCCCGGTAATGGCCTGGGCCGATTCATCGGCCTTGAATCGCAGATACCGCGCCTTGTGTTCGTTCGCTTTGGCGTCATCGCCCAGGCCGTTGTAGCACAGCATCAGGTTGTAATGCGCTTGCAGGTCTTCGGGATCGATCGAAAGTGTCTGTTCGAATTCCTTCACCGCGTCGGCGTAGCGCTTCTGAAGAAAAAGAACACGACCAAGCTCGTTGTGCACGACGCGGTCGCGCGGGAACTGCGCGAGCACGATTTGCAAGTGAGCGATGGCGCCCTGGTAGTCTCCATCTTCTTTGAGGGCGCGTGCGTAGAAGAAATTTGTCCGCGCAAGCTGCGAGTCAATCGCCAGGGACTTCTCCAGCACTTTTCGCGCGCCCGCGGTATCCCCCTCCTGCACCAGAACGCGGCCGATGTTGGTCCAGCCGTCGGGATTTTGCGGATCGGCCCGTGTGATTTCCTCGAACGCAGCGGCGGCCGCTTTCAAATCGCCCTGCAGAAAAAGCCCAATTCCGTAATCGTTCCACCGAGTCCAATCCTCTTTCGTGGCAACTGTCTTCGGTTGGGGCGCAGCAGCATTCCGCGCGAGAACTCGCAACGTTTTGGTGTCTTCGGCAATTGTAATGATGGGAAGATCCGGAATGGCCTTGAGGTTGCCGGACACCGTCGATGTATCACGGTTGAAGGCCCACTTGCGGTCGTCGTAATCAGGCGTGGCTGCTGTGCCAAGGTCGCCCGGCCCGGTTTTGTCCGCCTCGACCCCCGCGAACGAGAAGCGTGTATTAAACCAACTGAACTTCCGGTAGTTGAGCCGAGCATGCAGAGTAATTTTGTCTTCCGCATTTTCCGGAATGTGGAGACGATAGTGCGCCGTATCCGCCGCGCCGGGAGGGATCAGATGGACGTAAACGACCGAGCGCGTCGCCCACGCGTTTCGTTTGTTGATGGCATTGCCGTGGCCATCGATCTGCAGCGAACGATAGAAGTGCGCCCCCGGCTCGACCGGGCCTTTGCCATCGTCCTCCACTTTCCCGCTCCAGAAAATCGTTTGGCCCTTTTCATCCGTGGCTTGCAGCTCAAGCCACACATCGAAAGCGTCAACCGTGCCGCCGGGGAAGAAGTGCCCGACCTTGCGCGTGCGCACGACCACATCCACGCGAGCGTTATCGCCCCGCCGCACCGCCGCATCGGTGCGATCGATGGGAGCGGTGACCGGGCGGATTTCGCCGGATGGGCCTTTCGGCAGTGAAATATCAGATTCTTCGCCGACGGCGAAAGTCGTCGAGAGTTCGGGCCTTCCAATTTCGCTCCGTACGGGCACGTTCGCTTCTTTCTCCGCGGGCGAGATCGCGAAAATATCGACGGTCAGTTGATTGTCCTGAAGAAACTTTTTGGCGAACTCAAATTGCGCCGGGTCCTGATTCGCTGTGGGCACCGCCGTGTTCGCGCCGGGGAAGCGATGCGAATGGATAAGGCCGTCAACGTTGCCGTCATCGTTCGAGGGAACTTGCGGCATGTGGCAATCCGCGCAATTCATGGGCGACTTCGGATAGTAGAAGGCGCGCGCGCCCTGGCCGGAAACGCCGCTGGCCTGCCAGTTGTCATATTCATTGAAGCCGCGAATCCAGCGGTAGTAATTCACCGGGACGTCCAGATGGACCTTGTGGCACGAAGAACAAAACTCCGCGGTGTCCGCGCGCATGAAGGGCTTCAGAAAAGTGCGGCGATGCGGCTCAGGGTTCAGGCGAACCACAAAGTCGTGCAACCTGCGCACCAACGGATTCTCGCTGGCCGCCAGCTCGTGGAGTTTCGGGTACTCCAGGAAAAAATCACCCTGGCCCATGGTGCTTTTCACTTCCACAATGCTGTGGCACATCAGGCAGCCGAGGCCGGCGCGAGCTTCCGGGCGATCAACAATTTGCTTGATCGGCGTATCGAACAAACCGCTGTAGAGCAGCGCAGGATCGTGGCAGCCCGCGCACCACTTCGAGGAACGCACGCCCGCGACCTCCTGCATGTACTCGATGCTCTTGCGGTACCACTGGTTGTTGAAGGAAGAGAAATGGTGCATCGAGCTGTCCCACTGCTTATAGATATCCGCATGGCAGCGCTGGCAGGCGTCCGATTTCATGAAGTACTTGGATGGAATGTTGCCGCCATGTTTGGTCTGCGCCGAGCTGGGGAAGAACTTCCCCTGAGGGCCATCACCTTCGCTGTCCATTGTTTCCGGAGGCATCAGCGGATTGGAGATGCGATTTGCGTTCTTCCAGGCGACTTCGCGCGTCCACCATGTGCCTGCGGCGATACCCGCCATCAGTAGCGTCAGCGCTGCAAATCCAAAGCCGCGCGGGAGGACGCCGTCACCCGGCCACCCTTTTGAAAAGAGCCACGACGTCGCCAGAAAAAGCGTGCCAAGAACGCACAACGCAATATGCGCATAAAGCCACGTCCTCAGCCGAAGAGGCGTACCGATTTTGATCAACACGATTCCGAGCAGCGCTCCCGTAGCCAGCGAGATCCAGCCCAGCCGGGCCAGAAGCGTTTCGCGGGGGAGCAAGCGTACAACGTAAAAAATGAGGAGGATCGTTAAGCCGGTTCCGATCGCGATGTGAAACAAATCCGCAACAAAGTAAAAAATCGTGGCCGAGGGATATCCATACAGGTAAACCGCGCTGACGGTCAGCGCAGCCAGGATTCGTGATAACCACCGCTTTACAAAATCAATTTGCATCATCTCCACCTGGATGTGCAGTTTGCGGCTATCAAAACAGCGGCCGGATGTGTGAGTAACATCCGGCCGCAATTCAGTTTGGGGTGCCCCGAAGCGAGCCAGGATCTGGCGGAGCCGGAGGCGCTGTTGCTAGTGGGCACACTTATATGTTTTAGCGCCGAGGCTGGCAATAATGCAAAAGCATTAGAAACCATGCTGAGCATCTATCCCTTTTGTTTCCATGCAGTTGTACATTTCTCCGGCACGCAGATCTTTGTATTCCTCCGTGCGCCCGTTGGGCCAGTCGATCACCACGCGATCGATTTTTTCACGCAAGCCGAGACCAAACGTTACCGGCAATTCCGATTGAGAAAGATAGCTAGAGCCCCCCCGGACCATCCTCGATTGCGTGTGCCCCTCGTAGTAAATGCGGATCGACGAGCCGATCGCATCGCGATTCGACTTCGTACCCTTCAGGCGAAATCGAATGCTCCGAGGATGCCCCTCTGGATCGTTCCGGTATAAGTACGCTGGCCCATTGTTGGTGGTCATCAAGATGTCCAGGTCACCGTCGCGGTCGAAATCGCCGTAGGCCAGTCCCCGTCCAACTTTCGGAGTCTCAAATCCTCCTCCAGCCCCGTTCGCCACATCTAGAAACTTTCCACCGCCCTGGTTCAGAAAGAGCTGCGGCGGTTGCGCGTATCCGGTGTTGCCGCGGATATTTCTGACGGTTTCGTCGATGTGGCCATTGGCCACCGCCAGGTCCAGAGCGCCATCAAGGTCCACATCGAAGAACATACAGCCAAATCCGAGAGTGTTCCTGGATGCTGCCCCGATGCCGGATGGAATGGACACGTCGTCGAAAACTCCCGGAGCAGCGGCGCGATACAGGCCGATCATTTCATTGTCAAAGTTGGTGATGGCCACACCCGGCTTGCCCGAGCCATCGAAATCTCCGGTGTCGACGCCCATGCCGGCGCGGGCCTTTCCTTCTGTGCTAAACGCCAGACCGGCCTCCACCGCGACATCCTTGAATTTGCTGTTTCTTAAATTACGGTACAACTTATTGGGTTGCGTGTCGTTGGCCACCACAAGATCGGGCCAGCCATCTTGGTCGTAGTCGAACATGGCGACGCCAAGAGATTTTGAGCTGCTGTCAAAAATGCCGCTCGTGGCGGTCACCTCTTCGAAAGTGCCGTTTCCACGGTTGTGGAAGAGCCAGCAAGTATCCCCGCGATACGCTTCCGGAGTGCAGTACGATTTGTGCGAACCATCGAGGCTGCAGAAGACATCGTGCTCGGGAGACCAGCGCACGTAGTTGCACAGGAAAAGATCCAGCAAGCCATCCCGGTCATAATCAAACCACAGCGCGGAAGTGCTGAAGCCCTGACGCCCAAAGAGGCCGCTCGCACGCGTGGCATCAACAAATGTTCCTTTGCCGGTGTTGCGAAAAAGCCGGCTCTGCCCCACGCAAGTGATGAAAATATCCGGAAAACCATCGTTGTTGTAATCCCCGACGGCCACTCCCATTCCATACATCTCGACGTCGAGGCCCGCGGTTCGGGTAACGTCGGTGAATGTGCCGTTGCGGTTGTTGCGGTAGAGCCGCAGCGTGGATCGCTGGCGTTTGTGTCCGGGCCAGTCCATGCCGTTCACCAGCAGAATGTCCTGCCAGCCATCGTCGTCGTAATCGAGGAACGCGCAGCCTGCGCCCAGCGTCTCCGGGAGCAATTTGCCGCCATAAGCGCCGCTGTTGTGCCGGAACTGGATGCCGGCCGCGTTCGTAACATCGGTCAGACGGAATCCTAGGGAAGAGGCTGGATTAGCGAATGTCCAAGGTGGCGCCGCCGTGGTTAGTCCTGCGCTGATTGTTTTGAAAAGGAAGTCTCGCCGGTTCAAGGCAAGTTCACCAGACCATTTCGAATCGCGTAGACCACCAGCTCTGCCGTCTTGTGAATCCCCAGCGTCTCCATGATATTGGCGCGGTGCACCGCGACTGTATTCACACTGAGATTCAAGCCCGCTGCGATTTCCTTGTTCGACTTGCCGGCCACGATGTGTTTCAGGATTTCCAGTTCGCGGGGCGTCAATCCTCCGCCGCGCTCCCCCTTGAGCGTGTCCGGCCGGGCCACTTGCGGGTCCAGCACTGTCATGCCTGCCGCGATGCTCTTGACGGCGCTGACCAGGTCGAGGTTCATGGCATTTTTCAGCACGTAGCCGCGCGCGCCCGCTTCGAGCGCCTGGTTCACCAGCGTTTCCTCGGAATGCATGCTTAACATCAAGATTCCCGCTTGCGGGAATTTTTCCAGGATTTTTCGTGCCGCTTCGATACCGCTCAGTTCCGGCATCGCGCAGTCCATCACGGTGACCCTGGGCCGCAGCGCGCAGGCCAGGCGGACGGCTTCTTTACCGTCGCTGGCTTCTCCAACGACGGAGATTTCCGGGTCATCTTCCAGCATACGGCGAAATCCGCGGCGTACCAGAGCGTGATCGTCGGCCAGCAGAACCGTTATCTTAGGTGCCATTGGCATCCACTTTGATTCGGGGAATCTGGAGACGCACCCTGGTCCCGCCTTGCGGCCTCGGTGAGATTGCCAGCGTGCCGCCAACCAACTCGGCGCGTTCGCGCATGGCCACCAACCCGATCCCGCGCTGCATCTTTTCTGCCAGGAAACCCATGCCGTGATCTTCCACTTCGAGCTCCAGCGAATCCGGCGAGAATCTCAGCCAGATCCAGGCGTCAGTGGCCCCGGAATGCCGGCTCACGTTATTCAGCGCTTCTTGCAGGACGCGATAGATATGCACGCCGGCGCTCGTCTCCACGGGAAATGGCTGTCCTGTCTTCTCGTAATGCAGCGCCAGGCCTGTTTGCCGTCCCACCGTGGGAATATACCAGTCGAAAGTGCTTTCTAACCCGGCCTCTTCGAGTAGAACGGGATGAAGCGCCTGGGAGAGTGTCCTGATATTATTTAATGTCGATTGCGCGATCTCCTGCACCTCCTTCAGGTCTTCGCGCAGGGGCGATCCATCCGGGGCATGCTTGCCCGCGCGGCCCAGCATCGATCCGATCGCCGTCAAAACCTGTCCGAATTCATCGTGGAGTTCGCGCGAAATGTGCCGCAGTGTCGATTCCTGTGTCGAGATCAGTTTCTGCGCCAAATCACTGCGCTGCTCGGAAAGCTCTGCCAGGCGGGCAAAAATCTGCCGGTTACTGCGAATCAGGTACAAGCTTGTCAGAACAATGGCGATGAGCGTTGCGGCCAGGAAAATATAGAGCTGCCGCTGCACACCATCGTAAATCTGCGTGATGCGCGCGGCGGCCTGCTCTTCACCTTCGTTATTTCCCACCAGCAGCCGTGAAACGGCCGTGCTGAGGGCTTGCTGCCGCGCCTGGAGCGACAAGCGAATCTGTTCCCGCGCCTCCGTATCCCTACTGTTCTGCGCTAGCCCGAACATCCGGTTCACGGCGTCCCAGAACTGCGCCACCGCTTGGGAAAGAAACAGCCGCTGCTCCGGAGTGCGGTTTGCTCCGGCCAGGCTCTCTTCCAGTTTCAACCCGGTGTCCAGGTCCTGATGAATGCGTTCGAACTGCGCGGTCCAAGCCGTCAGCGGATAGGGTTCCGTGGTGTCCAGCATGTCCCGCATGGCCAGCGCGATGGAATTGAGGTCGTTCTGAACGCGCAACAGTTGCAGTGAGTCTTTCCGGTTTCGATCCACCATCTCGCTCTGAAGT
>QHZB01000426.1 GCA_003224525.1 Acidobacteriota bacterium | reverse complement strand
AATCAGTTTGTAGCGGTAACGTTCCCTTTCTTCTTTTGTAGCTTGTTCGCGAAGTTGCGCGAGCCGCTTCAGCAAATCGGGAATCTCGGCCTTCTGCCCGGTTTTCCGTAACGCCTGAATCAAGCGATACAATGCAGTTTGATCCTTGGGATCACTGCTTAGAGCTTTCCTGCATTGGTCAACCGCTTCTTGGTACTGTCCGGTTTGCATGTACAGTTTCGCCAGCACACCTCGCGCCGCGCCAAGTGTGGGCTGCAAAGTGACCGCCTTCTTCGCCGAGCTCATCGCAAGTTCAAA
>QHZB01000425.1 GCA_003224525.1 Acidobacteriota bacterium | reverse complement strand
TAATTTTGACTGAATCGAGGCCAGCGCGTGATCGAGATCGTTCGCCTGCACGGCCGCTAGCCCCTGGGCGGCTGAGCTCAGAGACTGGTTGGGATCCAATTCGTACGCTTTCTCAAAGTCAGCCTCCGCTTTGTCATACTGAGCCAACTGCACGTACAGGACGCCTCGTGCCACGTAGAGCTCTCCGGCATTAGGCTGCATCACCATCCCTTCAGTAATTACGTCAATGCCAACTTGAAACGATTCGTGGGCAAAGGAAATATTTGCGAAATCCAGATAAAGACTGACATTCCGAGGGTCAAGCAGCAGGGCTTGCCGAAGCGTGCTCACTGCTTGTGGCGTGTCGCCGGAGTCCTCGTAGGCATTCGAGGCGAGCTCCAGGGTGTCCGCACGGGGATTGCTGGCTTCCAGCAGCGGCCCCAACGTGGCAAGGGCGTCTTGAGGCTTGTGAACCGTAAGCTGTACGGATGCTAGGAGTTGGCGTTCCTGTCGGTCGTCAGGGTGAAGAGCCACCGCCCTCTGAAAAACTGTCACCGCGTCATCAAGTCGTTTGAGCTTCACGAGGCAGGTGGCGTAGGCATGCAGAGCATCGAGTTGAGAGTCGAGAAGCTCGCCAGCCTTCTCGAAATGAGGGGTCGCTGTGCCGCAGTTTCCTTGCCGATACTCCAACACGGCCAGCATGGCATGGCCGGTGGGATCGCCGGGACGCAATTGCAGCAACCGATTTAGCAGCGGCACAGCATCACGGTTGCCCGCTTCGTACTCGATTTGAGCTGCACCTGCGAGCGCCGCAATGCTGTTCGGCAAAATCTTCAGCGCTTGTTGGAAGGCCGCCAGTGCTTCTTTGCTGTCTCCCTTGCTGGCAAAGGCGATGCCTTGCAGAGTCCATAGCTGAGCATTGTTCGGCGACTCTCGCAATGCGGATCGGCTCAGCTCCACCGCCTTTTCGAATTCTCTGGCACGCAACGCCGAGCTTATGGGCTCGATTTGGTTTTCGTGGGTTTGGGAAAAGGCCACGGAATGACAGGCCAACAGGACAATCGTGAGACCAAGTTTCCTGAATAGAACCATCACAGATACCGGGCAGACGTAGAAACTCTGCAGCCACAGGATACTTCATATAGGAAAACGAATACAGGTAGTGTTTGACGCCGTCCATCGGTCGCGCTATACATAGGTGCGTTGAGCAAACGATTGCTGAGAATCCTTGCGCAGCAGGTTGCTTGCTGCACATCTCTCAAGCATTTCAGGAATGACGGCCCATCGGACAGTTCAGGAGATTTCGCCATGAAAACCAGGTCCAGGCGGCAGTTCCTAAAATCGGCGGCTTCAACTGCGGGCGTATTAGCGATGCGTTCCATTCCTGCATGGCCACAGACAACGCCGAAAGGGCCCATCGTCCCCCCACTTTCGGTCTTCGGATACTCAAATGTGCAGCTCCTGGACGGGCCCTTCCGTCTGCAGTTCGAGCAGAACCATGAACTGTTCCTTCATCTCAACGAGGATGGGTTGCTCAAACCGTTTCGCCAGCGTCAGGGGATGCCGGCTCCCGGCCCCGACCTGGGTGGCTGGTATGACAATGCGGACGACTTTAACGAGGAGAATAACTTTCACGGGTTCATTGCCGGACATACGTTCGGTCAATACCTTTCCGGGCTGGCGCGAGCCTATGCTGTGACGAGATCGAAGCCGACGCAGGAAAAAGTTCGCCGCTTGGTGCGCGCCTTTGCGGCGACCGTAGAGCCCACCGGGAAGTTCTATGTTGACTACCGGCTGCCAGGCTATACATTCGACAAGACCTGCTGTGGTCTCATCGACGCTCATGAATTTGCAGCGGATCCTATTGCCCTCGATGTGCTCAAGCGAAGTACCGACGCCGTTTTGCGCCATCTGCCCGAGAAGGCACTAAGCCGGGCCGAGCAGGAAGCCCGGCGGCATAAGACCATCGCCTACACGTGGGATGAAACGTATACGCTGCCGGAAAACCTCTTCCTCGCATATCAACGGAGCGGTGACAAGCGCTATCGTGATTTGGCGGTGCGCTTCATCTATCACGAGTACTACGACGCGCTGGCAGAAAACCACAATGCCCTTCCCGGCAAGCACGCCTACAGCCACGTCAACACATTAAGTTCGGCGATGCAGGCCTATTTGATGTTGGGTAACGAAAAATATCTCCGCGCTGCTGCGAACGGACTGCGTATGGTGCAGGAACAGAGCTACGCAACGGGAGGATGGGGACCGAACGAAGCATTTGTTGAACCAGGCAAGGGCCTGCTTGCCGCAAGCTTGGGCACGACCCGCTCCAGCTTCGAGACTCCGTGTGGCGCATACGGGCAGTTCAAGATCACGCGGTACTTGCTAAGGGTGACGCGCGACTCCCGTTACGGTGACAGCATGGAACAGGTGCTGTACAACACGGTCGCCGGCGCCAAACCGATTCTTGCTGACGGCACCAGCTTCTACTATTCAGATTACAACAGTGAGGGCGCCAAGAAAGCCTATTACAAAGACAAATGGCCCTGCTGTTCCGGCACTTTCCCGCAGTTGACGGCCGACTATGGCATCAGCTCATACTACCCCGGCAAAGACGGCATCTACGTCAACCTCTTCGTTCCTTCTCGAGTCACTTGGATGCGGAACGGCACGCGTTGCACTCTCACGCAGCAAACCACCTATCCCACATCCAACGCGACGCAGCTTCAGCTGGATATGGCGCGTCCTGAGAACTTCACGGTCTATCTACGAATTCCCGCCTGGACGGACTCCAAAACGCGGATTTCCGTCAACGGTAAACGCGCGGTAGGTGACATTGTCCCGGGAAAATTCTTTGCGCTGCCACGAACCTGGAAAAATGGAGATCGGGTGGAGTTTGAAATTGGAATGCCGCTTCGCCTGCAAGCAGTGGACGCGCAGAACGCGAGTACGGTGGCACTGGTCCGCGGGCCGCTTGCCCTCTTTGGCGTTGGTAATCTGCCCGCAAAGTTTACTCGTGCACAGCTTCTCGCCGCTGCGGCTGCATCCCAATCTTCAGAAGACTGGCTGGTAGAGACCGATGCCGGGAGTGTGGCATTTCGTCCTTTCGCGGCAATCCGCGATGAATCGTATCGCCTATATCAGAACGTACCGGTCGAAATCACCGACCCGGGCCGCGATTGACCTTGACGTGAGCGGCCTTCGGAGACTTTCGTCGGGCCGTTGCAGTCAATTCCACTTGGTTCGCTCTATCGGTCCGGGCGGAAGAGTGCAATTGCTTGCGATTGCCTGCTAGGGCTCGAATACCTCAGGGCGGTTTGCTTGAAGCGCCGCATAGTTGAAACAGTGGAGAATTCTAGAAAACGTTCTCTGCTATGCATGGCGTGGACTCCCTCGAAGGAGAACCGTATGACTATGGCAAAAGACATGTCGCGAAGGCGGTTCGTGAACTCAGCGATCTCAAGCGCCGCTATTTCATGCATGCCGATCAAAGGGCTCTTTGCCGGCTATGCGGAGAGCGTACGGACCGCGGACGCACTTCGACAGCAAACTGGATCGGTTCTGCCCGACAGCGCTGCTTGGAAAGACCAAGGTGTCGAGAACCTTCAGAAATCGCCGTACGCCAAGCTGCACAATGTGCCAGTGCGCGCTGTCACGATCGGTAGCGGTTTTTGGGGCCGCCGGCGCGACACTAATGTCACGAAAAGCATTCCCAGTATGCACGACCTGCTCGAGTCTAACGGCC
>QHZB01000188.1 GCA_003224525.1 Acidobacteriota bacterium | reverse complement strand
GAAT
The DNA here is from genome assembly GCA_003224525.1 of Acidobacteriota bacterium. Classification (GTDB taxonomy): domain Bacteria; phylum Acidobacteriota; class Terriglobia; order Acidiferrales; family UBA7541; genus Acidiferrum. The sequence continues at coordinate 39,033 of QHZB01000188.1, read as the reverse complement.
TCAGCGGAAGCTTGTTGGGCGTCTTTGGTGATGTCCACAAGGACTGGACCGGGACGCCCGCTATTGGCGATCAGGAAGGCTTCACGGAGAGTGCGCGCAATGTCCTCTGTCTTCGTGACCACCACGTTATGCTTGGTGATGGGCATGGTGATGCCCGTGATGTCGATCTCCTGAAAGGCGTCGGAGCCCAGGACTTTGCTGCTGACCTGGCCGGTTATGCAAACGACCGGAGAAGAGTCCAGCATGGCGGTGGCGATGCCGGTAACCATGTTCGTTGCGCCCGGACCAGATGTGGCCATGGCGACGCCGATGCCACCGCTGGCGCGCGCGTAGCCATCGGCCATGTGTGTGGCGCCCTGTTCGTGGCGGACAAGGACGTGATGCAGCTTCGATTTACCAAGTGCGTCATAGACCGGAAGAATGGCGCCGCCGGGATAGCCGAAGATCTCGCGCACGCCCAGGCGCGTGAGCGAGTCGCAAAGAATTTCCGCACCAGTGAGCTTCATAGAGTCCTCGCGTTCAAAACAGGTTGAGCTGTTCCTGAAAAGGAAGTAGGAACGACAGTGACTGCGCCGAGAGAAGAAGAAGAAACCAGCAAAGCGTACTTGGCCATGACACCGCTTGTGTAGCGGGGGGCAGGCGGCTTCCACCCAGCGAGACGCTTCTGAATGTCCGCGGCGCTGAGTTCGACATTCAATCGCCTGTTGGGAATGTCGAACACGATGATGTCACCGTCCGCGATTGCCGCTATCGGGCCACCGTTGGCGGCTTCGGGCGCTACGTGTCCGGCCATGAAGCCGTGGGTAGCGCCGGAGAAACGGCCGTCGGTGAGGAGAGCGACGGAATCGCCAAGACCGGCGCCCACCAGAGCGGCGGTAACGGCGAGCATTTCACGCATGCCCGGGCCGCCTTTCGGGCCCTCGTAACGAATGACGATTACATCTCCCGCCATGATGATGCTTTTTTCGACGGCAGTGAAAGCTGCTTCTTCGCTTTCAAATACGCGGGCGGGGCCGCGGAAATCCTGCAGATTGTGGCCGGCAACCTTTATGACGCAGCCATCCGTAGCGAGATTTCCTTTGAGGATGACGAGCCCGCCTGTCGGCTTGAGTGGCGCGTCGAGCTTCGAGACAACCTGCTGCGCGGGCGCTTCCTTTGCGGCGGCCGCTTCTTCGGCGAGCGAGCGTCCCGTAACGGTGATGGAATCGCCGCGAAGCAATCCAGCTTCAAGGAGGCGCTTTGCGACCAGCGCCGTGCCGCCTGCTGCGTAGAGATCGGTTGCGACAAAACGTCCGCCTGGTTTGAGATCCGCGAGAATGGGAACGCGCGAGCTGATGCGGTCGAAATCGTCGATGGAAAGCGAGATCTTCGCTTCGTTAGCAATGGCCAGCAAGTGCAGCACGGCATTCGTCGAACCGCCTGTTGCAGCAACACCGGCGATGGCATTCTCGATCGCAGCTTTGGTGATAATTTTCGAGGGAGTGACATCGCGGCAAAGAAGATCAACGACTAATTCCCCTGCGCGATGACCGGCGTTTGCCTTTCGGGCATTCGTGGCGGGAACGCTCGAAAGTCCCATGGGCGCGATCCCGAGAAACTCGCAGACCAAGGCCATCGTGTTTGCGGTGAATTGTCCACCGCAGGCACCGGCTCCGGGGCATGCAGCACCTTCAAGCGTCCTGAGCTGCGCGTCCGTCATTCCGCCGCGGGCGTGCTTGCCGACGGCTTCGAAGACGTCCTGGATGGTGACGGAATGGCCTTCGAACTGCCCCGGCGCGATCGAGCCGCCATACAGAATAAGTCCGGGAATATTGAGACGCGCCAAGGCCATCACACCGCCGGGAATTGTTTTGTCGCAGCCGACCAGAACAATCAGCGCATCGAAGAGATTCCCTCGTGTGACGAGCTCGATCGAATCGGCGATGACTTCACGGCTAACGAGTGAGGTTCGCATGCCTTCTGTGCCCATGGTGATGCCATCGGAAATGGAGACAGTGTTGAACTCCAGAGGTGTTCCACCGGCGGCGCGAATGCCTTCCTTCACATGCTGTGCGAGTTCACGGAGGTGATAGTTGCAGGGACCGATCTCGATCCAGGTATTGGCCACGCCCACTAGAGGCTTCCTGAAGTCCTCGTCGGCGAGGCCGGAAGCACGCAACATGGCGCGGGCCGGCGCACGATGCGCTCCATCCGTCAGAGTGTGGCTGCGCGGCTTAGGCAAAGAATCAATCACTGCTGAGTCCCTTCGATGGTCGTCAACTGCTTCCATCCGGAGAATTCGAAACTAGGAAAAAACAAGGCCATCATCCAGGTCTGGATGATGGCCCCGAAAGCTTCTGGTGTTGCTGTACTAGGCCGCCATCATCCGCCGGTTGTCCCCCTTACGGGAACGGGAATCATTCCTACAGCCATTGAGTACAGGATTCGGGCAGTTCTATCCTTCGCGAGAGTCCGATCTCTTCCTATGGCGGGGCTAAACATAAGCCTTGGCCATCAAACTAGCAGGATGGGGCGCGGGAGTCAATGAGTCAAATTAATAGTTATACTGAATCGGATTAATTCAACTTATGCAAGACGTCGGAAGTTGAACGCTTGCGTCCCGTCTGAACAAACCCGCGGCGAAAGGGTGGAGATGACGGGCATCCTCCCAGCCGTCTGAACATCTAACGAATATAGGTTTCGGTCACCCAGAGCGGAAGCGATCAAAGGAGACTACGTGGGGGAAGACACTGATGTGCTAGTCATGGGTGGGGGTCCGGCAGGACTGGCGGCGGCCATCGCTGCGCGAATGAAGGGTCTTGATGTTACCGTCGCGGACGGCGCGAAGCCTCCTACTAGGCAAAGCTTGTGGTGAAGGGCTGATGCCGAGCACCATGGCTGCATTGCGCGAGCTAGGCGTGGCGATTTGTCCAGGCGACGGGCAGGTCTTTCGAGGAATCCGCTTCCTAGACGCGGTGACCTCGGCGGAAACAAGCTTTTCCGGTGCCAGCGGTGTTGGCGTACGGCGAACAGTCCTCCACCAGAAAATGGTGAAACGAATGCAAGAGTGTGGAATCACCCTGCTATGGGACACACCGGTCGCCGGCTTGTCCAATGATGGCGCCATCCTTGGCGGTACGGTAGTGAAGGCGAGGTGGATCATTGGAGCCGATGGAATACACTCCTGCATGAGGCGTCGGATCGGCCTCGGCGCAAATGCGCGGCAAGGAGTCCGGTTCGCGCAGAGACGACACTATCGAGTGAAAGGCGTGGACCGATTGTATGGAGATTCATTGGGGCGAAAAGGTGCAGGCTTACGTCACGCCACTCAGTAACGACGAGATATGCGTGGCGCTGATTTCGCGCGATCTCTGAATGCGTCTTGAAGTGGCCTGGAGGAAGTTTCCGAAGTTAGCCAATTATTTGCGCCATGCGGGACCAAGCAGTACGGAACGAGGCGCCGTGACGGTGACGCGCAGATTGCGCCAGATTTACCGGGGGAATTTCGCATTGGCGGGAGACGCGTCCGGAGGTGTTGACGCAGTTACCGGGGAAGGACTTTGCTTGAGCTTCCGCCAAGCGATAGCGCTCGCCCACTCATTGGAGGAGGGAGAGCTTCAGAGTTACCAGCATGCACACCGCCGGCTCGCAAGGCGGCCGAATACGGTCGGCCGACTCTTGCTTTTGCTCGATCGATGTCCGTCCTTAAGAAGGCGCGCGCTGCGAGGTCTGGCCGCGGATCCGGAGCTTTTCGCTCGACTTTTGGCAGCGCACCTGGGAGAGGCTTCCGCGAAATTTCTGGCGGCTACGAGTTTGCGCCTCGGTTGGCAATTTCTGAGCGCCTGAATGGAGAGGGTGAAAGATGAATTGGTCCCGAAGCCGCCTGGCAGCGGTCTTCTACGTCCTGGTGGCAACGCCCGTGACGCTGATGGTGCTGAGTGCTCTGCCGCAGCATGCTGCGCCGCAGCCCCCGGCGAGCGAAATAATTCTCGGGATCGACCCAGCCAAGAGCATGGTTCACTGGACGCTTGGGAGCACGGTTCACACGGTCCACGGATCATTCGCATTCAAGAAGGGAACTCTGCAGCTGGATACCTCAACGGGCAGGGCCCGCGGCGAAATCATCGTGGACGCGACAAGCGGGAATAGCGGCAACGATTCACGCGACAAGAAAATGCACAAAGAGGTTCTCGAAAGCGCGCGATACGCGGAAGTCATTTTTCGACCGGACCGCGTGGAAGGGAAAATTACGCCGCAAGGAACTTTTGCGGTCCAAGTGCACGGACTTCTTGTTTTGCATGGCAGCGAACACGAATTGACCGTGCCCGTCCAAGCAGAACTTGCCGGAGATCATTGGACGGGCAGCGCGACGTTTAACGTGCCTTTCATCGATTGGGGCCTCAAGAATCCGAGCAACTTCTTGCTCAAGGTGAACCACGCGGTAGACATCGAACTGGAATTGAAAGGCAATCTGCAAAAACCCGCGGCGCCGTAATCCAAAGCTACTCCTCAGATTCCTGCGTGACAATGTGAACGTCTACCGCGGGCGATTCGCGAAGGAAACGATGAACGGCCGATAAATAAAGGTACTTGCGCCAATCGTGAATCGCAGCGCGGCCGAAAATCACCTGGGTGATGTGTTTCGAGCGGACAAAGTCCGCCACACTATCGGCAACGCTTCGGCCTTTCAGCCGGACCACTTGAGCGCCGAGGCTTTCCGCAAAACGCAGATTGGCATTGAGGGCGTCCTTATTCGGTTCTTTCACCCCGAATTCGCGGTCCACGTGAACCACGTAGAGCTCGGCATCCATGCGGCGCGCCATGCGAGCCCCTCGAGCGATCAAGTACTGCCCTGAAGGATTCGATGAGATACACACGGCCATGCGCTCTCGCACTGCCCAGTTTTTTCGGATGTCCTCGGCTTCCATGTAGGATTCGAGGCTGCGGTCAACCTGCTCGGCGACCTGTCGCAAAGCGAGCTCGCGGAGGGCAATGAGATTTCCGCGGCGGAAGAAATTCTTGAGAGAGCGCTCCACCTTTTCGGAGCTGTAGACGTCCCCCCGCTTCATGCGGTTTTGCAAGGCTTCCGGAGTGAGGTCCACCATTACGGTTTCGGCGGCAGTGAGCGGAACCCAGTCCGGAACCGTCTCGCGCACGGTGATCCCCGTAATCGAGCGCACCACGGGCGCAATGCTCTCGATGTGCTGAATGTTGAGTGTAGACACAACATCGATCTTCGCGGCCAGGAGTTCCTGGACATCCTCGTAACGCTTGCGGTGCTTGCTTCCGGGAATATTCGTATGAGCCAGCTCGTCGATCAAAACCACTTGAGGGCGGCGCGCGAGGATGGCGTCGACGTCCATCTCTTCGAAGATCGTGCCTTTGTACTCGATTTTTCGTCGCGGAACAGACGCAATCTGTGTGAGGAGTTCTTCGATGCCTTTGCGGCCGTGGGTTTCCACGACACCGATCACGACGTCTTCGCCGCGGCTTCTGCGGCGGAGAGCCTCGCTCAACATGCTAAAGGTCTTGCCGACGCCAGGAGCGTAGCCGAGGAAAAGCTTGAAAATGCCGCGTGGCTTCTCTGAGGGAGAGGCGATTTCCAACCAGTCTTCCGGCTTCTTTGGCAAAGGATTATCTTCTCCGCGGCAAAACGTAGGCCTGCGCTAGAATAGATAAATGCAGAGATTTCTAGCCGGCCGGGCAGTCGGTTTCGCGCTCTCCGCCATCATCGTCGCCGGCATCGCTTTTCTCTACCGCCACGTACTTCTTGTAAATCAGACCACCGTTGCGCTCACGCTTCTTCTCGCAATTCTAGCAGTTTCGGCGGTCTGGGGAATGGTGGTCTCCGTCTTCATGTCCGTGGTGGCGATGCTGGTCTTCAACTATGCGTTCTTGCCCCCCGTTGGGAATTTAACCATCGCCGACCCACAGAATTGGGTGGCGCTCGGCGCATTCCTGGTTACCTCCATCATGGGCAGCCAGCTATCGGCCCGTATCCGGAAGGAAGCAGACGAGGCGCACAGCCGTCGCCGCGAGATTGAGCGGCTCTACAAATTCAGCCAGAAATTGCTCGGAGAAGGCAACGTCATCCAGTTGATGAATGCAATACCAAATTACATTGTGGAGAGCTTCGAGGCGGGCGCAGCTGAATTATTTCTTCCGCAAAAAGCAAAGTTCTATCGATCGGGGTATGGCGCTGCTCATCTCGATGAGGAGAAAATGAAGACGGCGTTCGTCCGCGATGAAGTGACCATCGAATCCGAGCAGAGCCTATACTTTGTTCCAGTGCGCCTTGGCGTGAGGGCCATCGGGAGCCTCGGTATTTCCGGGGCCAGACTCTCGCGCCAGACCCTCGATGCGGTAGGGAGCCTTGTGGCTATCGCCGTCGAACGGGCGCGAGCCGTGGAACAGCTCAGCCAGACGGAGGCCGAGAGGCAAGGCGAGCGGTTGAAGTCCGCATTGCTGGATTCCGTCACGCACGATTTCCGCACACCGCTGACCTCCATGAAAGCAGCGGTGACCAGCCTGCTCGCCAGCGGAAAAGTGGCCGCTCCCCAAGCTCACGAATTTCTCACCATCATCAATGAAGAGTGCGACCGGCTAAACCATCTCGTCGAAGAGGCCGCGGAGATGGCGCGGCTGGAAGCCGGTGAAATCGAGCTGCATTTTGCGCCGACATCGCTTGAAGAGATCATTCAGGGAGCGCTAACGCTTTCTAAGTCTTCACTGGGAGTGCGCGAGATTCAGGTGAAAGTAGCCTCGGGCCTACCGTCTGTGGAGGCGGATCTTGACCGTGCCCAGGACATTTTGGTGAAGCTCATCGATAATGCCAATCTGTATTCGGGAAGGGAGCAGCCGATCGTTATCACCGCAGAACTTACCGGCGATTACGTGACAACCAGCGTGGCTGACCGTGGCCCAGGCATCGACGATCTCGAGCAGGGAATGATTTTCGATAAATTCTATCGCGGAAAAGATCAGCGCTACCTTGTCCGGGGAACCGGCATGGGGCTTCCGATCGCGAAGGCGATTGTGACAGCGCACAAGGGAACCATTGGAGTAACCAGCCAACTCGGGCACGGCTCGGTCTTCTCGTTTTCCCTGCCCGTTCGACGAAGGGCGGAACGATCAACATGAATGACGCCTCCATTCTGGTCGTAGACGATGAGCCGCAGATTCGGCGAGTGCTGCGTTCCACCCTCTCCAGCAAGGGGTACGTGATCATCGAGGCCAAGACAGGCGAGGAGGCAGTCGAAGCCGTTCGCAAGGAGAAGCCCGATCTTGTACTTCTCGATGTAAACATGCCGGGTATCGGCGGGATCGCAGCGTGCCGGGAGATTCGGCAATCTTCCGATGCTCCCATTATCATGCTCACGGTCCGAAACGCGGAGCGGGACAAAGTGCTCGCACTCGATGCCGGAGCGGACGATTATGTGGTCAAGCCCTTTGGCATCGAAGAACTGCTGGCGCGCATTCGTGCCGCATTGAGGCGCTACGCTCCCGGTGACACGCTTCCCCCTTTTGTTTCGAAGGACCTCACGCTGGATTTCGAAAGCCGGCAGTTGACGGTGCGCGGTGAGGAAGTGCACCTGACGCCGAAGGAATTCGACGTTCTCAAGCACCTGATTGCCAATCAGGGCAAGCCGCTGACCCATCGAAGACTCCTGCAGTCCGTTTGGGGGCCGGACTATGGGGAAGAAACGGAAAACCTGCGGGTGGTCATCAACCAGTTGCGCAAAAAGATCGAGAGCGACCCGGCGCAGCCGAACTACATCCGCACGGAACCGTGGGTGGGATATCGCTTCCAACCGCCGCGCGTGAGCCTCTCTAAGTCGTCCTCTCGAAAATAATAAAAGTGCCCGATATTCGGCGGATAGCAAAATCGCCCGGAAGACGACCGCTGATTTCGAAAGCGGATGTTGAGCGTCGAGGTCCAGATTCAGTTCCAGAACATTTACGCGTGGCTCGCCTAGGACGCCCGAGCTGTCTCCCCAAGGTATGCTTGGCGACGACTGAGCGCAGCGCAACCTCGCTGACGTGGCGCGCGCCTAGCCTAAACGGGGAGTCGAAGCAGGGCCCTGCAGCCGCGCGCATCGGAACGGTTCTTTAAAGTTAGCTCACCACCGTGAGCTTCGGCGATCTGGCGACTGAGAACCAGACCAATTCCGGAGCCGCCCGGCTTGGTTGTGAAGAAGGGGACGAACAAGTTCGACGTATTGGGAAGGCCAGGGCCCTCGTCGACAACCCAGACATCAAGGTGCGCGCCTTGCCGGGACCAACCAACTTGAACGGAGCCGCCAGTTTCGAGCGTGGCATCCGCTGCATTACGAACCAGGTTGATCAGCAACTGCTCCAATTGGTCGACGTCGGCCGAAATGACCACGTCCGGACCGCTCAAAAGGTTGACTCTTACCCGCGTCTCTAGTTTTACGGTCCGGCTGATCCATTCCGAGACGTTTACAGGCAGTAGCTTCGGTTGTGGCAGCCGTGCAAGTTGTGCGTACGCTGCCATAAAGCGACCAAGTGCTTCCGTGCGAGAGCGAATGATGCCAAGGCCCTGCCGGAGATCATCCAGAATCACAGCGGACGCTTCGCTCTGCAGTTCGGAAGACTTGGAAGCATTCAAGAGCCCGCTCTCCAGACCTTGCGCGACGGATTGAATCGGGGCCAGCGAGTTGTTCAACTCATGCCCAAGAACCCGAATGAGCCGCTGCCACGCTTTGCGCTCTTCGTCACGGAGCGTACGGCTCAGATCGCTCAGAACCACCAAGTGATGAGGCAATCCTCCCTGGCGAAACGTCCCGCGACGCAGCCCCCAGCGCCCGGAACTTCCGGGAAAGGCCAGCTCCATCGTGTGCGCGGCTTCGCCTTCCAGGCAAGCGCCGAGTCCCAGTTCTTCCGCGGTAAACCCTAGTAGGCGTTCTTCAGGACGGCCCAACAAACGTTCGCCGGCGCGATTGACCAGTCGCAGTTTCCTGCAGTTGTCAAACGTAAAGATGGCGAGGTCAATCTCCTCCATCACGGTCCGCAGAAGGGCAGTGGCCTCCAGTGCGCCCAGGCGCTGTTGCCGCAAGGTTTCACTGAGAGCATTGACTTCAATAATCACTTCACCCATGGCATCGTCGCTTCGTGCCCCGCGAGCGCGCATCGAGAAGTCCTCCTCGCGCAAAGCGGCCAGGAGATTCGAAAGAGTTTGCAGCGAAAAAACAACGCGATTTCGCAGGGAGAAAGCGAAGCCGAGCCAGAGAGAAAGGATGAGAAAGGCAAGTGTCCAGGCGGCGCCCGAAGAATAATTGCCATGCCACAAGAGAATCATGGCGATCAGAGAACCTGGGAAACCCGCCGCTAGCGCGAGAAGCTGGATGCGGCGCTCATAGGCCAATGGCCTCATTCCAGCCCGTGTTTTTGCAGCCGGCGATACATGGCGCTGCGGCTCAATCCCAGAGCCTTGGCCGCCTGGCTGACGTTGCCTTCGTGGCGGGAGAGAGTACGCTCGATGAGATACCGCTCCACTTCGTCGAGGCTCATCTCCTCCAGCTTGGCCGCCCCGCCAAGAGCCTGCGCGCGCAAGCCGAGGTCTGCCGCGCGAACGGCCGGGCCGGGCGAGAGGAGCACGCCGCGTTCCACCGCGTGATCGAGCTCCCGAACATTGCCTGGCCAGGCATGTTCATGAAGAGCCTTCATGGCCGCCGGGTCGAAACCGGAAATGTTTTTGCGATAGCGCTGCGCGTAACCGTGAACAAAATGGTGCGCAAGGAGATCGACGTCCTCGCGGCGGTCTCGCAACGGAGGGATGTGGATCTCGATGGTATTCAGGCGAAACAGCAGGTCTTGACGGAACCGGCCCGCAGCGGCCTCGGCATTCACGTCCGCATTGGTAGCCGCGAGCACTCTCACGTTGACCCGCCGGGTGCTGGACGAGCCGACACGCTCGAGATCCCCCGTTTCCAGAACGCGCAAAAGCTTGGCTTGCAGGTTGAGCGGAACGTTGGCGATTTCGTCCAGGAACAGGGTGCTGCCATCGGCGAGTTCGAACCGCCCGACACGGTCCGCGCGCGCATCGGTAAAGGCGCCTTTTACGTGACCGAAGAGCTCGCTTTCGAAAATACCCTCGGATAGCCCCGCCGCATTCACAGTTACCATTGGCTTCGTCGCACGCGACGACAACGCATGAAGGGTTCGCGCGACAACTTCCTTGCCGGTGCCATGTTCTCCGGTGATCAAGACGTTGGCGTCCGATGGGCCGATCTGCCCAATCAGCTCTAGGACCGGCGCCATCGCCGGGGATTTCGCTAGAAATGTCGGGCGCGATTCGGCGCGCAGGATGCGGTTTTCGGCTTCGAGACGAGAGGCCTGCCGCAGCGCCTGGCGCAATTCGATTTGCGTGCGCAAAATGGCGAGCAGGCGAGTATTTTCCCAAGGCTTCTGGACAAAGTCGCGCGCGCCACGGCGCATCGCCTCCACCGCCAGTTCGATGCTGCTCCATGCGGTCATGACGATAACAGGCAACGTGCTGTCGAGCATTTGTAGGCGAGTGAGCAGATCGAGTCCCTCTTGACCCGACGTTGTGTCTCGCGCGTAGTTGAGGTCCATCAGGACTGCGTCAAATTCCCGCGATTCGATGGCGCTCAGAGCCTCGGCCGGAGAGGCGACGCCCTGCGTTTCATAGCCCTCACGCTTTAAGAGCAAGCGCAGAGCATCGCGGATGTCCGCCTGGTCGTCAGCCAAAAGAACTCGATAAGGGTGCGGGTTAGTCGTCTTCATTCGGATGTATTTGCGAAGTTTAACCTACTGCCGTTTTCCAGGCACCGTGAGATACGGTCGAGGCGCCGCCTTGCAGCCGGTAGCCCCCGCTCACGCGGGGTGTGCCGCGCCAACTTGCGCGCCGGCTGTTGCGTTGTCACTCACAACCCAGCCGTCCTTCAATTGGATGATGCGGTTTCCATACGATGCATTTCTTTCTGAGTGCGTCACCTGAATGATCGTGGTACCCGCATCATTCAGCCTCTTGAACAGTTGCATGATCTCATCACCTTGCGCCGAGTGCAGATTTCCTGTCGGCTCGTCAGCGAGAATCAGTTTTGGATTGAGGATTACGGCGCGGGCAACCCCCACAAGCTGCTGCTGGCCGCCGGATAGTTGGTTTGGAAAAAGATCCTTCTTGCCCACGATGTGGAAACGATCGAGCGTGTCGCAGACCAGGCTGACGCGCTCTTTGTGCGGCACATTCTTGTAGGACAGCGGCACTTCCAGGTTTTCGAATACCGTCAGATTGTCGATCAAGTGGTAGCTCTGGAAGACAAAGCCGATGTTTGCTTTATGCAGCTCGTTGCGTTTCTTGATGTTGAGCTTGTGAACGGGCTCGCCGAGAAAGTAATAGTCCCCGGTCCACGCGCCATCCAACATGCCGATGATACTCAGCAGCGTAGACTTCCCGGCGCCCGAAGGGCCCATGATGGTCACAAATTCCCCGGGCTGGATATCCAGATTGATGCGCCGCAGCAAAAAGAATTTGTTCGGGCCAGCCTCGATTGCCTTTTCGAGACCTCGCAATTGAATCAGAGATTCCACGTCAGCTCCTTGCGCTTCGAACGGTGAATCGCGTCACTATCTTAGCGCATGTTCCTGCGACACAACTTTGGCCCTATTCGTACCGCAAGGCGGTGATCGGATCAACTCGCGTTGCCCGCAATGCGGGGACGTAGCATGCCGCCAGCGAGACCGCCACCATGAGCAGATTCACCAGCACGAATATGAGCGGGTCCCTCATGCTCACTCCGTAGATCATTCCTTCGAGCAATCTCGTCAGCATCAGCGCCGCTGCCACGCCGAGCGCCACTCCGACGGCGACAAGCTTCAGCCCTTCCGCCAGAATCATCCGCAGCACGTCCGCGGGCCGCGCCCCTAGCGCCATACGCACTCCGATTTCCCGCGTTCGTTGCGATACCGCGTAGGAGATGACTCCATAAATCCCAACACTCGCAAGGACCAGCGCAAGGCCGCCGAAAATGCTCAAAAGCATCATCATGAAGCTTCGCAAGCCTACAGAATGAGCGAGCATCTGGTCCATGGACCGGACCGCGCCAGTCGGCACCAGCGGATCCACTGCGGCGACCGCTTCGCGCACGGACTTGCTGAGGCGCAGAGGGTTTCCGCTGGCGCGCACAACAATGCTTCTAGGAAACCACCCTTCCCAAATTTTAGAGCCTTCGTAAGACGTTTGCGCACCAGGGATAAACGTGGTTGGCTCGCTAGGCCGATCGAGGTAGGACTTCACGTCCGCGACGACTCCCACCACTTCGCGGGGAACGCCATTCACGTAAACGTGCTCGCCGAGCGCATTGCGATTCGAAAGATATTTTTGTGCAAACGCTTCGTTAATAACCACCACTTGGTTTGAGTCGCCCGTGTCCGAATCGAGGATGCCGCGTCCCTCTCGCAATGCAATTCCCATGGCGCGAAAGTATCCGGGAGAGGCCTCGCGGTAATTGGACGCCAGCCAGTCGGATTGGTGCTGGCCGGCAATTCTCACGCCGTTGTTTCCGCCGCGCTCGAGCGGCAATCCTGCCGCGACAATTCCCGCTGCTTCCACGCCGGGCCAAGCTTCGATCTTTTGTACGACTGACTGATAGTAATTGGCCACTTCGGGAGTCGACTTGTACCGCGAACCCGTCAGCCAGAACTGCATTGTGAGAACGCGGTGCGGATCAAACCCCGGGCTGGTATTCATCAACTTAGTAAAAGTAGCGATCATCAAACCGGCGCCCGCCAGGAGCACAAGTGACAGGGCGAATTCTCCAACCACCAAGCTCTGCCGCAATCGCGCGCGGCCGGCGCCAGCGCTGGCCTTTCCGGACCCTTCCTTAAGGGCTTCGCTGAGGGTGGTGTTCGTGGTGTAAATCGCAGGTGCGAGTCCAAAGAGGATGCCAGTCAGCACGGAAACGAGCAGGGTGAAGCCAAAGATGCCTGCATCCAAATGAATGTCGCTCAGTCGCGGCAAACTGACGGGCGCCAAGGCCAAAAGCCAGCCCAGCACTGCGTTCGCCACTGCCAAACCAAGCACGCCGCCGGCGAGCGCGATCAATAAGCTCTCGCTTAGCAACTGCTGGACGAGGCGTGGCCGCGTAGCGCCCATCGCTATGCGCACGGCAATCTCTCGTCCCCGCGAGCCGCCCTGGGCCAGTAGCAAATTGGCCACATTGGCACAAGCAATCAGCAACACAAAACCGATCGCACCAAGCAGCACAAGCAAATAAGGACGCACGTCCGAACCGATCATGAATTGGTATGGCAGGAAGGCTATGGCTTGCCGCGCTGAGACGTCGCCGGGGAATTGTTTGCGAAATTCTTGCGTGATGAGGCTCATCTGTGCGTCAACCTGAGCACGCGAGAGGCCCGGCTTCAAGCGGGCGACAACACCAATGTTTTCCCCACTTCCCACGGTCTTGGCCACAAGGGCCAGGGGCACCCACACGTCGGCCGCAATGCCCGCGCTGAAATCGGAGCTAGCGCGCGGATCAAACCCGTCCGGCATCACCCCGATCACCGTGTACGGGTCGCCATTGAGCAGGACTTTCTGCCCGACAGTTCCGGGATCGCCGGCGAACCTTCTCAACCAAAACGCGTGGCTGATGATCGCGACGCGTTGACCATCGCCGCGATCTTCCTCCGGAAGAAAATCGCGGCCGGCCGCCGGATGCACTCTAAGAACCTGAAAATAATCGGCAGAGACGGGCATTCCGCGCACATGCGCTGCTTCGTTTCCGGCTGCTACATTGAACCCAACATCGGTGTAGCCTGCGATGCTCTCGAAGAACTGTCCATGTTCGCGCAATCGCTGCAATTGCAGCGACGTCAAGTCCATCTCGCCTGACTGCCCTTCGGCGGTCTCCGCGAGCTGCACGATGCGGTCTGGCTCTGGAAACGGGAGCGGCCGGAGAAGAACGCCGTATACAACCGTGGAAATTGCGGTATTTGCGCCGATCCCCAGCGCCAGCGTCAAAACAGCGAGGACGGTGAACCCCGGACTCTTCGCCAGCACGCGGACCGCATAGCGAAGGTCCTGCCAGACGGTACTCATGCTGTACCTCCCGGCCTTACGCTCCGACGCGTGCTTCCTGCGTCTCCTCGACGATGCGGCCGTCGAACAGGTGGATGGTGCGCTCGGCGAAATTCGCGTAACGCTGGTCGTGCGTGACCATGCAGACCGTAGCCCCGTTGCGGTGCAAGTCGCGCAGCAACTCCATGACCGCTTCGCCGTTCTTCGAGTCGAGGTTTCCGGTCGGCTCGTCAGCCATCAGGATGAGCGGATCCCCAACCAGTGCACGCGCCACGGCTACGCGCTGCTGCTGACCGCCCGAGAGTTGCGACGGGTAATGACGCAGCCGGTGGGCCATGCCCACACGTTCCAGCGCGTGTTGCACCTTCTGCTTCCGCTCCGCGGCGCTCGTGCCGCGATACGTCAACGGCAGCTCGACGTTTTCATATACCGTCAGGTCGCCGATCAGGTTGAACGCCTGGAAAATAAATCCAATCTCGCGGTTGCGGATCCGCGTGCGCTCGCTGATCGAGAGATTCGCCACCGGCTGTCCGTTGAGCGTATACCCTCCGCCCGTCGGTGAATCGAGAAGACCCAGAATGGAGAGCAATGTCGATTTGCCGCAGCCTGAAGGCCCGGCGATCGAGATGTATTGCCCCTTCTTGATCTCCAGGTGGATCTCCGACAGAGCGTGCGTCTCGACCTCATCCGTATAAAACACCTTCTTCACGCCTTCCATCTTGATGAGTGTTGCGTTCGCGTCCGTCATTTGCTCTCCTTCACGTTTTCGATCTCGGAAACTCCGTTCACCTGCACCCGCCCTCGTCGCTACAAAACAAAATCTGCTCGCGGCTATTCGTAGCGCAGCGCTACGATGGGATCGATCCGTGTGGCTCGCCGCGATGGGATGTAGCACGCTGCAAAGGCTACCAGGCAGATGATCCCCAGCGATGCGGCATACACGGGAACGTCGCTCGCGTGCACCCCGTACAGCAGCGACTCGCTCAGCCGCGCCAGCCCGTACGCCAATGGCAATCCCACCAACGCCCCCGCCAGCACCATCCACCCAACCTCCTTGAACACCAGCCCTCTCACGTGTCCGCCACCTGCCCCCAGCGCCACGCGAATTCCAATTTCCCGCGTTCGCTGGACGACAAGGTAGGCCAGCACTCCATAAATCCCGAGCGCCGCCAGCAACGCCGCCAGCCCGCCAAATGCCGCTGAAAGCCCCGCGATCACCCGCTCCGCAAATAGATCTTCGTCCACCACGCGCTCGACCGTCTTCAGGTCGTACACCGGCAAGTTGGCGTCTGCTCCCCGCACCGTTTCCCGCAGGGCATTCGCAATCAGCAGGGGGTCTTGCTGGCTGCGGGCGTAGAAACTCATGCCGTAGAGTTTTCCGAATTGCGAATACGGCTGATAAAAATACGGCCGCTCTCGATCCCGTACGTGTCCCTCTTTTGCATTCCTCACCACACCAACGATCTCGATGTTTGGCTTGACGTCATTTCCCCCGCCCAGCGCGAAGTGCACCCCGATCGGATTTCTCTTCGGAAAGAACTCTTTCACCATGGCTTCGTTAATGACCGCCACTTTCGTACTCGTGGTTGTGTCTCCGGCGTTGAATTCGCGTCCCGAAAGCCGCGGGATACGCATGGTCGAAAAATAATTCGGGCTCACCGCGTCAAAATTCACGTGCCGGTCATCCGTGTCCAGGTTTTGACGGCCCTCCACAGTGATGTTGCCGCCCATATCGGTTCCGGTCAGCACCGCTATCTGCGACGATCCCACCCCGAGCACTCCCGGAAGCGCCCCCAGCCGTTCCCGCAACTGGTCGACCAGCGCCACCGTTCTCGCCTCGTCATAGCCGCTCAGCTGCGGCGCAATCGAAAACGTGATCAGGTTCTCCGTCGTCAGTCCCAGGTCTTGCTTCCGCAGATTCCACAGCGTCCGGGAAAACAGCGCCCCGCCCGTCAGCAATAGCAGCGTGAACGCCACCTGTCCCGCAACGAGGTACTTGCGGAAGCGCACGTGACCAGGCCCCGCCGATGTCGTTGATCCTTGATCCTTCAGCATTTGCGAAACACCGGTTCGTGTCGCGCGCCAAGCTGGAATCAACCCGAAAAGCAACGCCGAGACTCCCGTCGCTGCCGCCGCAAATCCCAATACACCTCCATCCACCTGTGCCGTGATCCCTTGTATCCCTGCTTCAGAAACGACGGCTTGCGTCAAAATGTTCATTATCCAGGCGCCCAAAATCAGTCCCAGAACCCCTCCGCCCATTGCCGAGAGGAAGCTTTCCACCAGCAGTTGCCGCATCATCCGCCCCGGCGTGGCTCCCAGGGCCGAACGGATTGCAAACTCGCGCTGTCTTGCCGCCGCCTTTGCCAGCAGCAGATTCGCCACGTTGGTGCACGAAATCAGCAGCACCAACGCCACCATGGCAAACAGCGCCATCAGCGCCGGCCCCGAATCTCTCTGAACCGTCGTCCTCCCCTGCGCACCGGGAGACAGTACAATCTTCTTGCTTAGAAACTCCTTCTTATCTTTTCCGTCTGCGCGCAGCTTTAGGGTGGCAGCTTGCTGCTCAAGCAGCCCTGGGTAATCCACGTTAATCCCTGCCTGCGCCTGCTCCATGGAAACGCCCGGCTTCCGGCGCGCCAACACTGCCAAAAACGAATCATTCCAGTCGTCCAACCCATTGCCGATGGGGGTCATCTGCCCCTTCATGGTCATGGGCACAAAAATATCCGGCGTCTGTCCCACCTGGACGCCGCTGAATCCTGTTTGCGCAACGCCGACGATGGTCATTTCCGTGTTGTTCACCAGAATCGTCTGATTCAGCACTCCGGCATCCCCGCCGAAATGCCCCGTCCAATAGCCATGGCTAAGGACCAGGACGGGATGGGCGCCTTGGACATCGTCATCGGCAGGCGACAGCACTCGGCCGAGGGCCGGCCGCACGCCCAGCACCTCGAAATAATTTCCGGTCACCAGTTCGCCAGAGCTACGGTCGGTCTGTCCGTGGCTCGCAATGGCGGCGGAAAATTGATAGCGCGCCATCACGCCGTCAAAAACAGCCGTGTTTTTTGCCAGCCCCTTGTACAGTGGGTAGGAAAAAACCTCCGCATCGTCGCCATCGCTCCAGACATGCCCATGTTTCGGTCCGGGCGACTTCAGCACCACCAACTCGCCCGGATTCCGCACCGGCAGCCGCCGCAACAGCACTTGATTGAGCAGGGAGAAGATCGCCGTGTTTGCACCGATGCCCAGCGCGAGCGTCACAATGGCAATGAAGCTAAAACCAGGATTTTTCGCGAGCATTCGCAGGCCGTACCGCACGTCCTCGAAGAGCATGGGCACCTTCAATCCTCCGCGGGCGCCCGTCGCGATTTCTTAGCGGGCGCGGAAATCGGGAATCCTCAATTCCGAAGCGCCCTCGAAGGGCGACACACCGTTACTTCAGGCGGATCCGGTCGAAGTTGTCCCAGGCGGACATGTCGGAGAGGATCACCTTGTCCCCGACCTTCAATCCATCCAGGAGCTCGACTGTGTTCACCGAGCTTCGCCCCAACTTAACATTGACGCGCACCGCCTCCGATCCGTCATCAATGATCTTGAAAATTCCGATAGTACTGTTCTCCTGCCCGTGCACTGGGCGTCCCACGTAGAGCACGTCCTTTATGTTCGAGATCTCCACAGTTCCATCCACGCTCAAATCCGGCCTCGCACCGTTCGGCAGGGGATCCGTGATGGTCACGTCCACGGTCACGGTGCCGTTCACGACGGACGGATCGATCCGTGAAACATGCCCGTTCACTACGCCGTTGCGTGTGTCAATCGTCGCTTTTTGCCCAATCAGCACATCTTTCGCTTGCGTCTCCGCAATCTTGATTTCTGCTTTGAGTTTCTTCGGGTCAGCCACCCGTGCCAGGTTTGTGCCGGGCGTCACATGCTGGCCGACTTCCACTGGCACCAGCTGCAATACGCCGTTGATGCCCGCGCGAACATGCAGCGCCTCCACTTGGCTCTTTTTCAGTTGATAGAGAGCTTTCTGTTCATCGATTTTCGCCTGCTGCGCGGCCAGCCGCGCTTTCGCCGAATCCGCGGAGATTTTCGTCCGTTCACCCTCCAGCCTCACGCGAATCTCCAGTTGTTCTTCCCTCACTCTGGAGAGATTCCTGATATGGTCAGACCCGATGCCCTCTTTGAATAGCTTTTCGTCTACGACATGTTGCAGGTGGGCCTGCTCGAAATCACTGCGCACGGCGGCTTCGTTTGCCTTTTGGTTCATCAGATCGCTGTCAACTTGCACCTTAAGGTTTGCGTAGTCCGCTTCCGCCCCTTTGAGCTGGAATTCCGCGTCAAGCGCCTCTCGCTGCAACGTTGGGTCACTCAGTTCCATAATGATGGAATCTGGCTTGACGATGGCCCCAGGGCGCAGCACCCACCGGTCTATTCGCGAGTCTGTCTGTGCAGCGATCCACCGGATGTCTTCGGGCACCAGCGTTCCCAAGCCATGCCTCTCCACCAGCATTGGCCCGCGTTTCACTTCATCGGGCCAGATCGTGGCACGGTCCACGCTTGGCGCCGCAGGCCGGAGCTTCGAGAGTCCATAGGTTACCCCTCCGACGAGGAGGAGCGCGACGGTGCCGTACACGATCCGTCTGATCTTCTTGGCGCGGGCGTTCGATGGTCGCTGGATATCCATGATATTGTCACCTACTAGAACGCAACTCTCCGGCCCCAGGTTCCCTTCGCTAAGTATATTTTGCTTCAATGGTTTAGCGGGAATTCCTTTGCCGAAATCTCCCCCAATCGCCCGGAAATGGGATTCCACGTCCCAGCTTCGAACAAGCCCGGCGCAGTCCCTCCCATCGATTGTGTAGGGCTGGAACTTCAGGCCGGCCTGGTTTTCTCTCCCTGCTCGGACGCCGGCATCTTCACCCAGGCCGAGTTTTGGCGAGAAGATTCCAGGACTCCCGAGATGAAACGAACTCCTTCTACGCCGTCCTCCACTTTCGGCACAAGCAGCGATGCGGGCATCGCAGCGCGCCGGGCGTTCCGTGCAGCGATCTGCTCAGCCAAGTCCGTATAAAGCTGCGCGAACGCCTCCAGATACCCCTCGGGATGCCCGGAGGGGATGCGGCTCGCCTGCTTCACCGAAGGCGTGGCCCCAGCCCCGGCCCGGCTGATCGTAACCGGCGGCTTCCCATAAGGAGTGAACCGCAGATAGTTCGGATTTTCCTGCCCCCACTCGATTCCCGCCTTCTCCCCATAAACCCGCAAGCGAAGGTTGTTCTCGTTTCCGGGAGCCACCTGGCTCGCCCACAACATTCCTCGTGCGCCGCCCTCAAATCGCAAGAGCACTTGCACGTTGTCGTCGAGCCGCCGCCCCGGCACGAAAATGGAAACGTCGGCCGCCACCTGATCGCAGCGCAGTCCCGTCACAAAACAGGCGATGTTGTACGCGTGCGTTCCAATATCCCCAAGGGAACCCGCAGGTCCGCTCTGCGCTGGATCAGTGCGCCAAACGGCCTGTTTCTGCCCAGTCCTCTCTACCGCCGTGGTCAGCCAGTCCTGCGCGTACTCCACCTGCACGACGCGAATTCGCCCAAGTTCCCCGGCCTCAATCATCTCTCGAGCCTGCCGCACCAGGGGATAACCCGTGTAATTATGCGTCAATCCAAAAATCAGCCCGCTGCGCCGCACGATCTGCGCCAGCGCCAAGGCATCTTCCACCGTTGTGGTCAGCGGCTTGTCGCAAATAACGTGAATGCCCGCCTCCAAGAACGCTTTCGCCGGCTCGAAATGAAGATGATTGGGTGTGACAATCGAGACGGCGTCAATCCGGTCCGGCCTCTTCGCCTCCGCTGCTGCCATTTCCGCGAAACTTCCGTAAGCACGCTCCGGCGCGATATGCAGTTCAAGAGCCCCGGCGCGGCTTCGCTCGGGATTCGACGACAAAGCCGCCGCCACCAGCTCAAAACGATCGTCGAGCCGCGCCGCAATGCGGTGAACCGCCCCAATGAAAGCCCCCGGTCCGCCGCCGACCATACCTAGCCGGAGACGCCGGTTTATTGCATCAGTGCCTTTTGGATTGGCTGTCATGATCCTCGTCCCATTTCAATCTAGTCCTAACATCCTGCGATTGGCGCGTTGATCCGCGCCCGAACTTGCGAAATCATCAAAACTGCCGCCCGCAGCCTGAATGATATGCCGTTCGATAAACGGCGCACCTTCGGCCGCCCCCTGCTCGCCGCTCTTGACGCAACATTCCCATTCCAGCACCGCCCACCCGGGAAAATCATACTGCGTCAGCTTGGAAAATATGGCGCTGAAATCAACTTGCCCGTCACCCGGCGAACGAAACCTTCCAGCTCGATTGGCCCAGGTTTGGTAGCCTCCGTAAACGCCCTGGCGGCCTGTCGGACGAAATTCCGCATCCTTCACGTGAAACATTTTAATACGGCGGTGATACAGATCGATGAACTCCAGATAATCGAGCTGCTGCAGCAGGAAATGACTCGGGTCAAAAAGCATGTTGCACCGCGGATGATCGCCGCAGCGCTGCAAAAACATTTCGAACGTGACACCATCGTGCAAATCTTCGCCGGGATGGATTTCGTAGCATAGATCCACTCCTGCTTTTTCAAATGCATCCAGGATGGGACGCCAGCGCGCCGCCAGCTCTTCAAAAGCAGTTTCGATCAGCCCTGCCGGTCTCTGCGGCCACGGATACAAATACGGCCACGCCAGCGCTCCGGAAAAGGTAACATGTGCCGCAAGTCCCAGATTGGCGGACGCGCGCGCCGCAAGCAATAATTGTTCAACCGCCCAGGCTTGCCTCGCGTGCGGGTGGCCCCTCAGTTTTTCCGGCGCGAACCCATCGAACGCCACGTCATACGCGGGATGCACGGCCACCAACTGCCCTTGAAGATGGGTCGAGAGTTCGGTGACGGCAAGGCCGTGGCCCGCCAGGGTGCCGCGGATCTCGTCGCAGTAGCTTTTGCTCTCTGCCGCTCGCTGCAGATCAAACAAGCGGGCATCCCAGCACGGGATTTGCACCCCTTTATAGCCGAGCCCCGCGGCCCACGATGCGATGCTCTTTAAACTGTTGAACGGCGCCGCATCGCCAGCAAACTGCGCCAGAAATATCCCTGGTCCTTTGATTGTTCTCATCGCCCCTCAATTCCACTCCGCATCCACCATGAAGTCCTGGAGGAATGCGCCGGCGAGTATACCTAACGGACGGAACCACCCTCACCCCGAACAACGGCGCAGAAGGCGGTAGTTTCTTTTTCGAGGTTCCTCATCGATCCGTGTACTGGCTTGCTGTCGCCAAGGATTCGCTCTAGTTGCCAGTTCGAATTGTCCCAGTTCACGTCTCCTTCTTTCGTCACCGTGAGATGGAAATAGAGGCGATACTTTGCATGCGCCAATCTTTGCTGTTCCTCAGGGGTTGCCAGCCTTGCGGAGTCGTCAGTTCCAACAATTAGCGTGATCCCTTTGCAAGCCGGGTTTTTCTGGAAAGCATTCAGAAATTCGTTCTCCAACTCTTCGGCCATCGCTGCGGGCCTGCTAGAACACTCTTCAGACCTGCCGGGACTCTTCAAGCTCATCGCCGCTACTAATTCACAGATGTGCGTAGCTCCGTGAATGTCTGATAGCCTCTCCACGCTAATTAAAATATCGTCAAAGGCTGCGGCGGAAGCGGTCTTGCCTTCGTCTTGCCCGCAACCGGCCAAACTCAAGGCAAGGAGCAGTACAACAGAGTTGAGGTGACGGGTTCCATCTAGAATTAACATTGATAACTGCTCATGCTTGGTGCTTCTCTCGAGAGCCAAGCACGTTTCCTTTCATCCAGCCTGGAACGAACCTGGTCGGAATCGATCAATTCTCCGCGTTGCGCGGCTGCGTAGCCGCGCTCGATTTTTGACCGGATCTCGGTGCTATGCTCGGCCAGACAGGCTTCTTGCTCGTGAAGCAGGGAAATGGCGCCCCACAAACTCATCCACGGTTTGCTACGGCCCGCGCTGAACGTCCCGCTTGATCATTATTTTCCCGCTCAGGTCGCAGATGAATCTTTACGACCATAGTCTACCCCAGGTTCTCATTCCCCAGCCAGAGTGACTTCCTTTTGACTTTTATACGATTCGTTGAATAGCACTCTTGGGCACGATCCTTCCGCAAATGACCAGCCTTGAAACTGGCTAAACCAGTGCCAGCCGCTTGAGCTTGATGCGCCGGCACGGACCCGCGCAAGATCGTACAGCGCTTGCTGTGAAAGCCAGCTTTCGGCGCTGCCTCGGGACACCTTGGACAATCGCGCGGCCATTTTCAAGAGAAATCCCGTGCTTCTCCTTCACCAGCTCAGACAGCCTGGTGCGCGTTAGCCCCAGCGCTGCGGCAGCGTCCGGGATGGTTAGACTGGTGCCAGATCAAACAAACACCCCTGTAGCGCGCAGCATCCAAAGCGCTTACAAGTAACCTTCAACTTTGTTTTGACAACTATGTTACCTTTATACTAACATACCTTGGGATTGTCAGCCGCCTGCCCGATCATTCCGCCCGGGTTCCCGGCTCTTCGCTTCTTCACAAGTAACAAAATCTCCCGTCGTCCATCTCGTTTCTATTCAGCCATTTACAAATTGCTCGTCCCGCAACTCCTTTGGTTTGAAAACGATCCATTTTCATGTACCCCGTACTTCCTTGCCTCCCTGCCTCTTCCAGTCAGCAGTCACCAATCACCAGTCCCCAAACGTTGTATCATTCCACCTTGTGAACATCCTGCTGAACGAAGTCGAATGCCGCGTCCTGGGCTCCCTCATCGAAAAAGAGATCACCACTCCTGAATACTATCCGCTTTCGCTGAACGCCCTCGTCAACGCCTGCAACCAGAAATCGAATCGCGATCCCGTCATGAACCTGGACGAAGCTGCCGTCCGCCAGGCTTTGCATTCTCTGGATGGAGAATCCCTCGTCCGCTATGTCAGCGCTGCGGACAGCCGCGTCACCAAGTACGAGCACCGCCTCCAGGAAGCCTTCAACTTCTATCGTTACGAGGTCGCCATCCTCTGCGTCTTGTTGCTGCGCGGCCCGCAGACGCCCGGCGAACTTCGCGGCCGTGCCGAGCGCATGCACCCATTCGACGACTTGGGCGCCGTGCAATCCAGTCTGCAGCACCTGATGAAGCGCGAGCCCCCGCTCGTCAAGGTTCTTCCCCGGCAGCCCGGGACCAAAGAGGCCCGCTATGTACATCTTTTGTCCGGCGACGTAGAGGAGTGGGATGCCAAGTCAGTAGCTGAGCCGCAACTCCCTCCTGCGTCCGCCGACGGAGAAAGGATTACTCACCTGGAGAAGGAAGTCGCCGCACTTCGCAACGACGTTGCCGACTCTCAAAAGGAGATTGCGGACCTGAGAAAAGAATTCGCCCAGTTCAGAAAACAATTCGAGTAGGAAGCACTCTTCTTGTAGGAGAGCCATTCCGTCGGCTGTACTGAGCGCGGCTTGCTCTGTTTGCTCAGCTTCTTGGCGCTTAACAGGAACTTGTTACGGGTGGATGCGTGCCGCCCAGCCGCCGCCGGGCGCCAATTTGATTTTCAGTTTCGTGGATTTGTTGACCCGCATTCTCACTTTCTTATAGTCGCTGGCCATGCGGTCGGCGTTTACTCCGTCCTGATAAGCTTCCATCGAAAAATTTCCTTCGGGCAGGAAGGAGAAATCCACTTCGAGTTCGCGCGCCGTCCAATCCGTCATCGCGCCCACATACCAGTCGCTGCCGTTTCTTCTCGCCACCAAAACGTATTCAGCGATGCGGCCATCAAGGGCTTTGGTGTCATCCCAGACGGATGGAACGGGAGCTAGAAACTCCATGGCCTCCGGTTCGCGCAAGTAATTCGACGGGCTGTCGGAAAGCATCTGCAGGGGGCTCTCGAATACCACGTACATAGCGAGCTGATGGCAGCGCGTACCCAGTGCCATCGGCTGCTGGTGGATTGGTGCAAAGGTGGTTCTGGTGGCGTTCCGCATTGCTCCAGGCGTGTAGTCCATGGGGCCAAGAAACATTCTTGTAAAAGGAAGCGTGACGTTGTGTTTTGGTTCGGAGTCGGCGCTCCATTTGCTCCACTCCATCCCGCGAACTCCTTCCCCACTGATCATGTTGGGCCACGTGCGGGTCATGGTGATTTGTTTCTGTCCGCCGTGAAAATCGACGAGCATTTTGCGCTTAGCGGTTTCGCGGCTGACTTTGTGGTAGAAGTTGATCAGCAGCTGATCATCCCGCTGCATGAAATCGACTTTGATTCCCTGGATCCCCCACTTCGCGTATTGATCGAGAGCGGGGATCAGCTGATCGTCGAGCGACTTCCAGATCACCCAAAGAATGATTCCCACGTTTTTTTCTTTGGCGTAAGCAGTCAGCTCCTCCATATTTATTTCCGGCACGACTTCCAGCACGTTTCCAAGTTTGTACCAGCCTTCGTCCAAAATGATGTACTGGAGGCCATATTTAGCGGCGAAGTCGATGTAATACTTATAGGTCTCGGTGTTGATTCCCGCCTTGAAATCCACATCGTAAATATTGTTGTAGTTCCACCAGTCCCACGCGACTTTGCCCGGCTTGATCCACGAGGTGTCTTCGAACTGCGACGGCTTCGCCAACAACCACACAAGCTGGTTTGTCAGCAGGTCTGCGTCTCTCTCAACAATGCCCATAAGCCGCCAGGGAAAAGTGCGCGTGCCGGAAGTAACGGCGATGTAATCGGCGGCTTCAACGACTCTGAAATCGCGGTCTTTCTGCAATTTTTCTTTTAGTGGGTAAAGCGGGAACGTACCGGCAAGTCCGAAGCCGCCGGTGCCGCGCAGCCACATTCCCGGATAATCTTCCACATCCGATTCGGCGAGCGCGAGCTTGGCGCCTCCTCCGGCATCCGCAACTGCAGGCATGGTGGCGATGAACGCCGGATCGATTTCGCGCAAATGTTGCGGAAGATACTTTCGCTCGTTGTGCGAAAACATGCTGTCTTCCTGTGGATAATAGACGATGGAATCTCCGGGGAAAGTGAACTTTACTTCTTCGCTGAAGACTTTCACCTGCTGCTGAGAAAGCGACGTTTCGAATCGGTAGGCGGCGCCTTCGTTGTATGCGCGAAAGACAACGGCGTACCGGCCTTCCATTTCGAGGCGCAATTCATTGTAGTTTTCGCGAATTCGGGCAAACTTCTGACGCACCAGTGGCTCAACGGTCTGGTCGTAAGTAAGTTTTTTTGCGGCGAGGACTTTCGGGTCTACGCCTAGAGTCTTGTGGTCGATGTCGAGAGACAGAGTCGAATCCTGCAGCAAAGTGCGGCCTTTCAGGAGCACGTCGTAGCGGAGGTGTTGGGCGGTGCGGATTCTGATTTCGATCCGGTTGTCAGGAGAACGCAGGTCGTAGCTCGATTGCGCAGCAGCTGTACCGGCCGTGGTCAGCAATGCGGAAAGCAGAGCTAGCAAGGGCAGCGGCCTTAGTTTCAGACTGTTGACCACGGCAGTCTCCTCTCCGATAGAACCGTTGCGATGGGCCTGCCCGGCCGACAGGCCGCGCCACTTTACGTTTTAGGCGAGGCTTTGTAAAGAGCTTAACCTAGCAGGGCGAGCCAGCCGAAAGGCGCCAGCGGTCCCAGTCCATCGCGCTACCCCGGCTGGCCGAAGCTCTATTTCGAGCCCGAGAAACGCAAAACCTTCCCATCGACGGGTGACGCTCCTATGCATTTCCGCGAATCATTTCACTCGCCCGCTGGAGGCTGGATGAAAGTTGGTCTTGATTACTTCTTGTTGAAAACAGCGTCGAGTGCTGCTTGTGAGAAGGTTTCATCAATCTCAGATTTGGCGCCAGTGGCAGCAATACCGCCGATGGTCTGGCCGTCCGCTTCCAGTAGCTGGGGAGTCCGCCCTGGTTGGGGAAAAAGTCCGGAAAAACGAGGACATCGAGATGGCCTTTTTTTGACTGCATGGGCGCCGTCCTTCGAGGGAATCTTGTAGAGCGCAGCCTGGCGGGCTTTCTTTTGGGCGAATTCGATGGTGTTGAGCGGAGCGGCACCCGCTTTCGTGAGAAAAAGCAGATTGCCACTTTCGTCGACAGTGCAGATAGTCACTTCAACATTTAGCTTTTTTGGCCTGCGCTTCAGCGGCCGCGACCATTAGTTTTGATTGCCGCGAGGTTCACAGATTTTCTGGTGGGCAGATCGGCAGAGTACGCCGCCGCGAAGAAACCGAGCACGGCAAAAAGTAGTTTGGACAGGTGCAAAATGCTACCCCTGGCCACTCAAATGTGCCAGTTAAACGTGGCCTTGGGTGGGCCTTGGGTGGCACACTGGGCGCGCGAGCAGCGCAGGTGATAACCGCGTGCGAGACCGGATGTGTGAGGCCTCGGCTAACTGTTAGGTGCTATAACGGTGAATCGGTCGGGAGGAAGCCCAGAGGTTTGAAATTGAGGGATTCCGTCCTCAAAAGATAAACCCTTACAGACTACACGGTTACCGCTCCTTGGCGCCGAGTACCCCTCCTGGCATGGGCCTGCACGTTTCTAATGGATTTTACCGCCTGTGAGCAAGAGGTCTGCTATTCTCACGGAAACATGGCTTGCAACTCAGGTATTTACCTGATTGCCCTTGCAGCGGTTCGCCTGCTTGAAGGGGCCGGCAAGTCATGGTACTTGTTGCAAATTTGCAGGGGGCTCAAGCAATCCGTGTGCACAAGTTCAACCCGCCGAGCGCAAGGAGAATCGATTCATGTCCAAACGAGAGATCACTTCAAGGGACTCGGAGGCCAGGGGCGGTCCAGCGGTGGAAATAGTGCGGAGTGAAGCGCCGTCAGAGCTTCTTCGCGAACTCGTGGCGCACCTTCGGCAAAACCGAACGCTGCTGCGCGAGGAATGGGTGGTGCGCATCTCGGAGACGCGCCTGCTGACGGCCATGACCAAAGAAGAGATCTTCGCGGAAGCAACTTCGGTGTACGACAGCTACGTGGAGGCTCTGGAAACCGAAGCATTCGAAGCGCTGCAAGCTTATGCGCGCAACCTGTCTGAACGCATCATTCCGCGGGGCGTGGAAACCCACGAAGTCGTGGGAATCGTTCTGTTGCTGCGCGACGTCCTGGCGCGGTCCCTCTTCGCAAAGTACCAGACGGATTTCAAGAAATTGAATCGCATCCTGGATGCCTACGAGCCTGCCGCGAACCGCATCGCGAACACCGTGGCAGTAGGATTCGTGCAGGAGCGCGAGCGCGTCATCCGCCAGCAACAGGAAGCGATCCGCGAACTCTCCACGCCGGTGCTGCAGGTCCGCGAACGATTGCTGATTCTGCCGATCATCGGCGTGATCGATCCACAACGCGCCCGGCAGTTGACAGAACAACTCCTGCGTGGCATCCGCACGAATCGCGCAAAAGTCGTGGTGATCGATATCACCGGTGTGGCAGCCATGGACGTGACGGTAGCGAACCACTTGGTGCAGACGGTGGAAGCTTCGCGGCTGCTCGGCGCGACGGTCATTGTCACGGGCCTTTCACCGGAGATTGCGCAGACGCTGGTGACCATCGGCGTGGACCTGGGGAAGATGAACACGGTGGGCGACCTGCAAGGCGGCATCGAGCAGGCGGAAAGACTGCTGGGATACAAAGTGGTGACACTGGCGGAACCCCGCCAAGCTTAACGGAAGGAGGGCTACGTGGAAGTCCCCATTCTGAAACAGGGAGAGGTCCTGATTGCCACCTTTCAGGCGGCTCTCTCGGACGCGGACCTGGAGCACTTGCGGCGTGGTCTGGTGCAGCAGGTGGTCAGGTTTCGTTCTCGCGGGGTCATTGTGGACGTGACGGCGATGGACGTGATGGACTCGTTCGCCTCGCGGACGCTGCGGGAGATCTCACACATGATCCGGCTGCGCGGCGCCGAAACAGTGATCGTGGGGATTCAGCCGGAAGTGGCGTTTGCCATGGTTCAACTTGGACTGACGCTGGAAGGTGTTGCGACGGCGCTGGACCTGGAAGAAGGTTTGGCGTACTTGATTGAAAAATTCAAGAACATAGACTGAGAGAGACACTGTGAGGGCGGGAGAAATCCGGGTGGCCATCAACTCGGACCAAGATATCGTAGCAGCCCGTCAGAAAGGCCGCGCTCTCGCAACCGAACTTGGCTTTACGACTGGCGACGCCACACTCATCGCCACGGCTATTTCCGAGCTGGCGCGCAACATCGTGTCCTACGCGCGCAAAGGTGAAATCAGCCTGAAAATGGTCCATGGGTCGAGCCGCCAGGGCATCTTGATCATCGCTTCCGATAGCGGCCCGGGAATCCGGGACATTCGTCAAGCAATGCGAGACGGGTTCTCGACGTCGGGAAGCCTTGGACTGGGGCTGCCGGGAGTGCGCCGCCTGATGGACGAGTTTGAAATTAGCTCCGAACCGAGCCAGGGGACGATCGTGAGGGTGAAGAAGTGGAAACAATAAAGGCACCGCTGGTGGAGTATGGAGTGGCGAAGTTTGTTCTCCCGGGTCAGGGTGAATCGGGCGACCAGCATCTGGTTTGCTGTAACCACAGTGGAATTCTGATCGCGGCGATTGACGGAATAGGACACGGAGAAGAAGCTGCCAACGCGGCGAAGACGGCGGTTTCCATTCTCAAAGCGGGAGCGGACGAACCGGTCATTTCACTGCTAAAGAGCTGCCACGAGGGGCTCCGCTGGACGCGCGGAGTCGTGCTCAGCCTTGCTTGGATTGACACGCAGAGTGGCTTGATGACGTGGGCCGGGGTCGGCAACGTGCAGGGAGCATTGATGCGCGCCGGGGCCCAGAAGGGAAGCGTGCAGGAAGTGCTGCTGCTGCGTGGCGGTGTCGTTGGTTCGCAATTGCCAGCGCTGCAGGCCGCAGTGCTTCCCATTGCGAAGGGGGATACTCTGGTATTTGTTACGGATGGGATTCGAGGTGAATTTGCCGAAGGTCTCTCCGCGCTGGAACCCCCGCAAAGAGCCGCGGAGAGAATTCTGGAACGTCACTGCCGGGGAAATGATGACGCGCTCGTTTTGGTGGTGAGGCTAACCGGGGTTCAGGCATGAAGACGGCAGCGAAACGGAGAGGAAAGACGCCCGCAAATTTTGAAGAAGAATATCGCTCGGCGTTTGGTGAATACACCCGGAGCGGCGGCGAGGCCGCGCTAGGCCGGGCCTACGAGCTGGGGCGCCGCGCCATCACCGAGAAAAAGAGCTTCATGGAAATCGCATTCATGCATCATCAGGCGATCTACGGGATGCTTGCCGAGGCACAAGGCGCGGCGCAGCACCAGGAATTGCTGAAGGCGGCTGGAGATTTCCTGGCAGAGATGCTCTCGCCATACGAAATGGCGCACCGCGGAGTGCAAGATGCGATCGCGGCGTTGCGGCACCTCAATGAAACGCTGGAGGAAGAAATCAAGCGGATCGCGTATGCCGTGCACGACGAGGCCGGGCAGCTTTTGGTGGCCGTGCATCTTGCGCTCGCCGACGTCGCGCGGGAATTGCCGGAACGTCACAAAGAGCAGATGGGGCGGGTTGAAGAATTGCTCAACCAGGTTGAAAAGCAGTTGCGGCGGTATTCCCACGAACTTCGGCCAACGGTTTTGGACGATCTTGGATGGATTCCGGCGATCCGCTTCCTGGCCGAAGGGGTTTCGAAGCGCGCCAATCTGCCCATCCATATCAAGGTGGCATTTGCCGGGCGCCTCCCCAGCACAACCGAGGTGGCGCTGTATCGAGTCGTCCAGGAAGCCTTGACCAACGCGGTCAAGCATGCAAAGGCGGGCAATATCTGGGTGCGCGCGTGGCGAGATGAGTTCGTGTTGTGTTGCTCGATCCGGGACGACGGAGCGGGTTTTGACGTTCGCGCTCTTCAAGCAACGGGTTGCCGGAAGGGGTTGGGCTTGATCGGGATGCAGGAACGCTTGAGTGCAATCGGTGGAACGGTGCGCATCGAATCGCACCGGGGGCGAGGAACTGAACTTTTGATTCGACTTCCATTGGAGGATGCATATGCCAATTCGCGTGGCGCTCGCTGATGATCATGTCCTGGTACGCCAGGGCTTAAAGTCATTGCTCGAGCGAGAAGAATTTAGAGTCGTTGCGGAAGCTGCTGATGGACAGGAAGCGGTGACCCAGGCAGTATCACTTAATCCGGACATCGCCATCATGGATATCAGTATGCCGATGCTAAACGGGATAGATGCGGCACGGGAACTCGGCCGTGCCTGTCCGAAAACGAAGGTGATTCTGCTCACGCAGCATGAAGAAGATCAGTACATCCTTGAGGCGTTAGAAGCTGGCGTAAAGGGATATGTGCTGAAAAACCAGGTGGCGAGCGACCTGGTACACGCCATTCAGCAAGTTTCACGAGGGATGTTCTATCTGAGTCCCGGTGTCTCCCGGACAGTGATTGAGGCGTACCGAACGAAATCGGAGAGGCCCGCGGATCCGCTCACTGCTCGCGAACGCCAAGTGCTGCAACTGATTGCGGAGGGGAAGTCGACGAAGGACGTGGCTTCTCTGCTGGACATCAGCGTGAAAACGGCGGAATCACATCGATCAAGACTCATGCGGAAACTGGATATCCATGAAACGGCAAGTCTAGTACGCTATGCAGTCCGTCGAGGTCTGGTGCAACCCTAAGTGGCTAGGTTTCCCGTTATTTGGTCTTGGTCATATCGCTCGGCCCACTCGCGCGTGGATATGCGGGTTTTGTCTTGCCGCAGAAGATTGTTTCCTGAAGCTGGAGGACGAAGTATTCTTTGGCCATCCCGATGTCGTTTGTGAGTTTGACGAAGCTTCAGCTCACCCGGCCTACCCGACCAGGCAGTCCGATACTCACTTGGGCGCCGCTAATTACAAGCGGTACTGAGCAGTCTGCGATATTGCCGCGTGGCCTCGGCATTTCCTTTTTTCGAGGCCGCAGCAAGCAGGACGCGGGCTTGTTCGCAGCTTTTGGGCACGCCGTTTCCTGTCAGGTAAAGCTGAGCGAGTGCAATTTCCGCCGTCGTGTTGCCCTCCCCTACTGCTTTCCAGAGGTGCTGCAATGTTGTGGCGCTGTTTCTCGCACCGATAGCGTGGCGCAGGGGTTGTGGAGGGTTCGGCCGTTCGGCGGCACGAGCGTTTGCCGGCCGAGAATTCTCCGGCAGAGGCTCGACCGTGGAGGGCAGGGCAGAGTTTTCCAAAGCTTTGCTAGAAGATATCTCCGTACTCGACTCGTTGGCGACAGGGCGGTCGTCCTGAACCGGGCTTGCGGGCAGCGCGGGCGCCGTGACCGGCGATGGAGGCAGCGGCTGATTTACCTGCAGTAGTTTCTTTCCGAGCCGAATCAGCGAGCCGCCGATTCCGGGGCGAAAATTCTGGAGAAACACGAAGATCATCAAAGCGAAGATAGAAATGAGAATTCCCGTGGCGGCGCCACGCATGTATTGCGGCCGAGATTGATGCATTTGCCGTTCGCATGCAGGCGCTTCCGGCGGGAACAAAGTCGTTGGGAAAGCGTGGACGCTGGAAGCCCGGGCGGCGGG
Organism: Acidobacteriota bacterium; assembly: GCA_003224525.1. Classification (GTDB taxonomy): domain Bacteria; phylum Acidobacteriota; class Terriglobia; order Acidiferrales; family UBA7541; genus Acidiferrum. Next base: position 7,459 of record QHZB01000188.1, on the reverse strand, counting down.
AATCCTTGTGTCAGGCGGCGGAATGTTGTGCGCGAAAGAAGCAAGGAGACCCATCTCGTCTCTCGCCTGCTGTTCCTGTCTGTCCTTTCCGATTAATTTATCAGTATTCAAAGGTGCTGGGTTTGCTTGAGGGTTTGCGGGCGCGGCTCGCTGACTCAACCAGCCGCGGACCCGTTGGCGAACATCGGGAGCAAGTTCCGCAAAACTCAAGCCACCAACCTTTTTCAATTCATCCGTCCAGACGACTTGGCCGGCGGCCATGATCCGTTCGTGGGTGCCCGGCACGATAGCGAAACGGATTGTGCCCGTCTGATGGAGGGGAGCGATGGCGAAAAAGGAGATACCACCCTCCGAGGCGTTCAAAACGATGCCTCCGTTCTCCGGTTCAAAATGGAGGTAGGTGAGTTTCTCCGGCTGCTTCCTGGGTTGCTGGCGGCGTTCAGTTTCCATTGCGAAATTGGGCGTTGTTGACTTCCAACGCTGGATTCAATTCGTCTGCCCGGAGAAGCGGCGAGGTGACCGGCGAGCCGGGCGGAGAAAAGCTCCGTGAAAGAACCTTGCCGCTCCATCGAACATGGATCGCCAACGAGGCGCTCCACGATCGGAGTGCAAGACGCGTTTGATCCAAAGAATCATATCATTCCCGCGATGTGCAAGTGCGGTTGATTCGCGGACAGCGCTAAGCCTTCTTTCCCAGAAGAACTCGCTTGCCGAGGGTGCCGGCGAAAAGCGGCAGATCGAGAAGTCCGGGCAGGGGATCGTCCCAGGCAAAAATGGCAGACTCCAGAGGTCTTCGCAGTGACCGCGCATAATCCCGAACTGAGAGCCGGCCGCTCAGGATTTCCCGGATTGCCACCGAGATGTCGCCGCTCATGTGCATCCAGCGCTGGCCGGCGCGCCCGTGCAGTTGTGAGAAAGATTCGCCCCTGAGGAGGAGCCAAAGGAGGTGAGGGAAGTCAACCCCACAGCGCCTAGAAAGGGTGTGCCAGCCCCAAACGCGCGGATTGATGTCGATAACCTTACATTGACCGTCCCGCGGGTCTTTCTTGAACTCGACTTCCACAAGGCCCGTGAAGCGCAACGCCTTCAACAGCCGCACGGAGGGCTCGATAACTTGTGGCTCATCCACTGTTTCGACGTAGGTGCTGAATTGTCCGAAATCCATCGGGTACTGCCGAGTGCGCCTTGCGACAATGGAAGCGAGAGGCACACCGTCTTTGCAAAGAGCGGCGTAGGAAAACTGCGATTCACCCCCCCCTGGCACCAATTCCTGGACGATTAGGTTTTCAGGGGCAATCAGCGCGCATGCCTCGTCATAGCGCGCCAGCAATGAAGCACGATCATCGATCCGCCAAGCTTTAGGGACGGCGAGACTGCCAGGTTCCATCCTGAGCGCGGGCTTAAGGATCAAGGGGAAAGAATGGTCTAGGGCAACGAGTTCTTCTCGGGTGTTTGGAGCGGCGGCCCAGGGTTGATGAACGCCGAGGTCGCGTGCAAGACGGTGCAGGAGCCGCTTGTCGCAGGCCCAACGCAGCTCTTCCCAAGGAGGCACGGTGAGCCGATAGTGACTCGCCAGCGCCTCATAGTTGCGCGAAACCAGCGTGACAGCGTAGTCGTCGGTGGGAAAGAGCACCCACCCATTAAGATAATATTTGGCCGCCAGGTCCAAGAGAAAGTCAATTTGTCTCTGTTCTTCCTTGGGTGGCCAGGAAATGTTGCGGCAAACATATCGGGAGGTTGCTGCCACAAGATGTCCACCCTGCTTGATCACCCAAACAGGAATTCCGCGACGACCCAAGCTGCGCACCACACCGAGGCCTCGGTAGTCCGCACCCATGATCAACGCGCCGGCGGATCCGGCGTGGACGCCGGCGCTAAGATTCGAGGAATTCAACGTCTCCGGCAGCGCGGCTATAGCTGACATCGATCCCTACGAGGCGGCGTGATTCGGGGCATTGCGAAGGATCTTGCGCGTCAGCTCAAGGGCAGCGAACGCCGAGCCAGCGACGAAGCGCGAGAGCGGGCCAAAACTCCAAGCGGCGGGGGCGCCCAGGAAGTGCAGACCGGGAACAGAGGATTCGAATCCCACGTCAAGTTGTGGATAGCCGCCGATTTGACGGATCGAGGAAAGCAGTTTCACGGCGAGGAACGGATAGCGGGAGATGTCCACACGGTAGCCAGTCGCAAGCAGAACGTGATCGACTCTCCGCTCACTGCCGTCACCCAATTTAAGAATTACGCGGTCGCCGAGGGTTGCAGTGGAAATGACTGCCCGTCCCGTCGTTATTGGAAAGTGTTGGCATCGCGGTTTCAACCAGGCCGCACCCGCCGGCCGGATGGCGCGCACCGCAAGGCGGTTCTGCACCAAACGGGGCAGTCGCCGGAACAAATTTGGACGCGCCACGAGGTGGCTAATCCCGGCTTGGCCCACGTCAGGTGGCGCGTACAGCATGCGTGCGATTGGCCGACAGGTGTGCACCCAAGGACTCCGCCACAGCCAACGGACAATCGGGGTTCGGACTAACACTTCAACCTCAGCTCCCATCTCATTTAACAGTGCAGCCGATTCGAGTGCGCTCTGCCCTCCGCCAATCACGGCGACTTTCTTTCCAGAAAAACGGCTGAGATCGGTGTGCGCGGAGGCGTGCGAGGCTAACGAGGACGGGAGAGACCTAAATTCCTGTGGATGCCAAGCGAAGGGCATGATTCCAGCGGCAATAACGACTCGCCGTGCTTTTAGATTTTCCCCGTTTTCCAGTGTGAGGTGGAACGCAGATCCGTTCTTCTCCACCCGGTCCACTTTCCGAGAATCCAGGTCGGGCGCGACTTGATTCTGAAACCAACGCCCATAGTCGGTGAAGCGGTGGAGCGGGAACGGCGCGGTGAGCGGGTTCCCTTTGGCCGCTGCATAGGCTTGCAATGACAGCGCACCGGCGGGATCGGAAAGGTGTGACCCCTCCAGGGGAGAGCGGAGAAGCATGCCCTTGGGCATGTGTCTCTCCCAGAAAGACATCGGTTCACCGAAGACACGAACATCCAGACCATCCGCGGCTTTCAAGTGCGCGGCCGCCGAGAGTCCGTAGGGACCAGCTCCAAGAATTGCTACATCACACGCCGACATTGGCCTCCACTCCTATGGATTATCCAAAATGCTCTCATAATAGCGAGTAGCTTCATGTTGAACATCCTTGATGGAATTGGTGAAACTTCACAGGTTCATACTCATGGATACCGTACTTAATCTTCACAACTGTGACAAGGCGGTACATACCGGAACGGTCCGAGGGGAATGTCCGTAGAACGGGAGCGGGTAGAGACCTGCAGGAATTAGGCGAAGGGTCCTGCCCGAGCCAGACTGAAATTTCTGAGATCAGAAATTATTTTTGGCGTGGGTTCTAATCAGGCGAGGATGCGGATTTGGGTCCGCCAATCTCTACCGGGAGGTAAGTTGCTAAGGCCGACGTGAAGAGCGCTGCGCCCTCGGAATTGAGATGGAGTTCATCGGGCTGGTAGAATCTTTCTGAAAGCGTTGCCGGATCAATAGGCACCAGGGAATCGACCCCCGCCTTTTCTGAAGCGATGGCCATTTGGCGGACCGACTGTTCCGAAGAGGGAGTCGGTGGGACCAGGAGAATCAGTTTTGCCCCGTGCGCTTCACACAGTTGACGCAAACTCCGAATCCGGGCAGTCGTGATGGCTGCAAGTTCCGGAGCTGGCGGCAGTGCGGGTTTGGGCTTTACCAGCGAGAAAAGCTCTTTGCAATGAGGAACCATGCGGCGGAGCACTTGCGTTCGAATAACGCTGCGCGTGTCCCAGAATACACTCAAGTGCGCAAGCAACAGGTTACTCGTGGCAGTGCGATCCAGATTTAAATCGGCAGCGGCACCGAGGACGTCGCGGACGTCAAAAAACAGCATCGGAGCATAGTCCTGCCGCACGCTATTTTGAAGAAAGCTATTCACGCCGACGCCCAGGACCACGACCTGGGGCCTTGCACCTTGACGAAAGAGGCGCTGCAGGCCATACAGCCAGTCGTAGTAACCAGTGGCTTCAAGAAAGATGGGATATATGCGCATCTTGCTGGAGGTCAATTCCTGCAGGCGGTCTACGTCTATTCCTTCCATGAGTAAGGAATTGCCCACCATCAGAACGGATGCTGGTTCGCCAGACCTTGAGGAGCGCACCTTGACGGCCTCAGCGTATTGCTGGGATACGCGAGCGTAGGTTTCCGAATCTTGTTTGAGAAGGTAATTGGCACAAATCTCCAAGAGAAGGACAAGAATAGCGCAGATTCCCAGCAGCACCCTTAGGTAGACCAGGGCGGGAGACTTAGAACTGGAAATAGACGAAGGCATTGAGATTGTTCCCCGAAAAGAGTGCAAGAATGATGAGTGTGAAAGCCGCGAGCGCGGTCCGAACGGAATAGGGAGCGGTTGCAAATGGGTATTCCTGGTTGCTGGCTTCCATCAACAGATCCACGACGAACAAAGGTATGGAGAAAAGACAGAGCATGAAGAACGCCGAGGCGTACTCGGTGCGCCAGGCGAAGTTAGACAGGCCAGCCAGGAACTGCACCGCCGCAGGGAGTGAGGTGGCACGGAAGAATGCCAAGCTCAGACAAAAGACATTGAATGTCAGGATTCGCTGGGCCCAAAGGGAGAAGACGCCGGCGGAATGTTGGGGCAGGGCTGCATCTTTTTGCTTTGTTTTGGCAGGAAAAAAGTAACGTTCCGCAGCCAAAACAGTGCCATGAATTGCCCCAAAGACCACAAACGTCCAGTTTGCGCCATGCCAGAGGCCAGCCAGGACCATAGTAACTAGAAGGTTTCGCGAGATTTTCCATTCGCCGCCGGCACTGCCTCCCAAAGGAATGTACAAGTAATCGCGGAGCCAGGTGCTCAAACTGATGTGCCAGCGCCGCCAAAACTCCTGAAGGCGATGTGACAAATAGGGCTGCCGGAAGTTGACCATGAAATGGAAGCCCAGCAATTGAGCGCTACCGCGCGCAATATCGCTGTAACCGCTGAAGTCGCCATAGACTTGCCAGGCAAACGCGTAGGTTCCGATCAGAACAACCCAAAAATTCGAAGGACCGAATTGGCCGCCAAAAGCCGCGTTTGCGAGCAGTGCACAATTGTCCGCGACTACGCATTTGCGCACGAGGCCAGAAAAAATAAGCATCAGGCCGTCGAAAAAACGATCCGCATCGAAGGTGCGGTCCTTTTGAACTTGAGGAAGAAGATGTCCCGGTCTTTGAATCGGTCCGGCAATCAAGTGCGGGAAGAGGCTGATGAAGAGACCATAGTCCAAGAATGACTTAGCCGGTTCCAGCCTGCCTTTATAAACGTCCACGATGTAGGCAACCTCTTGAAAGGTGTAAAACGAAATGCCCGGTGGAAGAATCACGCGAATGAGGGGCAGAGGAATATGGTGAATGCCCAGGGTCTCCAGCACACTCGAAAAGGACCCTGTGAAGAAATCAAAATACTTGAAGACCCCGAGAATCCCAAAATTCAATACGAGTGAGAAGATAAACCACTTCTTGCGGTTCGAGTCCGTACGGCTGGGCGTGATTCTCTGGGCGATCAGAAAATCCATCGTGGTGCTGGCGATCATGAGTGCAAGGAAGCGCCAGTCCCACCAGCCGTAGAAAAAGTAGCTTGCCAGTAGCAGGAAAATGTTTTGCGCGCGATGGCTCAGGCGCCAATACACCGCTACTACGGGGATCAGGAAGAGGAAATAGGCTGGAGAGTCAAAGAGCATAGGACCAAATCAATGTTCTCATTTCAGTCTCTCGCACTGGGTCAGACTGAGCATATTTAAAGGGGCATGACCTAGACAATCCATCGAATCGGGGCATTGGAGTCAGGGGAATCTCTGAGTTTCGATGCGGGATATACCTGCGGCCTAAAATGGAATTGAGGAGATTGGAGAATTCGTACTTGGCGAAGGATTCCCAGCGCGACCGTGAAACCTGCAATCTCGCCCAATGAGGTGAAACTGTTTGCTGCTCGTTCTTCAAGCTTCAAGTCAAGGTTCACCAACTTGACAGGTACTCACGAGCCTGACGCGCAGTGGTCGTGATGTGCCAGGAAGGAGGCGCGCCAGTCTCGTTAAGGCATGTACGTTCAGGCTTTTAAGGTCTTAACCGGATTGTGAGGAGGTTGGGTGTCAGCTAGCTTACTGCCCTGGGCCATTTCCTTCTCCTGTGGCGCTGCGGTTGGAAAAACGACAGGAGCGTTCGAGGGAACCCCGGACCAACACCGTGAGAGGGTCGTCCGAACCTTGGGACTCTTACGGCGGTAGCTTCTCTAGGGAGTCAAGCATGAGTTTACGCCAACTACAGTGGCCATGGTTTGCGATCCTGGCCAGAACCGGCAGAGAAAAGTCGACGACGCTGCTTCTGGAGAACTTGGGCTACCAGTGTTTCTTGCCCGTTAGCAAGTCCAGGAGGCAGTGGTCTGACCGCATTAAGGAGTTGGACGTGCCGTTGTTCCCTGGTTACCTGTTTTGCAGGATGAATCCGCACAATCGCCTGCCCGTGCTCCAGACTCCGGGTGTTATCCAGATCGTAGGAGTTGGCAAGAGCCCGATTCCAGTAGAGGAAGAGGAGATCTCAGCCATCCAGCGCGCAGAGAAAAGCGGTCTATCGGTAATGCCGTGGCCCTACCTGAAAGTCGGCCACGTTGCACGAATCGAGGACGGGCCGCTGTCCGGTTTGACCGGAATCGTCGTAAAGATCAAGTCGGGATTGAAGCTCGTGCTATCGGTTACCCTCCTGCAACGATCCGTCGCCGTCGAAGTCGATCGCCACTGGCTGAGCGTGCATCCGAACGGAGGTCCAAGCGCATTTTTTAAGGATGCCACAGACTCCGAGACTCCTGTTGATCCGGCCCATCTATCCGGAGCGCAAGTCTTCGCGAACAAGCTGGTTGAGGCGGACTGACCGTGCCGGAAAGACATCTCACGCCAGAGAAGGAGGCGCCGGTGCTTCACAAGAATATGGTGCATGCTAGTTTCCTGGTTTATCTGACAATCATGGGAGCTGTCGCGGCACAGGCGCAGGAGGCAGCCCCGGCAATTCCTCCCGTTCCACAAGCCATTACCGCCGGCGGAGGCGGGGACGAGGCTGGGCACGGACAAACGCCTGTGCTGCAGCACCGCAATAGCCGATATCAATTGCATTCATCGGATGTTCTGGAATTGAGTTTTCCGTTCACGCCGGAGTTCAATCAGGCTGTGACCATCCAGCCTGACGGATATATCACCCTTCGCAGCGTGGAAAGCATAAAGGTGGACGGAAAAACGATACCGGAGCTGGTTGATTTGCTGCGGAGCACTTACGCCAAGATTCTGCACGACCCAGTAATCAACGTGGAGCTGAAGGATTTTGAAAAACCATACTTCATTGTGGGCGGTGAGGTGGGGCACCCCGGAAAATTCGATTTGCGCGGAGATA
>QHZB01000424.1:1479-5557 GCA_003224525.1 Acidobacteriota bacterium | reverse complement strand
CGCGTATTCCGCGAGCGGAAACGCAACGCCCTGATGGACGATGGCGTCACGATCCAGTTACCGGAGACGGTGCTGATCGACGCCGAAGTAACCGCAGGGGAAGACACCATCATCGAACCCGCTGTGCAGTTGCTGGGCAGAACGAAAATTGGCGCGCGCTGCACCATTCGAACGGGCAGCGTCCTAACCGATGCAATCCTCGGGGACGACGTGACCGTCGAGCCGCATTGCATTGTCGCGCACAGCCGTCTCGATGACCGCGTCATCATTGGCCCCTTCGCACGATTGCGGCCGGAAAATCACTTGAAGGCCGGTGCGCACATCGGAAATTTTGTCGAACTCAAGAAGAGCACGATCGGCCAAGGCACGAAGGCCATGCACCTCTCGTACCTCGGCGACGCGAAGATCGGGGCGAAGAGCAACATTGGCGCGGGCACGATTACCTGCAATTACGACGGCTTCCACAAGTATCCGACGTCGATCGGGAACAAAGTTTTCATCGGCAGCGACACGGCGCTGGTGGCGCCCGTCCGGATTGGTGATGGCGCGTACATCGCCGCAGGTTCGACAATCACAGAAAACGTGCCTTCTGATGGATTGGGGATTGCCCGCGGCCGCCAGGTCAACAAACCCGGCTGGGCCGCGAAGAAACGCCGTGAATTGGCAGCCACCGAAAAACCGAAGAAGACGGCGAAGAAATCGAAGCGACGCAAAGCGACCAAGAGACGAAAGTAGCATTTCCCTTCCAGGAGCGTGGTCATGAGGAGAAAAGTATTGGCGTGGACTCTCTTTCTTGGGTCGCTGCTTCTCCTAAGTCTCGCCGCCACTCCGTATTCTCGAGCCGCCGATGCCGCGCTGATCTCCCTTCGCCTCACTCTTTTGATTGTGCTATCCATTCTTGTGGTGCGTGAGCGATGGAGGAATCGGCACGAGCTGCCGGGAAGAGTGGCTGCCGCCAATTCAGACGTGGGCGACCGGTTTCTGCAGCGCTGTCGCCGCTGGTATCACGGCGAATAAGGCAAACCAAACTCCTTCCGGCGGGTCCGCGTAAGAGACGCTGTCTGTGGTGTGCGTTTTTCTCTTCCCTGCGATTTCTCCGCGCTCGTAGCCTGCCCCGACTCGGTCGGGGCGTCTCTGCGTTGTCTTTATTCTTGTTTCATCCTCTCCAGCCCGAACTCGCGCGTGTGTGCTAAAATAGAAGTTCCCGCAATGCTACAGGGAGCTGCCACCGCATGAAATTTGGAGTCGTCGTTTTTCCCGGGTCCAATTGCGACCACGACGCGTTTTACGCCATCGGCAAGGTCCTCCAGAAACCGGTCGAATTTATCTGGCACCAATCGGAAAATCTGGCGAATTGCGACGCCATCATCCTGCCCGGCGGATTTTCCTACGGCGATTATCTGCGCACCGGCGCCATCGCGCGTTTTTCGCCGGTGATGAAGTCCGTCGAAAAATTCTCAAAGAGCGGCGGAATGGTACTCGGCGTCTGCAACGGCTTCCAGATTCTGTGCGAGGTCGGTCTGCTCCCCGGCGCGATGATGCGCAATAGCGGCCTGCGCTTCATCTGCCGCCAGGTGCACATCCGCGTCGAGCAAACGGACACGCCCTTCACCAGCGCCGCAACGAAAGGCCAGGTCCTCAAGATCCCCATCGCGCATTCCGATGGCAATTACAACTGTGATGAAGCCACGCTCGCCGAGCTCGAGAAGAACCGCCAGGTGCTTTTCCGCTACACAACGGCCGACGGTTCCGACGACAGCGCCGGCAATCCCAACGGCGCCGTTCACAATATCGCCGGCATCTGCAACCGCGAGCACAACGTCGCCGGACTCATGCCCCACCCCGAGCGCGCCGTCGAATCGGCGCTGGGCTCCAACGACGGATTGGTCGTTTTCCGCTCCATGGTCGAAGCGCTCGTCGGCGCAGCCAAGGCGACCGCTTGAGAGCAGCACAAACTTGCGAATTAACTGCAGGGGCACGATATATCGCACCCCTGCGGTTTCTAATTTTCTTCACAGAAATGAAATATGGCCACCGCTAGCACCGAAATTCGAGTCACTCCAGAGATTGCCGCCGAACACGGCCTCACCGCCGAAGAATACGCGCGCGTGAAACAGATTCTCGGCCGCGAGCCGAATATCACCGAGCTGGGCATTTTCAGCGTGATGTGGAGTGAGCACTGCTCCTACAAATCCAGCAAAGTCCATCTGAAGCGCCTGCCCACGCGCGGCAAACTCGTCGTGCAGGGTCCTGGTGAAAACGCGGGCGTTGTCGACATCGGCGACGGCTTGGTCGCTGCTTTCAAAATTGAATCGCACAATCATCCCAGCTACGTCGAGCCCTTCCAGGGCGCCACCACCGGCGTCGGCGGCATACTGCGCGACATTTTCACCATGGGCGCGCGCCCCATCGCTGTCTTGGATTCCTTGCGATTTGGTGAGATCACTCCAAGCAAGTACACCAGTAAAGAAGAAGCCGCGAAAAACCGTCGCATCCTCGACGGCGTAATTCGCGGAATCGGAAGCTACGGAAACTGTTTTGGTGTCCCGACGATTGGCGGCGAAGTCGGCTTTGAGCCTTGCTATTCGCAGAATCCCCTCGTCAACGCTCTTGCGCTCGGCATTGCCAAAAAGGAAGAAATCTTTCTCGCCAAAGCCAAAGGCATCGGCAATCCCGTGATCTATGTCGGCGCAAAAACAGGCCGCGACGGAATTCATGGCGCATCCTTGCTGGCGTCAGCCGAGTTCACCGAGGAGTCGAAACAGAAGCGCCCGAACGTGCAAGTCGGTGACCCCTTCATGGAGAAGCTGCTGCTCGAAGCCTGCCTCGAAGCCATGCAGACCGGCGCGGTCGTGGCGATTCAGGACATGGGCGACGCCGGCCTCACTTGTTCTACCATGGAAATGGCTTCCCGCGGCGGCACCGGCATCGAAATCGACCTCGCCAAAGTTCCCCAGCGCGAAACCGGCATGACCCCGTACGAAATCATGCTCAGCGAATCCCAGGAGCGCATGCTGCTGGTGGCGGAGAAGGGCCGCGAGCACGACGTCCTGGCCGTCTTCAAGAAGTGGGGCCTCGATGCCGTCGTCGTCGGCCAGGTTACAGAAGGCGGCATCGCCCGCATAAACAACAACGGCAGAATCGCCGCGGAAATTCCCGCGCATCCTTTGGCGGAAGAAGGTCCAGTGTACCAGCGGCCCGTCGCTGCGCCCGCGCCGAGGAATGAGACTGCCGCAGATTGGTTTGCCTTTGCCGCCGAAGGCACGAATCTCACCCAGAACCTTTTGAAATTGCTGGCGTCGCCGGCGATTGCCTCCAAGCTCTGGATCACCGAGCAGTACGACACGAGCGTGCGCACGAACACTCTAGCCGGGCCCGGAGCGAGTGATGCCGCAGTGGTGCGCATCAAGGATCCGAAGACAGGATTCGCAAACCGCGCGCTGGCGCTCTCCACCGACGGCAATGGTCGCTGGTGCCAGTTGAATCCGCGCGTTGGCGCCATGCACGCGGTCGCCGAAGCCGCGCGCAATGTGGCCTGCAGCGGCGCGCGGCCGATTGCCGCCACGAATTGCCTCAATTTCGGCAGCCCGGAAAAGCCCGAGGTGATGTGGCAATTCAGCGAAGCTATCGACGGCCTCGCCGAAGCCTGCACCGCCCTCGGCACGCCCATCACCGGCGGCAACGTCAGCTTCTACAACGAAACTCTCGGCAAATCCATCTACCCCACGCCCGTCATCGGGGTCCTCGGCATTCTCGATGACGCCTCGCAAGTCCTGAAAATCGCCTTCCGCGACGAGGGCGACGTAATCCTTCTGCTCGACGGATCAAGCTCGGCTGTAGGGGCGCAGCATGCTGCGCCCCTTCTCGGCACCCAACGCGAATTCTCCTCCTCCGAATACTCGAAAACGATTGCCGGCATCACCGCGGGCGAACCACCCGCCATTGACCTCGTCGCCGAAAAACGCCTGATCGACTGTCTCCTCGCGCTCGCCGCCGAAGGCGCTCTGCAATCCGCGCACGCCCTCTCCGACGGCGGTCTCGCCGTCACCCTCGCCGAGTCCTGGTTCGCCTCCTCCTC
>QHZB01000424.1:0-1374 GCA_003224525.1 Acidobacteriota bacterium | reverse complement strand
GTTCTCGATACTGCGAGACAATACAAGGTGGCGGCGCGCGAGATCGGCCAGGTCACCCGCGGCGATGCTTTCCGCATCCAACATAAGGGGCGCGAGGTGATCAATAGTTCCCTTGAAACACTCCGCGGCGCCTGGGCCCATTCGCTCGAACGCACGCTAACCGCAAAATGAGTCAAAAACCTGCCTTCGCCGACGATCATTTTCACGACGAGTGTGGTGTATTCGGCGTCTTCGGCCACCCCGAAGCCGCGAACCTCGTCTATCTCGGCCTTTACGCGCTTCAGCATCGCGGCCAGGAATCCGCTGGCATCGTCTCCAGCGACGGCACGGACTTGCATCTGCACCGCGCGATGGGCGAAGTCGAAGAAATTTTCCAGCCGAGCGTGCTCGCACAGCTTCCGGGCAGCCTCGCCATCGGCCACACGCGTTACTCCACCGCCGGCGACAAGGCCTTGCTCAACGCGCAGCCCATCATGATCGACTGCAACAAGGGCAAAGTGGCCCTCGGCCACAACGGCAACCTCACCAACGCCGCCGAGTGGCGCCGCAAGCTAGAGCATCGCGGCTCGATTTTCCAGACCAACAGCGACACCGAAGTCATCGTGCACCTGATCGCGCGCTCGCAAGCGCGCAATCTTTCCGGCGCGCTGGGTGATGCCCTCAATCAAGTCGAAGGCGCGTATTCCCTGCTCGTGCTGACGCAAGATGAATTGTATGCGGTGCGCGACCCGCGCGGTTTTCGCCCCCTGGTGCTGGGAAAAATAACCACGCCCAGCGGCTACGTTTCCTGGCTGGTGGCATCAGAAACCTGCGCGTTCGACCTGCTCAATGCGCAGTACGTCCGCGAGATCGAGCCCGGCGAGATGGTGCGCATTTCGAAATCAGGCATCGAGTCCATCCACTTCGCTCCAGAAAAGCCGCTCCAACAATGCATCTTCGAGCACGTCTATTTCTCCCGCCCGGACAGCATCATTTTCGGACGCTCCGTAAATGAAAGCCGCGAGATGCTCGGCCGCCTCCTTGCGCGCGAGCATCCTGTGGCCGCGGACATCGTTGTCCCCGTGCCGGATTCCGGCGTACCGGCCGCAGTAGGCTACGCGCTCGAATCAAAAATCCCGTTCCGCATGGGCCTGATCCGCAACCACTACATCGGCCGCACCTTCATCGAGCCGTCGCAAGCCATCCGCAATTTCGGTGTGAAGCTCAAGCTCAATCCCATCCGCGGCTTGATCGAAGGTCAGCGCGTGATACTCGTCGACGACTCCATCGTCCGCGGCACCACCAGCCGCAAGATCGTCCGCATGGTTCGCGAAGTCGGCGCAAAAGAAGTTCACGTGCGCATCAGTTGCCCGCCGACGATTTCTCCGTGCTACT
>QHZB01000103.1 GCA_003224525.1 Acidobacteriota bacterium | reverse complement strand
CCCGATTCGATTTGCCGCCGAACCACGGGCGCCTGTTCGGGAGAGATATAGCGGGAACGCGTCTTGCCTTCGACCTTTTGCGTGAGGGTGAAGTAAGGACCATGTGCCGCCTGGGGATCGTGCTGACAGGCGCACGCCGCTTGTCCGCACTTCATGCGGCGTTCATAGAGCGAACCACGTCGAATCGGTTCCGGGCGCGAGAAGGCTGCCGCTAATTGCGCGACGCGAGAAGGGACTGCCGTGAGATTGTCCATGTCTGGATCCTCCTGCCGTATATTATACGGCAGGACACAGAGAAAATCTCGGCCTCTTTTCAAAAGCGCCCCTCTGCTGACGTGCGCCCCCCAAAAGATCGTATATTGACCATTATGGCCGCATTAGCTAAAATGGCCTTAGAGGTGCCTATGCTGCACGCAGGTCATGTCCTTCTTGTCGACGATGCGTCCGCCGCCCGACCGGCGTATGCCCGCGCGTTGACAGACGCCGGTTTCTTGGTAACGAAAGCGAGGGGTGGAAAAGAGGCTCTACGCCAGCTCGAGAAGGGAGCCTTTGACGTTCTTCTCGCCGATGTCCGGATTCCCGAAAAGGATGGGCTTGCGCTTCTCGAAGACGTACATGCGCTTTCGCCCGACCTGCCCGTCGTTGTCATGGTTTCGGAATTGAACAACCAGTTCGCGGTCGATGCGGCGGAACTCGGGGCGGTCCAGTACCTGCAGAAGCCGTTCGACCAGGAATTGCTCCGTAGAAGTATCCGCCGAGCCGTTCGTTTGAAGCAGGCGAAACGTGACCGAACGCACGTGGACCCGTTGGGGCGTCGGCGCGAAGCTCCCGTCCGGATGAATGCGACCAAGGTGAAGAACCAGATGGGGCACGTTCTGGACAGGGTGATACAGGGAGAGATCGTGTTGATCACCAGACACGAGACTCCCAAGGCGGCCGTGATTCCAATGGCAGAATTCGATAAGCTTTCGCGGCCGGCTGGAGACCGACTCGGCGCACTCAGCAGCAAATACGATGCGATGCTCGCGCGGATGCAGACCGCAGCTGCACGCCAAGGAATGAAGGCCGCGTTCGACGCTTCGCCGAAACAACTCGCGCAAGCTGCGCGCGCGTTCGCACGCCGGCGTGGGTAACCCTCGCAGAAAGGCACGCATTTATGTGCTCGCTGGCGTGAACGGCGCGGGAAAGAGCAGCATCGGCGGGGCGATGTTTGCAATAGCCGGTCGGGAATTCTTCAATCCAGATGTTGCTGCTCGGGAGGCTCTAGAGGAGTCTCCCGAAATGACGCAGGAGGAGGCAAACGCCTGGGCGTGGGAGGAAGGACGACGCTTGCTCGAGATGTCGATCCTAACGACCCAAGACTTCACATTCGAGACGACCCTTGGCGGAAACACGATGACTCGTTTGCTAGAGCAGGCAACCACTGCCGGAATCGAGGTCCGCATTTGGTACGTCGGTCTGGAGAGTGTTGAATTGCACATTGCACGCGTACGATCGCGCGTGGCCAAGGGTGGCCACGACATTCCGGAGGAAAAGATTCGCGAACGCTACGACCGTAGCCGATGGAATCTTCTTGGGCTTCTTCCGAAGCTGGCGGAACTGAAACTGTTCGATAACACTGCGGAAGGCGATCCCGAGATGGGACAATCTCCGGAGCCGAAGCTTCTGTTGCACTTGCTTCACCGCCGAATCGTGAGTTCCTACGATCTTCTTCAGATGCCCGAATGGGCAAAACCGATTCTACAAGCAGCGCTTGAACTGCAAGGGTAATCTGTCAGGACCGGTTCGCACCGAGGCGCGCCATGTAATCCGAATGAACGAAGAGGAGGGTGCCTCTGCCCGTTCCGTCTTCGTCTCTATGAGGGATCAGTTCGGGCTTTTGGGCTTATACCCACGTCCCAGACAAACATCGCCCTGCCGAATATGGACTTGCTGGATCGGCGAGGCGGCAGAAGGCGATAATCGGATTCCTGTAATGTCAAGTCATCGCCAAAGAGTGAGGTAGCCGCATCCCGAGTCCGGGTTCTTCGCCGCAAATAATTGAGAAACCGAAGGGTGATTGGTTCGATCCCACCGCCACCCTACCGGCTTTCTTCTTCAGTGGTAAGGACTTGTAAGTTTCGCGCGTGGGCAGAAGTGAGCAATAAGAAGCGCTCAGCGTCGGCTTATAGCTTTGAAAATTCTGCGGGACGGCTGGCAAGCCGACAAAGCGAACTGCAAGGACGAGAAATCTAAGACGCCTGGCGTGATCCCGCTCCATGTTCAGAGCTGCGGGAACCAAGTGTTCGCTGGCTGACCCGGAGCCGATATAACTTCCGGCGCCGGAGAGGGAGACCCCAGTTTCCGGTAACTTAACAGTAGAGCATTCGGCTTATGCCGAAAGGCTCGCTGGTCGCGAAGAGTAACCGGTGCGCCCGAAGTTGTTGAGCGATAAGCACTTTCGGCGAATTCATGTGCGCGAAGAAATTCACTGTCGCGAAAATGTCACAGGTTGTTCATTCTTCAGAGCCCCGAAGTCTGTTCCAGGTTCGCTGGTGTCGAAGAAAGACATCGAAATCCTTCACGTGTGCCACGTCGCGCAGAGGGGACTAGCGACTAGCGAAGGAAAATAATTCCAGCGAGTTCGTATACCCTGAAACAGGACGCAAGCTCCTTTGAAATTCGGGTACCGCCGGTCTCCGGGGAGGTCTTCCATCCAGGGATTGTTGGCAACCTCCGTTGAAAGTGAAAAAGGAAAGCTGAGGAGATAGGAAGGCCGCTCGAGTTGCGTTGGATTCCTCCACTTCGGAATCGCTTCGGGCCGGCTGACAGCGTCTGCGGCCTATCCCATGACAAAGTCTGAGTGAAAATCAGCAGCACCAGAGCTGGAGCCGTTTTGAGGATGCGTCTCAGTGCCCAAAAGCGACGTCAGGTTCATACACTGACGGCAAAGAGAGTTTGCTAACGCTCATTGCGGTTCGGGTTCCAGCTGCGGAGATCCTATAATCAGGGCCTGGTCACGTTCAAGAGAGCTTCGACGGAGATCCTGCGAGCGCGCCAGCGCTTTCTGCGCGAGTTCTGCTTGGCCGAGCTTCCGATAGGCTAAATACAACTGATAATGGACGTTGCCGTAATGGTCTGTAGGAGCCGCCTTCTTGAGCTTCGGGATGGCATTAGCAAACTGTCCTAGGCGCACGTACGCGGTCCCCAACAAGCCGCTGGCTTCAGCCAAATCAGGTTGAAGTCGCAACGCCCGCTGTAGATACGAGAGCGCTTTTTCGTTCTCCCGTTTTTGCACGTAGAAGCGTCCCAGCAGATACAGAGCGTGCGTGCGCGAGGGATCCAGCGCCAATGCTCGCTCCAGCTCACTCTGCGCATCGTCATCAGAATGATTGACGAGGTAAAGTTCCCCGAGCGCTTCGTGAAGTTCCGACTCATTGGGCCGCAACTGCAGAGCTGCATGAAACTCTTTGAGCGCCCCGTCGAGATCCTGCCGAAGGGCGTAGCCGTCGGCACGCAGCTGGTGAGTACGCCAGGAGCCGGGAAAAGATTCTTCCAGTCGTGCATACGCCTCAGCCCCGAGCGCTTGGTATGTGCGCGCCAACCAATAGCTGGCCTCGGCGTTTTCGTTGGTGACGCCCGGCACTTGCGCTAACGCATCAGCCGCGGGTTCGTATTGTTGCAAGGTGAAGTGCGTTTTCCCCAGCAGCAGCCGCTCCGAATCAGTCAGATGCTTCCTCGTTTGCAGCGAATCTACGCAGCGAGAGTAGCGATGGGCTTTGCAGGGGTCCTGATCCGCGCGGGTTCCCACAGCAGCATTCGGCGCTTGTTGCCATGCCGAGAAGTCGGCTTGGAACGATTTCCATTGGCGGTCTGAAAGAGCGCTTTCATTCGTGGTGGTGTATAGAGCCGCCAATAAAAAATGCTTGGCTGGTCCTTCTGGTTCGTCCTGAACGCGCGACAGGGAAGCCTTTGCCTGCTGAGGGAGTTCGATGGACGGGAATTCCCGTTGCACAACCAAGAATTCAGGAGAGATTTCCCAAACTTTTCCGAGAGATTCAAGGGCTGCTGTAGCTTGGCCCTTGGCGAGCTGCGAGTTTGCCAGGCCGAGCCACGCCAGTTCATTTCCCGAATCGAGCTTGAGTTCCAGGTGAAACTCTGTTTCGGCGTCTTCCAATTTCTGCGCATGCAGATAGGCTTGGCCTAGTGACGTATGCAAGCCAGGCTGGCGAGGGTCGGCGCTGAGCGCTTTTCGGTATTCCTGCACTGCATCTTCCCAACGGCTGCGTTGAAATAAGAGATCACCGAGAAAACGGTGTCCCCAGGCGGACTCGCGATACAGATGCGCTCCCCGATAGGCCAAACGGGCAGCCAAATCCAGGTATTCGTGCCCGAGTTTGAACCAGGCCTCGGACTTGTCGGAATCAAGCACGGCCACCTGGCGGAACTCTTCAGCGGCGCTCCGGAAGTTTTCCTGGCCTAGGTAGCACGAAGCTAGCGCCTGGCGCGCCTCGCGGTTCGAAGGATCAAGCTTCAGTGCTTGCCGGAGAAATGGAGTAGCCTTTTCTGGGGAGCCTAGTTTGAGATAATCCATTCCGACGATTACAGTGGGGCCGAGCAGGTTCGGCCTTTCGCGCAGAGCCTTCTCCAGGAGGCGCACTGCTAAGTCGTATTCGAACAGGCTCTGGTAAGCGAGGCCCAGGTTAACCTCAGCCTCGACTAAGCTTGGATCAAGAGCCAGCACCTTCTTGAATTCTTCCGCAGCACGAGCGAACTGCCCTTGCTTTAGGGCCTCCTGGCCGGCGCGGAAAAACCCTTCGACCTGCCCTTCGGATGTCTGGCAAGCTGCGAATGAGGGAACCAGCGACCATAGAGCAAGAAAAATGAAGATCGTCGCTTTCGCCCAGGCGTTTTTTGGCCAGCCGGGGAGGAGGTCAGCAAGATTCGGACGGAAACATACACTTAGGGGAATTGGACGAGGCGATGCAGCTGAAATGTTCCCCCTGGAGCGCATGGAAGATTGGTTTCTAAGCCGAATATACCAGAAAAGAGAGAGTCGTGCGCCGGGCGGGAAGACCCGCCCGGACGCCGACGTTAGAAGGTTAGAAGGTGAACCTCAACGCAAACTGGATTAACCGTGGAAGATTGTACTGTGAAGTTACTTGACCAAACGAGGTACTACCACAACAGCCGCTATTCGGCGGACTGAACTGCGGGTGGTTGAACCCGTTGAAGAATTCCGCACGGAACTCGGCGCCGAGCTTTTGGTCTGGACCAAACTTCGTATTCTTGAAGACGGCAAAGTCAAAGTTCTTCATCCCGTCACTGCGTATGTTCGGCTCGGTACGCGAATCGGTGCCGTAGCTGTAATCGTTGGTATGCGTGAACACGGATGTGTCAAACCAATGGGCGAGCCGTTGGTCCAGAGAACCGGAGGTCAGCTTCGACAAGGCCGTTCTCGTATTGCGGGAACAGCCCACGTTCGGGACACCGGAGTCGCTGAGCAGTCCGGGGCATCCGCCGATGATAATCGGGAAGCCGCGCTGGAAGGTGATGATGGTATTGATGCCCCACCCGCCGATCAGTTTGTCGGCGACGGCGTTCAGGTTATTTGCAAACTTCTTGCCCTTGCCAAAAGGCAGATCAAGAATGGAACCAAGCACGAAGCGCTGGGAAACATCGAAAGCATCCAGGCTTCTCTCGCCGCGCAGGTTGTTCACATTGGCGTCGTTCCAGCCCACCGGAGAGGCTTCCAACCAGTTGATTTCCGAGTTGGTGTTGTCGATGAGTTTGGAGACGGTGTAGGTGGCAAGCACCTGCGCGCCGGCAGAGAAGCGCTTTTCGACCTTCATCTGCATGGAATGATAAATGGAATTGCGGTTATCGGGCTCGGCCATGGCCACGTTGTCAAACTGTGGATAGGGCAGCAGCAACTGAGCGCGCATCACCGTCGGATTAGTGCCCACGCCACCTGATAGCACGGGGCCGGTACACGCTGGTATGGTGCCCGGTGGGCAATTCCCGGCGAATGGGTTAGGAACCTGTTGCTTCAGGTTGGCCACATCTGCAGCAGACGTGGGCAGAAACTGGGGCGCCAATTGGTTGATGGTCTGATCATGCATGGGCAAATGCGTGCCCTTGGACCCCGCATAAGCTACGTCAAACAGCAGATTGCCGGGAAACTGACGTTGGATGTCGAGATTCCACTGTTGCAGATTAGGGGAGGGATTATTGGGCAATGGCGCTTCGTTGCCATTCCCCTGCACGTTGATCAAGGCCTGGTCCCTCCCGAAGGGCGGAGTGATTCCGCCGCCCGCGCTCGGGAAGGGATTTGACAACACATTCTTGGGGGTAACTCCGTCCGACGCCACTGCGAGCCATGGCGTGCTGAAACTGTTGATGAAGAGGTTGTGGGGAGCATCGTTCCAGCGGATATCAACCGGCAGGTAAAAAATTCCGTAGCCGGTTCGGATCACCGTATTCTTATCGAATTGGTAGGAAAGCCCAAGGCGCGGGCTGGCATGGTTCCAAGAGCTGAATGCGCTGCGGCTCGGGTGTTCCGCGCTGCTCACCAGATCGTACGCACCCTTCAGATTCGGCATTCCGGCCGCGGCCGCAATGGGGCTGGTTTCGGAGGGGTTGAAAGCAACGATGCGATTAAACCGCTCGGTCCAATCCCCCTGGAGGTCGACGCGAACTCCAAGATTCAGGGTGATCTTCCTGGTGAGCTGGAACGTGTCGCCCGCATATATCGCCTTGTAAAGATTCTGGTCGGCCGTCCTTGCGGGCTCGGTGGCGTTGCCGTTATCGCCATACCCGAGGAGGAAGGAAGCAAAGCCATTGCCCGATGTACCGTTCGACCCGGGGGTGCCGATCGTGGGGTTTGCCGACGTCATGCGGGCATCAAGATAGAACAAGCCTGCAGGATTGTTACTCTGATAGTAATTGTTACGGAGCACGCGGAATTCTGCGCCGACTTTGAGGGCGTGTTTCCCCATAATCCTGGAGAGCATGGGGTTGAAGCTGTACGTGTCGTCCCAGGCCCCAATGCCGCTTCCAACTCCTTGAGTGCACCAACTGCCGTTGCCCCAATGATTATCCCCGTTCGTCTGCGAGATGCACACGTCCGGAATGTGGGTATAGGTCATCTGGGAAGTTAACGCCTTCCAGTTTGGACCAAACTTCGACAAATCGATGCCCTGGCTGAGGGGCGTGCGCAGGTAAACATACCGCGTGTAACCAATGTGCAAGTCCAAGATGGTCCTCGGCGAAAACGAGATGGTGTCCCCCAGGGAAATCTGGTGAGCCGTGGTAATTTCGGTACAGCGGTCCGCGCATATACCATTAAAAGGGTTGTTAGGGAGCGATAGGATGCGGGAATGCGTGTAGCGTCCGAAAATCCTCTGCTTCTCACTCAGGTTATAGTCAATCCGCTCGTTGTACTGGTCGATGTCGCCACCTATGCCGTAGGATTCTACAAAGTTACCGGCGGTGTTGTTCGTCTGATTGGGCATCGGGAAGTAGGACAAAAGCGCGACGGCAGTGGGATCGAGCCGGGCGGGATCAATGACGTTCGCCTTCCCGCCGAACGAGAACTGCGTTCTGCAAGTTGGGTTGGTTGCAGAGCAGTTTGAACTGGTGGTCGGGTCGTAAATGGGAAGCACTGAGGTCGTGTTGGTTGACCCTATCTGTGAAAAGTCCCCGGTGCGCTCCGCGGCAGTAGGAACCCACGTCGTCAGCGCGCCGCCTATACGCTGCCGAAAGCCCTCGTAGCCGGAGAAGAAGAATAGCTTATCCTTCAGAACGGGCCCTCCCACGTTTGCGCCAAACTGATTTTGGACCCACGGAGGACGAGCGAGGCCGGCTTTGTTGAGGAAGAAGTCGTTCGCATCCAGCACTTTGTTGCGCAGGAACTCATATGCCGAACCGTGGTAAGTGTTCGTGCCTGATTTCGTCGAGAGGTTGATGACACCGCCCCCTAATCGCCCGTACTCGGGACCCAGATTGTTGGTCTGGACCTTGAATTCCTCGATGGCGTCTTGGGTTGGTATCACGGTGACAACGTTCAAGTACGCTCCATTGGTAGGCACGCCATCAATCAGGATCTGGCTCTGCCCGGCCATGCCTCCGCCAACCTGAAAATCTCCGAGAGCGAACGGATTGGCGCCAACGGGATTGCCCGCCGAGGAATTGCCAGCCGACGGGGTGCCCTGCATCACGACGCCCGGCACCATACCGATCAACGCCAGCGGATTGCGGCCGTTCAGGGGCAGCTCCGTGACCGCTCGTTGTTCGACTACTTGCCCCAGCGAGTTCGTTTCCGGCTGGAGCAACGGCGCTTCCGCGCTCACCTCGACCGTTTCGTTTTGCGCCCCGACTTGCAGCGAGATGTCGACTCGGAGCCCGCTTTCGATCTGCACAATGATTGGTTGGCGCACGAACTTCTTGAAGCCCGTCTTTTCTCCTTCTATTTTGTAGCGGCCGGGCAAAATGTTCACGAACGTATAGTTGCCGGACGCGTCGGTCTCCATGGTGTGCTTCTCTGAGGTGTCCATGTTCGTCAATGTAACGCTGGCACCAGTAACCGCAGCGCCGCTAGAATCCGTGACGGTTCCAGCGATGGTGCCGTAGACGTTCTGGCCCCATCCGGACGTAGGCGCGAGCGCCAAAACGATAATCGCCACCAAAAAGGCAAGCCAAAGCTTTCTGAGATGCAGCATTTTTTCCTCCCGCAAGGGTTATCTAAAGTCAGTAATACTCGCCTCGCCGATGCACCAAGCGGCCGCGACACATCCTCATTACGAATCGTTGTAAGCAAAAAAGCTGTAAACAACAAAGGATAAGGCCACCCCATTGCGCTCTTTATTAGACCCATTCAATACGAAAGTCAAGCACAATTTCGTTATTCTAATGAAATGCATTAGAAAAACGCATTGGGGAGGGTTGCCTGCGATATCTGAGTTTCGCTTTGGATACGCCTCCGCAGTCGCATACTTTACTGAATTTGCATCGCCGGCAATCCCCTGCCGGAATTGGTGAACGTCGGCGATGCCCGCTATTCAGGACGCGCAGCTGAAGATTCTGTGAATCGCTGGTTACGCTTTGGCCCACCCGTGGTTCGGCACGGGGCCCACCCCTTCCTTGATAGTGATGAGCCGATTGGCAGGGATCTGTTTAAAGGTTTCGTGCAGGCCACTTGGCCAATACACGTCGATGTCCGCCAAAGTGGAGCTCCCCAAACCGAAATGCAAGCGGGAATCGCTGCACGAGAAAAAACTGGATTGACTCAGGACCGCTTGCGCCTGGGTCTTGCCTCCATAGTGGACAACCACCCTGGCTCCAATGGCGCTTCGATTGGACTTTACGCCCTCCAATTTCACTTTGATCCAGTTGGACTTACCGGTGAGGTCATTGCGCAAAAGCGAGGGAGGCTCGTTGAGATTGACGATCAGTATGTCGATATCCCCGTCGTTGTCGAAATCTCCGAAAGCGCATCCCCGACTGCAGTGTGCAGCCGCCACACCCGGACCAGCCTCCTGGATGAGCTCCTCGAACACGCCCTTGCCCAGATTCCTAAAAACGGCGCGCGGTGTCTTATTGGGATATTGTGGCAATGTTCGTTCCACTTGGGGGTAAACATGCCCGGTAACCATAAACAGGTCGGGAAGACCGTCGTTGTCGAGATCCACGATGCCCGCTCCCCAGCAGACGTAACGAGTTTCAACTCCAAGGCGCGAGGACCCGGTAGCGTCCTCGAAATTTGCTTTTCCGTCGTTGTGATAAAGGATGTTGGCGTCGTCTGCAAAGTGCGTCTTGAATAGATCGAGATGTCCGTCTAGGTCATAATCACCCACCCCGACGCCCATACCGGCCTGCTCCATGCCATCTTCACTCAGGGCCGCACCTCGCAGCACTCCCTCTTCGCGAAAAGTTCCATCACGATTGTTCATGAACAAGAGACTGGGAGTGGAGTCACAGGCGACGTAAATGTCTTGCCAACCGTCTTCATCAAAATCCGCCGCTACGACCGTCATGCCGTAGGTGGCTGCGGCTCGCGCGATGCCCGCTTGTTGCGTTACATCAGTGAACGTTCCATCGCCATTGTTTCGATAAAGGGAATGCCTGCCCGTGGCTAACCCTCGCGGCCCGCATTCGACGGGAATTCCTTTCCATCTACAATTGGGGTTTTCGCCCGGAGCGGCAGCATTTTCAAAGGAAAAGCGAACGTAGTTGGAAACGAAGAGGTCAAGATATCCGTCGCGGTCATAATCCAGGAAGGTGCAGCCCGCGCCAAACCTTTGTTGATCGCTCCAAAGCCCGGCGGCTTTCGTCACATCGGTGAAAGTTCCGTCTCCGTTATTGCGGTAAAGCACGCTCTGCCCGAAATTGGTGCAAAAGATGTCGTCAAAGCCATCGTTGTTGTAGTCTCCGGTGCAGACTCCGCAGGCCCATCCGAGCGCGCGCAACCCTGCTTTTTCTGTGACATCCGTAAAGGTCCCATCCCGATTGTTCTTGTACAGCCGATTCGTCGTGCCCTCCGGAGCGCCTCCGAGACGAGTGCCGCATAGCACAAAAAGATCCGTCCAACCATCGTTGTCGTAGTCAATGAACGCGCAGCCGCAACCAGTGGACTCCACGATGTACTTTTTGATTTCTGGGTCACCATAGATCACCGGCGCATGCAGGCCCGCGGCAGCAGCGACGTCCACGAAATGGGCGTTGAAGGGACGCCCGGAAGCTTTGGGCCTCGGCAGGGGCTTGGCCGTGTGAGTTGATACACCCTGTGCCAGCAACCGATTCGCGTGAAAGGAGAGCGCGGCCCCCATTCCCAGTTGGACAAACCTACGACGGCCGAAATTCATGGCGCAAAAGGATCGTGACTGTGGAAAACGCCGTGCCGTTCATTTCTGCCTCAAGGCAGACTTTTCAGCGACCATCTGAGGATCGGCGAATTGTAACCAGAAACCCATCATCTCCTCGTCACTGGGTTCGCCCCAACGAATTGCTTTGGACGGATCGGGGTTCTGAAAATTGTTCTTGGAATTGTCGAAATAAGCGATGGTCATGAGTTTCGTGCCTTTGGGCAGCAAGAATTGCTTCTTCAAGAAGTATGTCTCTTGCCATCGAAAATCATAATGGGGAACGTAGAGGAGCACCTCTTCGCGACCATCCTGATAAATGGCCTTGGTCAACATGTTTTTGCCGCGAAAATGCATGTGGGCAGTGTACGCCACTGCGATCACATCTTTCGGCAAAGTAAAGCAGGAAGTCACGCGGTGATTATCGTCGTTGGAAGGGATGAGAAACATGTTGTTCCAAATTTCGTACTGCCCAATCTCATGCTGAACGGGTTCCCGAGCGAATACCAAACCGATGCTAGTGCGATCCTTTACATCCAGCCCATGATGATTGCTGTAGTGAATCTGAAATTGCAGATAGCCGCCCGCCGGGATTCGCAGCGCATAGCCTGGAGGCCGCGTCTCCGCCAAGTGTCCCGGAAGATAGATCGCCGGCACGATATTCAAGTAGCCAGAGGACTCGCCGGGAATGCCGCCCCCATCCGGCGCTGCGCACCCATCATCAATGACCGGCGCTTCAGGGCGAAGGTGCAGGACTTTTCCGGTGCGGTAGTGATATCGGTCTTCGCCTTCGTCGGACTTGGCGTGCTTTTCCAGATGCTTCGCTACTTCGGACTGATCGATCACCGACACAGTGGCGTGATGAACCACACGACGATCACCGGGGAGCACCTGTGCGGCCTGTATCCATTTGTCTTCCGTGAAATTTGTGGGGACGTAGATGTATTCGTAGTCGTCTTGGGCGGTCTTGGAGACCAGGAATTCAGGAACGGTCAGCACAACGTCCGGCTTGATATGCCAGCCTTGTGTGAGTACCGGGTCCGCTGAGGAAGCCTCAGGCTCGCCTTTTTTTGTTCCGCTTTTTACCCAGGCATCTATGATCGCGATTTCTTCGTCGGTCAAGCGAGCGTCATTGCTGAACTCGCCGAACGCGGGATCGGCATGCCACGGGGGCATCTTGCGCTGAACCACGCTTTCCCGCATCATGCGAGCAAACGGCAGCACCTCCTCATAGGTCATCAGCGACATGGGAGCAATGTCGTTCGGACGATGACAGGCTACGCAGTGCCTATTCAGAATGGGTGCTACATCTTTGTTGTAAGTAATCTCTGATCTTGGTGAGGTGTCGTCCCTGAGGCCTGCCAATGCGATGCCGCACAGTCCAACATAGAGGAGAATCAGAAGGGTTCGCCACAGACCCATGTGATTTACGGCTGCCTACGTGCTTCTTGAACTCGTAGAAAACTAATCACCCGATGAAACCCACACACTTTGAGAAGGGGCAGAAACCCAAAGCATCGAAACAATGCTTTTATACTAGCGACTGTTTAGCTCCATCTCTTGGGCTTGTCAAGCAGAAAATTGATCTTGCCCTCCCCCAGTATTTGGGCGCTCTCGCGGAGTATTCATGCGACCACTAGTTTCGATACGGCTGTCGCGGTCCCTGGCGAAATTTATTCGCGGGCGATGAACTCTGTTGCGCACAGAAACTGACGTAGTGTTGAGGCCTTCTCGGAAACCAGACAGACGGAGTGGTTTCTTTCGGCAAGAGCAACTCGGCATTCCGAACTCGGGAGCACCGCAGACAATTTCTCCCACACTGATCGGGGAAGACGATCGAGGATGGCGAGAAGAGCACCAGCTCTGCTGGTTAGGGCGAGAAGGCCGGCAGCAGCGCCACTCCACGCCCCTGCGCTAGTCGCGCGAGAATCTCGATCAAGCGTTTTCGCGCTCGTTGCTCCCAACGCGCATCGCAGAGCACTTGCAAAGCGATGGACAGTACGCTGAGAACCTTGCAGGTTCCGTGGCGCGGCTTGCGCCGCTGCTGTTCAAAGTAGGGGCGGAGCTTTTCGGCGAACGGATCTGCCCCTAACAGCAGCACGATCAAATAAGCGAGGGTGAATCCCATCAGCACGCGCAGCAGGCGCTCGGATTTTTGCACCTGCAGGTGCAAGCCGCGCAGCCCCAGGTGGCTTTTCCAATCGCGAAAACACTGCTCGATTTGCATGCGTTGCCGATACAGCCGGACAACTTCTTC
>QHZB01000423.1 GCA_003224525.1 Acidobacteriota bacterium | reverse complement strand
GCGAGCCCGGCAGTTACACGGAAGTCGAAATACCGGAACAATGACACAGGCACCTCCGCTCTCTTCCTAGTTCGTCTCTCGCAGCACTCTACCTTTGTAGCGGTTCCGCATCAGCGCACTGATTCTTACTGGCGGTTTACGGGCGCTTCTTCTAGAAAAACTCCTATCGGAGGCAACTCAGGGGACAGTCAGTTGGTTAGAATCCTACACTGTCACGGCGCGGTCGCCCAAGATTCCCGATGTTTCCACGATTGTTTTCATGCACTTGCACGAATCGAGCTTCCTATTTCGGGCAATCTCGCCCCAGTCCTTATACTTGCGCAGGTCCTTTGTGTTGGTTTCAGTCGCGCTCGATCCCCGTCTCCGTACGTGTCGGAGCCAAGAGTGACCGCGCTCACACTCTATGTTGCTCAGCTGTCATTGATGCTTGCACCTGCGAAGACCAGCGTAACGAGGAAAGCAACGCGACACAACAAACTGAAGACACCACGACAGCAAAACCGAGGGCCGCAAAAACGGAGCGCCTGAGGATTATGACACCCATCGTTGCGCCCGCAAACATCGCCAGCACCGAGGCGAGTCGTCGTTGCCAACGCGGGTTGCTTCCGTGGGCGAGGGAAGAATCCGCTGCAAGGCCTGTGATGGTCAACGTCAATACCGTGGTCGTCAGGTCCGGAACGCCTAGCTTTCGAACCGCCGCGTTCCTCATGCCCATGGCTACGGCGGTGAGACCGATCAATGCGTAGAGCTGAAGGACAGGTGACGAAGAAGCAGACTTGTACCCAATCGCCGACAGCGTGGCCGCTGACAAGAAGGCAATCTCCAATCCAAATGCTGAAATTGCCGACCGGATCTGTGACTGCGCACCAGCGTCGGCCAGGATGCGACCACCAACAGCAGCGCCCACAAGAAACGCGCAGAGGGCGGTTAGGGAGCGCGCCACGGACACTTCAGGTACACCCGTACTGGCGAAAGCGAGAAGTACGACGTTTCCGGTCATGTTTGCCGTGAACACATGGCCCAGAAAAAGGAAGCTCACGGCGTCGACCACACCCGTAACCGCGGTCATCCCAAGCAGCGCATAGGGGAGAGTCTTGTCCAAGACGGGTGGCTTCCACATGAACTACTCCAAACGTTGCATGCCAGGTCTGCGCACTTGCACCCGAGCTCATTCTAACGCCTTGGCAATAACGACGGCTGAATTGATGTACCAGCGATGAATATCAATCCACCCCATATAGCCACATTCTTCGAGAAATTTATGAGCTGCCCGTGGAACTGAGGCGTGCCAGCCGCCAGCCAGAACGAATGCGATACAAATGTCGCGGGGAGTAAAAAGGCAAACAGGGCCAGCGCACACCATCGCGGAAATAGACCGAGTGCCAATCCAAACCCGGCAACAATTTCGAGAAGCCTGCCCGCAATCATGAAGAGCGGCACGATGGCGGGCGGCACACCGCGTTCCATCATCTCCTTCGCTGGGATCGCCTGGTTGATGATGCCGAACCCATTCAAAATAAATACCATCGCAACTAGAATCCGCGCAACGATCATTAAGCCTCGGTTGTAACGATCCACGGTACCCTCCTCAACATTTTGTTACGTTGCCAGTCCTTGCAGAAAAGTCGCCCAAACATTCGGTACAGCTAAAACTTGTAGCCAGCCCACAAAGCCCAGTAGTTGAGATTGCGACCGGGTTGTGTCTCTTTCAGGAACTTCCCCGCATAGAAGATCCCGTAGTCAGCCTGAAACCACACGTGACGGTTTGCTTGCCAGCGAATCTCCGTGCCGGGCCTGTGTCCGACGAATCTTGCTAGGCTCCCATCCGCAGCTCTGATCAAGAATCCGGGCACCGCGTATACCCCATCCTGCAAACTCTCGCGCCACTGAAAAATCCAGTCCACCGATACGGTCACGCCATGCGGAAATGTCGTTTCGACATGCGGATGAACGTCAATGAAGTTAATCGGACCGGGACCCGTTGTGGCCAGGACTCCAAAGTAGTTCCCCTTCGGGAAAAGGGGATTGAAGGTCCCCAGAGTTTTTGAATTTGGATGATCTCCGCTCGAGATGTCCGCCTTTGCGCTCAAACGCGGTTTCAGTCGAACTGTCGGAAATCGATAGCCCGTTTCGGACGCCACGGTCCATGCCCGGATGTTCCCTGAACCGAACGTGCCGAACTGCCAGAGGCCTTCGTAGTCAAAATCCAATCCAGGCTGTTCGGTCGCGACGGGGCGCGAAATCCTCGCGCCCAGGGTGTGCCGCTCCTCCACGGCCGTGCCTCGCTCGAAAGTCGCCTGCTTGCGGTCGAGGCCCAAGTAATAAACATCTAAGGACACTTTGCGGGGCAAGGATCGAGTGGCGTATACGCCCCAGAAGCCAACGGCGTGATTTGGTGCGTTGTCGAAGTATCCGGGCTTGTCCAAGTCGGGACGGACAGCAAATCCGTCGATTTGCCAAGAGTCGATCTTGCTTTTGACCATGAAGCCGTCGAAGCTCAGCCGAACATTCGGACCTTCCCGCACATCGAGCAAACGCCCGGAGCCGTACTCGAGTTCCTGCCTGCCAACGCGGAGTGCGATGGAGTCCGCACCTGTGGAAGTGCCAACCTCGAGGAACCCTGCTTGAAAGTCGAGCTTCTTTTCGTCGATCGGACGCGGGCCGCCAATCCGATAGGAGTTCAAGCCGCTCTTCAACTCGACGAATGTACGAACGTGCTTGCCATAGTGAACGTCGAAATAGAGCATGTATCTTTCATTGAGGTATCCGTTCATGTAGGGCTGTTGTCCCCAGCTGTCGTTTCCGATCTGCTCCCAGACCTCTCGAGCTTCTCCTCCAATCGTCATGAACCAGTCATCGACTCCGCCGCGAAGCCGGACGTATTTGATCAGGTCCCAAAATTCCTTACGCAGGGCCGTGTCCCGCAGGAAACTCCAATCTTCGTCTTCCCTCAGTAACTTGTAACTGCGATCCGGGAGCGCAGGGCCCCCAGCCTCGACCGACTGGGCATGCGCGGTCAGCACGGCCAGCCGGAACGCGAGTGCCAAAATTGGAAAGATTCGCATCGATTTCTGCTTACGTTCACCGACCCTCACTGATGACTTTTTGATTGCCTCACGAGCGCCTCTCATCCTGCCTGTGGTAGAGGGAAGCACGAACCCGACACACACTATTTGCTCGTGGGTGCGTGGATCTCAGCGATATAGCCGCCAGGGAATTGCACGAGGGCTGCATCCCGCTGATCGGCCGTGTAGGGAGCGACCAGAATTTCTACGCCGGCTGCTTTAGCCTTGGCGAGGGTATCCGCGAGGTTCGCGACCTCGTAGCCGGTTATCTCCCGACCGTAGGGATACGGAAGATGACCATCCGTTACTAGCACGGTTAACTTGCCGAAGTTCGATTGGATCCGGATTCGCCGATATGTGTCATTCGGCCGCCCGATCTCGACGCCGGGCGCATGCGCGTCATCGGAGACGACTTTGCCATGAGAGAAGGCAACGAAGCTCCGAATAAACGCGGCCACCTTTTCGGCGGACACATAGACACGGTTTTCTGGAATAGTCTGGAGCGGCTTATAGGACGGCGCGGTCGTATGCCAGTACAGTTGCATATTCACTCCGCCGGGCCATTGGAGGATGACATCCCGCCCGATCGGATCGTTAAATGGGCTGACGAGCACGTCTGCACCATCATCGACCGCAGCTCGGGCCGCCCCATCCAGATCAGTCACCAAAAAACCGGTGCGCTCCGTGCCGAAGGGATACGGGATTGGTGTCGTGAAACCGAACACAGACAAGGTGCCCACCGGCGTCCATACCAGTTGCAACATAGTGCTGCTTGGAGTTGGCGTCACAGCGGCGCCGCTCGACTTGGAAGAGGTTGTACCGCCGAATGTGGCCAAAAAACTGGCCACGAAGCGATCGAAATCTTCTGGCCTGACAAGGACGTGGGTCGTATCGTATTGCGGACCGACCGCTACGTTCGCGGCTCCAGCTGCTTGCGCACTCTGCGCGATGGCGACGGGAAGCAGAGATTGACTCGCAACACCGAAGGTCAGGAGGATGGCAATCGCTGTTGCCGCAAGAATTTTATTCAAACGCATT
>QHZB01000102.1 GCA_003224525.1 Acidobacteriota bacterium | reverse complement strand
ACTTTTTCGACCGAGCGCTTTTTGCCGCGACCGCAGAGCCATTTGTTCTCATTCCACCAGGAAGAAGCCGCCGCGCGCCGGTCCGAGGCTGCTCCAAATAGGGCCGGCGAAGCGCCCTGACGACGGGGCACAAGGGCTGCACAAAAGGTTGATTTATAACATTTTACCAATGGCCGGTCAAACCGACGCCTATGAGAAAACTATGAGAAAGGAAAGCGCAACCCCGTATCGCTTGGAATATCGGCGCGACACGTTTTAGCCAACCGATGGTAACATGCCAGAATCGTTTGAAGACGATTGGCCCTATCCAGATGGGGGTTCATGAGTACCAAGCCAGTGTTAGAAGCGGCGCCAAGTGCCGCCGCAAAGAGCGACCTGCGTCACCAGGGGAATCGAGCCAAAGCCGAGGCATCTGACCGCGCGGCTGCGCTGGCGACGGTGGGCCGCGCATGAGGCATCATTTCTTCATTACGGGCACGGACGGCGGAGTCGGCAAGACCGTACTCTCAGCGCTGCTCTGCGCGGCACTCGACGCGGTTTATTGGAAGCCGATCCAGACAGGCACCCTTGAAGGCTCGGACCGCGTGACCGTTATGCGGCTTGCCGGGATTGGCACGGATCGAACGCTCGACGAGATGTACAAGTTCGTGCCGCCAGTTTCGCCGGACCTTGCGGCTCGCTGGGCGGGAGTGGAAATCGACCTCGGGCGGATCAACATGCCCAGCAGTTTGATCAACGACTGGTTGATTGTGGAAGGCGCGGGCGGCGTGCTGGTGCCTATCAACCAGAAACAGTTCATGCTCGACCTGATGGTGAAATTCAAATTACCGGTGATTGTGGCGTCGCGTAGTTCGCTGGGCACGGTCAATCACACGCTGCTGACGCTTGCCGCGCTACACGCAGCGGAACTGCCGGTGCATGGCGTGGTGCTGATCGGCGATCAGAACCGCGAGAACCGCGAAACCATCGAGCGATTTGGCCACGTCCGGGTGATCGGCGAAATTCCCAAGCTCCCGAATCTGCACCGCACCGCCCTCATGCAAGTCTTCATGAACCATTTCGATCGCGCCGCGTTTGCGCAATAGCTGCCGCCCGGCCAATTCCCGGTGTTTAGAAGAGTCGCGGCAATTTTTGGCTCGCTCGAATCGGCGAGCTCGGGGCGAGCATGGCAAGCTCCGTGCGCGGACATCAGAACATGGGTTAGTGGGAGGAGTGTAGAGTGCCGTCGAGTCTAAGCGGATGGAAGCAGAAAGTGGTGGCGTTCGCTAGCGGGCTGGGCGCCCCGGGGCTTTTTCTTATTTCCTTCCTGGATTCTTCGGTGCTGACGTTTCCGATCATCAACGATTTGCTCCTGATTGAGTTGTCGATGGAGCGTCCGGCGCGGATGCCGCTGTATGCGTTCATGGCCTCGTTGGGATCGCTGCTGGGGTGCGTGGTGCTGTATTTCATTGCGCGAAAGGGCGGGGAAGCGATTTTTCACAAGAAGGCGGGCAAACACGGGCATGCCATTCGCCACTGGGTGGAACGAAACGGTTTCGTGGGGATGTTGATTGCGGCGCTTCTGCCGCCACCGACTCCGTTCAAGTTTTTCGTGCTTGCGGCGGGCGTGTTTGAAGTGCCGCTGTTCAGCTACACATCGGCGATCACGATTGCGCGGTTATTTCGATACTTTGGCATTGGTTATCTGGCGATTCGGTATGGAGCGGACGCGCTGCCGTACTTGGTGCACCACAAGTTGCAAGTGGCAGTAATCGCGATTTCGGTGGTAATCGTCAGTTAT
Source organism: Acidobacteriota bacterium (assembly GCA_003224525.1). Taxonomy (GTDB): domain Bacteria; phylum Acidobacteriota; class Terriglobia; order Acidiferrales; family UBA7541; genus Acidiferrum. Next base: position 12,221 of record QHZB01000102.1, on the reverse strand, counting down.
GTTCTTTCCCGTCTGCTTCTCAGGCATCGGCCGCAGCCGGGCGGTGCGAACCAACCTCCACAGGTACCCCCCTCCATCCCATGAATGATGGATGAATATCAAAAGAAAGGACTTGCAAGAAGAGCATTTTCTAAATGCTTTGATTCTACAAAGGATGGGCTCCGGTATGACAGCTAAACCAGAAGAAAAGCGCAACATGTTCAGCAGAAAATTAGGGTCCGCGGCCCCAGAGAGTTGCCGACCGCAGGCCACAACGATAGAACGGAGCTATCTATAACGATAAGTATAGCAGGAACTAACAGAAGGTCAAGGGCGAAATCCGGGCGGACTTGAGATTCTGGAGCTATTTCCGCTAGTATTCCTTGGAGAGAGGGTCCCAGGCGAGTTCCTGCGAGAGAACATTGCCGGAAGAATCGGTGTTGATGATGGCATGGACGGTTAGGCCAGAGATGGAATCACTGGAGTAGGGGAAGGCGCGCAGGATGATGTGAAAGCCATCGGGGGTTTTCTCGACGGTGGCTTTGGGGAAGCGGGCGACCTGGAGGAAGCGACGGGCAACGGCGGTGTCACGGGCGGCGTCGAGGGCGGGCGATGGCTCGGGCTTGTAGGAAGTGACGGCGGAGTCTGGGTCGAACGAGGCGGCGGGACCGACTTCCATTTCAAAGTCGTGCAGGGCGCTTTCCGTTTCGACGATGCCGTGCCAGCGGAAGGGGGAGGCTGATTCGGGAAACGCGGCAGCCTTGCGGGGCGATCCGCCGCGATAGGTGCGCGATTCCATGGCAGCCAAGGCGTTGCCGTGAAGAACGAAGCGCAGGACGATGTAGAGAATCATGGTGGCGAGCGCGAGGGATGCTCCCACTTTGCCTCGCGGGCCTTTTGATTTGGCACCGATCTCCTCGGTGACGAGCCTGCTGAGCATTGGTAGAAGAATTCCGGCTAGAAGAATTCCCAAAATCCAGAGATCGAGATGGGGCAGCCAGTCGAGAGCGAATCGGCGGGTGGAGAAGGGCCATAAGAGTTCGACGCCCGTGCTCTGGCAGAGATCCATGAGCAAATGGAGAACGGAGGCGGCGAGAGCAGCGATGAAAATGGGAAGCGGCGAAATTTGTTTCTCCGTTGGCCCGTTTCTGCGCAGGAGAAAGGGGAAAGTGACGAGCAGACTGAACAACAGAGCTGCAGGCAGCGAATGACAATAGGTGCGATAGAAGGTGAGAAAAGCGGAGGGGCCAGCAAATTTGCTGAGCGAGTCGATATCGGCGACTGTTCCCGCGACCAGCATGGCAATGGTGGCGGAGGGAGTGAGGCGGGGAAAAGCAGCACGCTTCAGGGTGTAGGAGGCCAAGGCATGGGCGAGGAGATCCATGGGTAAAGTTATCTCATGAAAAGAGTTTTTGTGATTCGTTGTGAGTTGTCAGTCCGGATTTTTTCGGGCACCGCGATGTCTTGCGAGCTATTGGATAAGAGATTCACGAATTTCGCGGTGATTGCCGAGCTGGGGCGTAGCATGCTGCACCCCTACAAAAGCGGCGGTTACGCAGAATTGCCGGGGACCAGGAGTCTCAAGGCGCGGGGGACGATTTTGAATTCGACGGGTAGGCGGGTGAGGGGCTCGCCGTCGACTTGGGCGTAGAGAGGGTTTTTGTCGAGCGGCTCGCAGATGACGGTGTGGGACTTGTAGAAATGCACGCCCTCGGTGCCGCGGAGGTTGCCCATCCAAAGCGTGGGCAAGTAGCTCAAATAGCGGAAGCCACTTTGGGTCGTGAGGGCCATGATTTCGAACTGATCTTCGAAGAGGTCCGCGCCCGTGGTGATTTTGAAGGGGCCACCGTAATTCTTAGTGCGGCCGACAATGGCCAGAGAAGCGTTGAGTTTTTGATCGCCGATGACAATGCGGAAATGCTGGAAATTGTAACGAAAGACTTCGCGGGCGCCTTCCCACCAGTAGGCCAGCATGCCGATGCGGGCTTTCAGATCGAGGTCGAGGGAGTAGACGATCATGCCGTCGGGGCCGGCTCCGCCGACGCTGAGGAAATACTTTTTCTTTTCGGGTTGCTCGAGCGGGGTCGCCAGGCCGAGGGCGATTTCTTTTACGGTACCGCGAACGAGCTTCTCGGCAGCGCTGGGAATGTCCCAGGGCAAATCCAATTCTTTGGCGAGGATGTTGGCGGTGCCGCCGGGGAGCAGGGCGAGGGGGACGCGGTGGCCGTTTTGGTTGGCGGCCAGGCCGTTGATGACTTCGTTGAGAGTGCCGTCACCGCCGCAGGCGATGACCAGACCGCGGCCTTCGGAGGCGGCACGCTGGGCGATTTCGGTGGCGTGGCCCGGGCCGGTGGTTTCCGCAAGTTCGGATTCGATGCCGCGGGCGGCGAAAATATGGCGGGCGGTGTCGAGCGTGCGACGGCGGCCTTTGCCGCCTCCGCCGGCGTTGGGGTTGTGAATCAGCAAAGCGTTTCTGAGATTTGTGGTCATCGTTGTTTCAGGGTCATGCCGTTCGTGTACCAAGACATTCATTCTATATAATACCAGCCGAATTCAAGCACTTCGTCTTGCAATCGAGTTCTAAGAGAGATTTCTTACTTCGCTCGAAATGACGGGCGAAGGAGGATGCCGAGGGTTCATGGCCAAAGCCGCGCCAGCTAGTGTCAAAAAAGAGATCGAGGAGCTTCGCGAGAAGCTGCGTTACCACGAATACCGGTATTACGTGCTCGATGATCCGGAGATTTCGGACGCAGCGTATGACCGGATGATGAACCGGTTGAAGGAGCTGGAAGCCGCCCATCCGGAACTGGTGAGGCCGGATTCTCCGACAGTGCGGGTGGGCGGTGCGCCTCGGGACGGTTTTCAGAAGGTGCAGCATGCAAGGCCGATGCTGAGCCTGGATAATGCGTTTTCCTATGATGCGCTGCGCGATTGGGACCGGCGGGTGCGGGAAGGAAGCGGGCAAGAAAAAATCGAATACATCGCCGAGCATAAGTTCGATGGACTGAGCATCTCGCTGCAATACGAGGATGGTGTGCTGGTGCGCGGAGCGACGCGCGGCGATGGCACGACGGGAGAAGATGTCACGCCGAACGTGAAGACGATCCGGTCGACCCCGCTGCGCGTAGATGCCGGGGTGTTGAAGAAAATCAAGCTTCCGGCGAATGTCGAAGTGCGTGGCGAGGTGGTGATGACCAGAAAATCGTTTGAAATGTTGAACCAGCAGCAGGAAAGGTCGGGCGGAAAGATTTTCATGAATCCGCGAAGCGCGGCGGCGGGGGCAGTGCGCGTGCTCGATTCGGCAATTACGGCGTCGCGGCGGCTGGACTTTTTCGCATACTACCTGCTCGTGGATGGAAAAGTACCGTTCGCGAAGCATTCCGAGTCCCTGCAGGCTTTGAAGCAATTACACTTCCGCGCTTCTGACGACTGGAAACTCTGCGCCGGGATCGAGGCGGTGATTGCTTATTGTGACGATTGGGATGAGAAACGAGAGAAGCTCGCGTACGAAATTGACGGCGTGGTGGTGAAAGTGAACTCCATTCCTATTCAAAATGAACTGGGTTACACGTCCAAGGCGCCACGGTGGGCCATTGCGTACAAATATCCGGCGCGGCAGGAGACGACGGTAGTCAACGACATCATCGTGCAAGTGGGGCGCACGGGGACGCTGACGCCGGTGGCGGTGCTGGAGCCGGTGCAAGTCGGAGGCGTCACTGTCAGCCGTTCCACGCTGCACAACATGGATGAAATCGAGCGGCTGGGATTGCAGATTGGCGACACGGCGCTGATCGAGCGGGCCGGCGAGGTGATTCCGCATGTCTTGAAGGTGGTGAAGCCCGGGAAGAATCGCAAACCGTTTCGCATGCCGAAGCATTGCCCGGAGTGCGGGAGCACGATTCATCATGCTGAAGGGGAAGTGGCTTACCGCTGCGTGAATGCGGCTTGTCCAGCGAAGAGGAGAGAATCGATACTTCATTTTGCGGGGCGGCACGCGATGAATATTGACGGGCTGGGCGACAAGATTGTGGATCAGCTGGTGGACAAGGGACTCGTCAAGGATGTGGCGGATCTTTATGCGCTGAAAGAAGACGAGGTGGCCGGGCTGGAGCGCATGGCGGAAAAATCGGCGCAGAACCTGTTGGAGGAAATCGAGGCGAGCAAGAAAAACTCGCTAGCGCGGCTCATTTACGCGCTGGGCATTCAGTTTGTGGGCGAGCGGACGGGGCAGTTGCTGGCGGAGCATTTCTCTTCGCTGGAGGAACTGGCAGCGGCGAAAGAAGAACAGCTTGAAGAGGTGCCGGAGGTTGGGCCGAAGGTGGCGGCGAGCATTGTGGAATTTTTCTCGGAGCCTGCCAATCGCCAGCTTATCAAGAAGCTAAGCAAGGCGGGCGTGCATCCGACGGCGGAAAAACGCAAGGTCAAGAGCGACAAGTTTGCGGGCAAGAGTTTTGTTTTCACCGGAGGCCTCGCGAATCGTTCACGGGAGGAAGCGGGGGAGATCGTGCAACAACATGGCGGGAAAGTATCGGGGTCCGTGAGCAATAAGACGAACTACGTCGTTGTCGGCACCGATCCCGGTTCAAAGTATGACAAAGCGAAGGAACTGGGAGTGGCGATCCTCAGTGAAGCGGAATTCGAGAAGCTTCTGGGCCTAAAATAGGCGCGCGGCTGGCTGTTTACTTTAATAAAATTGGTAGCTAATCAGAATGTGGCTGGGGCATAATTCGCCGCAGTTCAAGTCGCCGAATGGTGAAACGCCTGATTCAATTTCATCGGTCCGTGATGCCCGCCGATGCGGCACAACTCTTATTCCTGGGAGGTATTGTCTGTCTGATTATTTCACAGCATTCGAGGTGGTGGACGGAGCAGTTGATTAATGATCTGTCCGCTCAACTTTTCAAGAGGGGGGAGTCCAACGAGCAGATTCGGGTGAATTTGGTCCTGTTCCTGAGTTTCGCGCGGTATCCACTGATTTTCGCCTCGATGGCGGGATACTTTGTTTGTTTTTGGCCCGGTGAACAGCCAATCCGCAGAATTCTCGGCTGGATATGTTTTCCTGCGATTCTCAGTTTGGGAGCGATTTGGGGGCGATTACTCTACATCAGCATTCAACCGGTATCGGTTCTGGAGTCAAGCGGTAGCCTAATTCGGAAAATTGCTTCATGGCCAGTGAGGCCTTGGACGCTCGGACCCGGATTTTACTATTGCATCTTGGGAATTACTCTGATTCTTGTCTACGTTCGCCTAACGGCAGTGGGGAGCACATCACTGCCGGTGATCCTGCCCCCGCCACGCGGCTCCGAATTCCAAGATGCTGTTTCATGGAAGCGAACAAAACGTCTTGTCTGGGTGTTAATCGGCCCTTTGTTTTTGGCCGGACCGATGCTTGCGTTCTTGACCATGGGCCTGCTTTATCTATCTTCCTCGCATCTGCCGGCTTACCTCGGTACCGAATGGTTCGTGAGACTGGGCCGAATCGTTGACCCAATAATAGCGGTCGGAATTACTTGCTGGGTAGCTGGACGAGATGTAAGGCAGGCTGCGTGGCACTCCATTCGAGCCTTCAAACCTCAATATGCGCTGCTGGGAGCGTCCGTACCCATCGGCCTTAGTGTGATAATTTCCGTCGGAAATTACATGTTTGACCGATTTCTCTGGGCGCATGGTTTTGGTGCCTCCTGGCTTCCAGAATTTCGATCCTATTTTGATTTTCTTGATCCTTGGTTGTCACTACTTTTTTTCGGTGCACTTTTTGAAGAGATTATTTTTCGTGGACTGTTGCAACCACGATTCATTCAGAGGTACGGGCTCTGCCGGGGAATTTTTCTCGTTGCTATCGTCTGGGCGGCATTCCACTTTTTTTCCGATTCATATTTTGCTGCGACAGATATTGGCGTCGTGTTGAGGCTTGCTTCGCGAGTGTTCACCTGCCTCGTACTGGGTTTTGTTTTCAGCTGGCTTACTTTGCGCTCGGGGTCCGTCCTTCCGGCAGCGATTGCCCACACGCTCTTTAATGTTTTTGTATTTTCGAGTTTTGGGCTGGACTTCTACGGGAAGGACTGGGTGCGATTGGTTTTGTGGGCCGTCGTTGCATACGTGCTGTTCCGGTATTGGTCCGTGAAAGTGGAAGATGAGCCGGGAGCGGTTGCGACTATTGTGGAAGCCGAACCTGCGACCTGAAAGTTGACAAGGCGTCGCCAACGGGCCAACCGTTCGATGGAATCTCAGAGTATACTTGGAACTGGCGGGCGGGCCGGGTGATCGCTGGCTTGGTCATCGCAAGATGGCTAGGCGGGAGGAAAGTCCGGACACCGTCCTGAGGCACGCTCTCTACTTTTTGGGGAGCGGAACTCTTGACAGGGCAACGCGCCTGGTAACGCCAGGGGGCGCAACGGGGAGCACAGGCTAAAGCCTGTGCCACTTACGGCGCTACGGAAAGTGCCACAGAGAATAGACCGCCGGCGGAGTGGAGCGCGGTGGCATCGCGCAGGGAAACCTGTGAGACGTCTTCGAACTGCTCGCGCCGTTTGGCAAGGGTGAAAAGGTGGGGTAAGAGCCCACCGCTCCGGTGGCGACACCGGGGGCACGGAAAACCCCGCGTGGTGCAAGGCCAAATAGGAGGGGAGAGCCGGCCCGGCTCGATGAGTCAGCGTTCATGAAAGTGAACGCGCTCCTTCGGCGGTGGCGCAAGCCATCGTAGATGAGAACCCTCGGGTAGGCTGCTGGAGTCGCGGTGCGAACCGTGACCTAGAGGAATGATCGCCGCGTACGCAGGCCGTTTACAGTTTGCGTGCGGCACAGAATCCGGCTTACAGGCCCGTCCCGCCATTTCTCAATGTTTTTGATGGTTTTTGAGCCTCATTGAGTTTGTCTAACGTAGTTGTCTAACGAGAACCCTGGACAGCGACTATTCGACCTCAAAGAGGTAGTAGGTCATCTTCCCAGCATGAAAGCAATTCTTTATCACGCGAGTTCCACTGCGGGCTGGGTATCTGGACTTCTTGGTTGGCTCTCGCTAGCGTTAGCCGCATTCTGGGTCTATCGAATGAAGGGAATCCGATGGTTTGCGTTTAGTGTGGTGGCGATGCTCCAAATTATTCTCATGGGAGCGTTTTTCGTTTCTGGCATGGCAGTCAGCGGGGACTGGCTATAGCGGAACATCGAGACTGCCTCCCTTAGCTATGGTTGCGTCGTCGGACGAGAGAAAGTAAACTGGCCTTCCCGCTTCTCCTACCTGCACAAATCCACGAAGCAGGAGTTCCGATGCCAAGCCACGATTCGTTCATGTGCCCAAATTGCGAACATCATTTCCGCGTGATCTGGCCCGAATGTCTTCCGACCCACTACCATCTTTGCAGCAAGATAAAAATGAAGTGCCCCGAATGCGGCGAAGTCACCGAGCTTTATGATTTTCTCATCGACCGAATTACGCAGTCCCCAGACCCAAGCATTCCAACCGTTGAGGTGCTGTCAATTTCTCCCCGTGACCCGAACCCCGACCCTCATGCTCGCAGCAATTACTGGCATCAGGTCTGGGCATGCCGGGAGGCGAGATACAGGCTGACGTATAGGCCCGTGAAATGACAGAGGAAAGAAAGTTCGCCATTTTGTTTGCCACAACAATTCTGGCTGCGCGGAGGCTCATCGACATGGACCTGGACAAACCGAATATGGCAAAGGGGTCCGAGATGTGGAATTACCTCGTCGCAGCGAACACGGTCCCGAAAGTAGTGCCCGTGGTAACGCCCGCCAGGAGTTGGTGTGTTACGCCGTCCGAGAGCAAGTATTCAACTGCTATGCCATTTGCAGTTTGATTCGGATTCGAACACGGACTGGCACCAAATGTTAGCGAAACATCGAAGAAGTTCTTATTGGAGCTATCTGGTGCAACACTTCCCGAGAACGAGCACCCTGAACTGGAACCGCTTACACCGCCGTTCGAGCTAATGGTTACTGTCGTGGTCATTCCATCCAGCAAAGTTCCTGTCCATGTGCCAGTGATCGCAGAAATAGACGCCGAGGTATTGTAGGTGAAGGACGAGGGTGGTACCGATGTTCCGGTGAAGGTTATCGAATTCGCGCCTTCAGTAAGGCTGCCGTTTAAACTAGTAGCCGCGACATAATTTGCACTGACGGTGCCACTGCTTATGGCACCCGTATCGGTGTAGTCGGTCACGCTGGCGGTGTAGGTCCCGTTGCCTGATGTTCCCTGACCCGTGACCAGTCCGTTCAGAAGCAATGTATTCCCGCTGACGGTGCCGTATATCGCATAGAATTTATCGGTTGGAAGCACAATCGTCGTTGGCGCTCACCAGGAATTACCCAGTAGTGCCTGGATGAAATGCCCTCCACACGGAACACGATTCAGAAACCAATTTGCATCATCCCGCAAAAAACGGCCCGAGCTGTCCCAAAGAATTGCAGCCAGAACGAAGCGAAACGAAGTTCAGTGAAGGTTCGTTCCCTGATAGCTCGGTTTTCTCTGGGTTGGATTCGAGTTTGCCGATACACGGGACTGGGTGGACTTCAGCCTTGGGGATCGCGCAGTGGCGGGCCTTGAATGTGGACGGTATGGCAGTAGTGGCGGAGGCGACTCAAGAGCGCTTCGGCCATGGGCCGGTTGCCCAGGAAGTTAGGCCATTCGTCATACATGAGATTGGTTGTGATGATTGTGGAGTGGCGACGATAGCGCTCCTCCATCAGTTTGAAGAAGACGTTGGTCTGTTCCGGCTTTAGGTTTAAATATCCCAGCTCGTCAATGAAGAGGATATCTAGGCGGGCCAGACGTTTTACCAGTTGGCGCGAGGAACGGTCGGCGAGAGAAGCATACATCTCATCGAATAAATCCTGGGCGCGGATGAACTGGCAACGGTAGCCATTCTCCAGGGCCTTCAGCACCAGGCCAGAAGCTAAGCCGGTCTTGCCCACTGCAGTTGGACCAATGAAAATTAAATTTTCCGCCTTGGCCAGGAAGTCCAGTTCAGCAAAGCTGCGGATCTGTTTGCGGCTGACCCCGGGCTGGCGGTCGAAGGGAAAGGTTTCCAGCGACCAGCGCTCGGGCAGCTTGGCGCGTCGGATGCGATACTCCAAGGCGGTTTCCTGCCGATGGTGCCACTGCGCGCGCAGCAGGTGGGTGAGGAACTCGGAGTAGGTGACGTCCTGTTTCTCGGCCGCGCGCAGCTGCTCTTCATAGATTTCCAGCATGCGCCCGAGTTTGAGGTTCTTAAGCAGCTGTTCGAGTTCTTCACTCATCGCTGGGTTCCTTCTCGAGCTCCTCGTCCAACAGGAAAAAGTCGCGTTGCACGCGGCGCAGAATCATCCGTTCCAAGCGGTCCAGGTCGTAGAGGCCATAGCGGGCGGCTTCTCGCACGGCGGCTAAGAAAGGCTCCCGAGGATATTCCCGCACCAGACGGAGCAGTTGACGCAGGGCCAACACCACCAACTTGTGACTGTGTTGTTTCAGAGCGCTGACATAATCAGCTATCTCTGGCGCGGCTTGGAGGATGGCTTGTTCTTCGGGGTGAGCATCGCTGCGCTTAAGGCCTTGGCCGCGTGGTGGGCGATGGGCGCCGAGCGTGATGCGCTGATACTGTTCGTCGGGGATGCGCTCGTGGGTCACGATGTTACGCGCATCGAGTTGGATCTCGATCTTGTCCTTGGTTTCCCGAATCTCCACGCGACGACCGATCCAGGCCACCGGGACGGAGTAGCGGTTGCTGTGCAGGGCCACATAACCTTCGACATCCACCGTGCGTTGGTGCAAACGATAGACTTCGGGGATCCAGGCGGGCAGCGGTTGCAGATGCCGTTGCTCGAGGGCAAACAACTCGCGAGGAACGGCGCGGATGTGTTTTTTATAGGTGGAGTTGACCCGCTCGCACCACTGCCGAGCCTGCCCATTCAGGTCTGGCCAACTGGAGAAGGTGCGGCCGGCCAAGAAGTTCCTTTCAATGAACCAGAACGGTCGTTCCACCCGAGCAGAGCGGTTGGCATCGCCACGCTCGTGGGCTACGAAGGAGAAGCCGAAGCGCTCGGCAAAGGCGGCCATCTCGGGCACGGGAACCATCTCTCGCCCGGTTCCCCGCAGTACCACCACGTGCGTGTTGTCAGTCATGACGCGTTGCGGGCTGCCGCCGAAATATCGCAGAGCTTCGGTGAGAAAGATTTTGCAATCGAAGCGCTGAAACGTCGCGAAACACTGAAAGAACAACATGCGCGAGTAGCACAGCACGGCCGAAGCGGTTTGTACGCGGCGTTTCTTCCCGGCGAGTTCGACTTCATGGGGAGAAGTATCGTGCTGAAGTTCCTCGCCCGCCAAAAAATGGTATTGCCCTGCGGCCTGCTGAGGCGGCTCGGTGAGGCCATGCCGGCGGCTGAAGGCCGTCAGGGCTTGGTAGGAGAACACCGCCCCGCTGGCCACGAGTTCTTCATGGACCCGCACCAGATTCCCTTTGCAGCGGGGCAACAACTCCAGGATCTGTTGCCGATAGGGTTCGGCTTTCTCGGCACGCTGGAGTAACGGCACCTGCGGGGAGTTGGAACGAAGCACCTTGCGCACACTCAGACGAGAGATGCCCAGCACGCGCGCAATCTCGCGTTTCTTCACTCCCTGAGCATGCAGTTCCAGAATCGTGGTTCGTTGACTTTGACTCAACATGTTCTTCTTCCTTTCCTGGCCTTGCTTCTTGCGGGATTCTTGCTGCCAGACGATGGAGTTCTTGCAGGGCGAGATCGAGCTGGTGGCGCAGTAGCTCGCTCTGCTCACCATCCATCTGCTCGAATTCGGCGTTCGCCCTCCTTAGCCGGCGGTTGGCCCGCTGGGCGATGGCCGCGATCATCTCCAGATCGCGCAACAGTTCCTGGGGGGAGGAGGCCGCTGCTGGTTGGGGCTCGGCTTCCCGCTGCGCCTTCAAAAACAACTGCGGCTGTTCGAGAAGGCGTTGCCGGATCTGGGGCGGCGCCTCTCGCCAAGCGGCATACAACTGCCCAGCTTGCCGGCTCGTGAACTTGTGCCGCGCAAACGCGGCGGCCATCTGCTGACAGTCGTCTAGGCTGCCACGGGCCACCGGCACCAAATACTTCATCGCCACTTGCGCCGGGATCTCGCCCGCGCGCACTTGTTGCTGCACGCTGTCCGGAAGAAGCTCAACCAAGGCCAAGCGACGTGACACCCAACTCACACTGCGATCGAACTGTCGGGCCAGTTCTTCCAGGCCATAGCTGAACCGTTGCTCCAACTCCGCGAGCAGCCAGCCTTCTTCCAGGGCACTCTCTGGTTCCGACCAATGCAGCGAACGGTCCAGCACCAGGGCCTGGACTTCGCTCAGCGGCCAGATCACCGCCTCGACCGTGTCCCGGCCGAGTTGCTCGAGAGCCGCGACGCGCTTGTAACCGTCAATGACCAGATAGCGATCCGGCTGATCCGAAACGGCGACGACGACGATGGGGGTCTGTTGTCCTGCGGCGGCCAACGACGCCAACAACTGCCGTTGCCGTTGTGGATTCCGCACGCGCAGATGTTCATGACGGCGGTCCAGTTGGTGAAACTCCAGTTGCATCGTAGCCAGACTCTCCAGCGGCCACGGGTATAAAGCCCATTGCGCACGCCATTCAATAGGGGTGTTCTTTTCAAGAAGGGCTGGGCTCCACCGGAAGAGGGACAACTGGCGCCAAGATAAGGACTTGCGCGGAAGCTAAGTTGTTCTTGTCAAGATCGTGCAGCTTCGGCCCCAAGAGCCAAACCTCTGAGGCCGAATGCTTTAGATCCAAAGCTAAGTTGTTCTTTACAAGATGCCGGAGGCGGCGGCGTTGGTCACGAAGGTGCTGTTGCTGGCGGTTCCGCGCTACTGCTTGGGGGTGATCCTTCCAGTACTGCTTCTGATAGCCGGGATGCTCCTCCCGCCACTGCTTCTGGCTTTCCCCCACCCCTTGGCGATACTCGGGGTCCGTCGCCAGCTTCTTGCGGTGATAATCCGCGCGACGCCGACGTTGACAATCCGGCTGACCGCAAACCCGTTGCTGGGGACGGTAAGCGGAAGGCAGAAACGAACTTTGGCAGTGCGGACAACGGCGGGTCTCGCTCAAGTCGACTCCTCAGGATTTGAAGGTGAAACCTCTGAGGAGAATCAACACCACAGCGAAGACGCAAGAGAAATGAAAACTGACTTTTCGCTGCCGCGGTCGGACCTCATGTCATGGCGAATTTAGTTGGTGGTCATTTATGGCGAGCAAGGTGTGGT
>QHZB01000422.1 GCA_003224525.1 Acidobacteriota bacterium | reverse complement strand
CCGACGAGGCGGCGGATCACGGGATACTCAAGGGCGAGGGTCTTCTGGAATCCCTCATGCAGGTTGTTGCGATAAATCTGCAGTCGAGCGGCAGGATCGATACCGTCGGCGCGGATCCACGGAATGATAGATCCGGGCGCATCCTCGAGCAGATGCGCCGCGAAAGAGCTTTGGATGTTACGCAGCGACAGCACGGAAGGGCTCCGAGATCCAGTCGGCTTTTGCGGCTTCTGCTTGAAGCGTTTCCAGAGAGGGAATATCCGCGTCCCACTCGATGAGCGTCGGCACCGGTCCAAATCGCTTCACGGCCGCGTGGTACAGGGCCCAGACGTCATCGGACACGTGAGTGTTGTGGGTATCGATGCGGATCTCGCGCTCCCGAATATGGGCCACCGTATGGCCCGCCAAGTGAAATTCCTTGACGACAGTCCGCGGAATTCCTTGCAGATAGCTCTGTGGGTCAAATCCATGATTCATTGCGTTGACATAGACGTTGTTGACGTCCAGCAGTACTCCGCACCCGGATTCCCGCGCGAGGGCAGTGAGAAATTCCCATTCGGGCACTTCCGGGCACTCGAATCGCAAGTAGCTCGAGATGTTTTCGACCAGTATCTGACGTCCGAGGCCGTCCTGAACTTCGCGCACCCGCGCAACCATGTGTTGCAGGGCTTCTTCCGTGTAGGGCAGGGGCAGTAAATCGTTCACGTAGCGTCCGCTGGCCGAGCTCCAGGAGAGATGTTCCGATACGAACAGGGGCTCGACTTCGTCCACCAGGCGCTTTAGTTCGCGCAGATGCTGCAGGTTTAGCGGATCGGTAGATCCCATCGACAATCCGACCCCATGCAGACTCAACTCGTAATGAGCGCGGATCCGCGTCAGGTGCTCACGGTGCGCGCCGCCCTGGGCGAAGTAGTTTTCGCTGTGAGCCTCAAACCAACCAACCGGAGGAAGGCGCGATACGATTTCTTCATGATGCTGGGCTCGCAGGCCGATGCCCGCGCTCAGCCCAGGGTAGGTGCCGATGACCCTCTCCCCGGATCGCGGGGAGAGGGCTGGCGTCAGCTGCGTGTCGGGAACACTCACGGCCAGTAGGGGCTACTTTCCGGGAGTGAGGGAGCCGCCCATGATGCGCTCACAGGTGCCTTTCGGTAACTTGATGAATTCCTTAGCGCTCTTGTCCTTCGTGCCCTGGCCCGCACAGGCGTGCGCCGCGCCCGCGCAGTCATTCTTTCCCGCCTTCGCTACGCCGTAGCACTTCTCCGAGTTGCTGTCGTCCGCAGCAAACGCCGTCGTCGTCAGCACGAACAGGCTGCTCACGGCTGCAGCGAGAATCGCGGTCTTCGAGGTCATGTCGCATCGCTCCTTTAAGTAGTGAAGTATCCGGACGCGCTCGGATGCGCGGCTCGGTAACGAATGCCTGAGCAATAGTTGTGCCACTCCAACGATCCGCACGGATTCAGGCGGTTAGGCGGCTTCGATCCGAGACTTCACGCGCGCGCCGGATTGCGCGACCGCAATCCATCGCGGATCCGTAGCCGGTTGCGGCTGCACTGAGGCAGCCTCGACGGGATCAACTTCGAATCGGGGAGGCGATTGGCGGACAGCTGATCTCGCCCGCGGCAGCCGTGCCGGACGGAGGCGGCCGCAGCACTTTGCGGGTCCAGTCGCCGCGGCACGTGACTTGCAAGAAAGGCACGCCATGAGCGAGATCTATCACCCTTCGTCGAATCCATCCGACAACCAGTCAAACCTGGTGCGTCGCGCAAGGACAGGTCTCCTCGCAACAGGTTTGATATCGAGCTTGCTGTTCACGCTGACCTCACGAGCGGCGCATTCGCAAGTCATCCTGAATGAGATGCCCGTGACCTTCACCGTTGAGGGCTATGGAAACGTGACCACCGGTGCGACGCACGAAGCCGCCTCGGTGAGGGGGCAGGCGCCGGACCCTGTACTCTTCGACGGCGCGGCCCGAGTCCTGGCTCGACTTAGCACGGTCAATGGCCCGGACATTGGCGCACGCGTGGTCGTCGAGGGCTCCACTGACCATGTTCACCTCAGCGAGGCGAGCGTGCTGCTGTTCGGTTCTGCCGGCAGGCTCGAGGTCGGCAAGCGCATGGGATTGCCGGATGTCTTGACCGGCTACGCACCGAACAGCTTTGCGTTTACAACGGCTGAATTCGGACCGCCGACGGGACGGAGTCTCGACCCGGGCGGGGGGCTTCAAACCCAATTCTTGCGAGCCGCCGTGCGCTCGCGCCTGGAACCGCTGGCGGCCCGAGGCGTTACGGCATCGCTGTTCAACGATGAATCGCTCAAGGTCCTGTACGTCCTGCCCAAACACAATGGTTGGTTGGGCGGGGTGTCCTTCGCCGCAGATGCCGAGGATCCGCGCTTCGACCGGCTGGCCCAGATCGGGCTCGTGCACGAAAGCTACTGGCACCAGGACGTCTGGCGCTGGGGCGGAACGTACGCGCACGCGCGCGCGGATCGGGCAGGCGAAGGCGCCATCCTTCGAGACCTCAATTCCGTGAGCTTGGGTACCAGCGTCGTGCTCAACGATTCTCTCGACATCGGAATTGCCGCCAGCTATGACGGCACGAGCGGCACGTCCCGGCTCGCGCTGGGCAACTCTGCCTCCCCCGCCTGGGGTGCGACAGAGAGTCTCAACTACAACAGCGGGCCCTGGACGGTCGGAGGCTATTACCAGTATGCGCGCGCCCAAGTCGCGGGCAGCCGAACTGGAAATGATCGCCTGTCCGCGTTCGAGGTCGGGGCGAGCTATCGATTCACAACCCGCCTGAGACTTTATGGTGCCTGGTTTTTGTACGAGCTTGCGAACGATGGCGCCGACAGCAATTCCGTTGCAGGTGGTGGCAGCGTCTTCACGCTCGGAGTGCGCGCCACGCTGTGACTTCATCAATGATCGATCACCACTGTATCAAAACCCGCCACACCGACATGCAAGGAAATCCCGTCATGAAACCGCCGATTGATCAGACGAGTTCTGCCGTAATTACGGCCGCAGTGCTGTCCCTTTTTTCCGCCTCCGCTTCCGCTCAGGTGCACCCGGAGAAGCCGACCTACAAGTACGAGAAGTGCTATGGCGTCGCCCGCGCTGGCCTGAATGATTGCTTCTTCGGCTCCAATTCGTGCGCCGGAACGCTTGCAAAGGACAATGACCCGCGCTCCTGGATCTACGTACCGCAGGGCACCTGTAAGAAGATCACCGGCGGAACGCTCGAACCCCCGAAGTGAGCAAAGCCTGATTGTCCTTCGCATCCGGATGCAAGAGGAGGTCACGAGCCTCACCGTGATCGCATGGCCAGTCCCCGCGCGCGCCATCCTGTCCCACCGCGGGCTCTGACGGTCCCTTTGCCGACCGAGCGCAATGATTGTTGCTTAGCGTTGCGCATCGCAGCACCCGGGCGCTCTCCCAGTCCTGGCGATGAGGCGATTCCGCGATTCACGAACAGATGGCGGCCGCAATGGGTAGCGGCCGCCCGCAGCAGGCCGCCGCGCGCTGCGGCGGAGCGCCCCTCATTCACTGTCAGGTTGTTGATTACGTTGGCAGTCACAGTCTGGCACGGAGGTTGCTTTGTACAAGCGGGCGCCAGTAGCGCCGCTGATCGCGCGGCCTAGGGCTGACCGAACCCGCATCTACACCTAACTTCTGGAGGCAAACGAACATGAAGAAGGAACCGAGAGGACAGTTTGCAAAGCCCGCGAATCGACAAGGAGACACTTCGACGTCGAAGCAGCGGCCTCCCCGCATCGGCCGCTCGCTCACGGCCCTGGCCGTTTCCCTGTTCTGCTGCGGAGTCGCTGCTGCTGATGACGGTGACGGCCCCATCCAGCTGCGCCGGTTCATTGATGGGCAGGTCGGTGGGATCGAGAAATTGATGGTCCCGGCAGACGATGCGAACCTGCCGCAGGCGCGGCTTCCCGACGGCACTGATGCGAGTGCCGACCCGCGCTTCAAGACGACCGAAGCGAAGCGCTACCTCGGCAAGCAACTCTTTCACGACCCGATCCGGACGGCCAGGATCCTGCCGCAGTTCGGTGGCGTCCTCGCCACGAAGCAGACTGCGTCCTGCGGGAGCTGTCACCAAGGCGAATCGGCATCTAAGGCCGGTACCCTCTTCAACTTCGCTGTGGGTGGCGAGGGGCGGAGCTACACGGACGCCGCGGGCAACTTCATTCCGCGCCGGCGGC
>QHZB01000421.1 GCA_003224525.1 Acidobacteriota bacterium | reverse complement strand
TCCACTTCGATCAGCTCGGGAGCCGTGCTGCAAGAATTAGTGCTGACGCCCGACAACTCGAAGTTGCTGGTAGTGGATCCGCAAGATCAGAGTGTGATTGTGTTCGATCTGGCGGCTGGGACGAGCACAGCGGTGAACGTAGGACTGGCATCAGATCCGACGGGAACGCAAGTACAACCGATCACGGTGTTGACCGCAGCAAACAATCGAGCGTTTGTCAGTGTGACAGCGTGTGTGAACAATCCGGTGCGGCAAATTGGCCTGACAAACTTGCAGGTTGCGGGACGGGCCGATGCCGGATCTTCCTGTGGTGCTGGGTACGTTCCATACCCTGAATATGGCAGGGCAAGCGCCGACGGAAGCACCATCCTTTACGCGGGAAGCTCCGGCGTGGAGTTCGGTGTGCAGCCTTCTGGACCCGAATACATTTGGAGTTACAACGCGGCATCCGATACGTTTGCCGGACCCGTAATCGTAGCCGACACGCCGTGGGTCAGCGGGTTAGGGGCGGTTGATGGGGACGGAGGAATAACAGCTCTTGCGCAGGGAACACTGGACCAACGGCTCTTGCCATCGGTGCCTGTCGTGCAGCCTGGCTTTGACGCGCGGCTGAACAAGACGGGGAGCTTGTTGTATACGACAGGAACCGACGGAGGCCGGATTGCGGTTTCAGACACACGTAACGGACGGCCGCAATTGCAACTTGCGGTGCAAAACCCAACCAGCGGGAACGGGCCGATCATCCCAATTATCGGTGTGCCGCAGCCGCTGGCCGTCGACCCATCGGGTTCAAAGATTTTGGGCGCGCTACAAAATGGAGTTGGTTACTTCGAGTTGAGTGTCGTACCGCTGGCAGTGGGAACCACGTCGCCTGCGACGGCGTCGGTAGGAGGAGTGATTCAACTGCGGGGTAGTGGGTTCGTTGCAGGTTTGACGGCCACGATTGGGGGCAAGGCTGCCGCTTGTAGCGTTGTTGACAGTGAAACGTTGTCCTGCACGGTGCCGAACGTAGCGGCGGGAGGCGCAGCGATCAGCTTGACCAATCCTGATGGCCAAACCTATTCGTTTGAGAGAGCTCTCGTTGTGCAATAGAGTCTGAGGAACACGATACGCAGGCAATTGGCCGGAGAAAGCTTTCAGAACATTGGGATTTTGGTAGGGGCGGTGGGGATCGAACCCACGTCCGAAGCTTGGGAAGCGAGAAACAAAAATCGGGACTATGTTTTGAAAAGCGGTGCCGCGCAGTCTGGCGAACCAGTTGATATTTATTCCGACTCGGAGATTCATTTCCGCCCACGAAAGATGGCCGCGAGCACGCGTGGGCTTCGGCGACCGTCGAGCACGGAGAGTACAAGGAGCGGCTCTTCGTCGGGTGCGTAGGCGATAAGATAATTGCGTACCGTCTGAAAACGCAGTGGTCGTGAGGTAAGATCTCTGCGTTGGTGGCCTTGATGGGGAAAAGGGACGAGCCTGCGAATGGCGTCTAAAATGTCCTCACGGACACGCTTGGCGGCAAGAGGATTGTCTTTGGTAATAAATTCCCAGATGCTGGTTATGTCCGACGCAGGGCCAGGGTGCAGCTTAAAACCCCGTTCGGCATTCATTTGGGATTGCGCTGCTTGAGCAGTTCATCCTCACGCTGACGCAGGCCGTCAAAGAAAGCCTCGCCGTCGATAGGCTTCACTCGACCGCTCTTAATGTCATCGTAGCGGCCATCAAGCATTTCGCGGACTTCTGCCACCTCTGTCAGATATCCAGCTAGGGCATCTTCCACGAGGTCGTCGGTTGCGCGGCCACTCTTGGAGGCGAGCTCAGTCAGGCGCGACTCTGTCTCGGGCTTAATGTGCACTTCCATGACTGTCAGTTTAGGGAGGTGGATTGGCTCTGTCAAAGCAATTGCCGCGAGAAGGAGAGGCCGCCCGTTCGTTAGGAAGACGGCTTTTTTCCAACCCACAACCCAACCCACAGAGTGCGATGTCTTGTACGACTTACGCGTAGTTTGGCAGTCCCCGCATGTCTTGTAAGTCGTTGTAAAACCAAATAACGCTAGACTGTCACGGCACGGACGTCTGGAGCACGGACGGGAACGCGAAGGAACAGTAGGAAACAAAGGAAGCTTCACGTCGTTCGCACGGCGGGGGCGTAGTTCAGTTGGTTAGAACGCCTGCCTGTCACGCAGGAGGTCGCGGGTTCGAGTCCCGTCGCTCCCGCCAATTTTTTGGTTATAATCTGCTCGTACGCACTAGCATGGTGACGTATTTAGTTGAACCAAGCGTCGAACACAATCTTCCTAGGATCTTAGAAGCGGTTTAGTGACGCAACGGACAGGCCTGGTTGCTGGAGGAGCTTTCTTACGACTCGGGCCTTGGCTCGAACCGCCATGCTGCCGAGGTTGGGAAAGTAGTTGGCTTCAACGGGTTCGCCCTCGGACAAATCCTTAATTTTCTGTTTCCACTCGTCCATCTGCTTCTTGCTGGCAGGCGCGTCCTTGTCATCTTTTAGCATGAGGACCGCTTCGACAGTTCCTTCATCCCCTGCCGAGAGCAGAGCTTCCGAGAGCTTTGGATCAATCTGTGCCTTCTTGTTGCCAGCCTTCATACCTGCATTTTACACCTTTTTGCGACCTTTTGCCCGCCGAGTTTGGCGCGCGGGGGCCTTGGATACTTTTCGACTCCTCACCCGTTTGGCAGACACTTTTGAAGCCGCCGCTGTTCCTGTGAGTAGCTTGAGAGCTTGGTCAGGCTGCACGACACCATGCCCGTAACGCAATGGGGGCTCTCCAGTTATCGGCTTGCAAGACTGTAGAATAGCCTGTTGAAGATCCGCCGCAGTCGCGGATGGTTTCGCCTGTAGGAGTAGAGCGGCTATGCCAGCAACATGGGGCGTAGCCATGGAGGTTCCGTCCATCTCCTGGTATCCCCCTCCAGGCTTGGCTGAGATAATTCCAACTCCGGGAGCAACACAGTCCGGTTTGTCCGGGTCGAGTTTGCGAACGAAATGCTCGCTGCCGCTGAATGTTGCCGTATGTCCACTCTGATCGATGGCACCGATTCCAAGAGATTCCGGGTAGTTCCCGGGCGACCTGCTCGTATTCGGCCCCTCATTGCCAATAGCAAATACTGGCAGGACATTCCGGCTGGCCAATACTTCGATCAATCTTGTAAAAACAGGGGTGTATCCCGGATATCCGAGTGACATGCTGACAATACGAACGCCTAGCCCGACAAGCCAGTCTAGACCTCCGAGGATTCGGGCCGTCGTGTCGCCGCCCTCGATCACCAGCCCCGAATAGAGCTTCGCGTCAGGAGCAACGCCGATGGATTGCCCGCTAACGGCACCTCCGCAAATTGTCCCTGCGGTGTGCGTACCGTGCTGGGCCGAATCGTGTGGACTAGGACTGTTCAGTTTTCGGCCAAGTAGATCCCACTCTCCGAAGTCCGCGACACGGCCCCTCAGCGCGGGATGCTTGGCGTCTACGCCGGTGTCCAGATGACCGACGAGGATGTCTTTTCCGGTCAACCCCTGCTTCCAAAGACTCTCTATGCCAAGGGCAACGAGGGCCCAAGTTAATCGGCTTTTTAACTCCGCTGCAGCTATCCGTACGGGCTTAATTTGTCCCAATCGCGGCGCTATAAACACGGCGCTGACGCCAGGCTTTTTACGTATCTTTTCAACCGATGATCGATCGGCGTAACCAAGCGTAATTCCCAAATTGGCGAAGACCAGAGGCGCATTCGCCTGCTCCGCACGCTTTACGTAGCTGGCGGCAACGCCCTGGGAGGCCGCGAATCGTAAATCCGAGAAAATCTCGCTAGGTCTGGGGAACGACCGCCTCAGGTCTTCTAAAAATTTCGGAGTGCCCGCTGCGGCACCAGTTTCGTGAAAGACAAGAACGCGCGAGACCACTTGGGCGGAAGTTTGTTGGGCACGAACCATCTGTGCACCTCCTTGAACGGTTGTTGCAAATCTCACAGTCATCGAGTGTCCTCATGAAAGTGCTCGGGAGAGCAGAGACGATCCAACAAATTCGCGTCTCGACCCCGCGCGTTCACTTCAGATTCATTCGCTTGAGCGCGTCCACCGTGGGCACACTTGCTTTATGGAAGAGCGGCTATTTGGGGGCAATCATATCCGCTTCCGCATTTGGCAGCAAGGTACTGCCGCCACGCTACGTGGGCCGCCATCAGGGATCCGGGCTTTAGCCTCGCTTAAACCCTTGATGGCGTTACGAACGGCTTCGCCGCAGAAACATTCTAGGATCGGGCTGCCTTCGGCATCTCTTGTCACAACGTATCGGTAGAAGTTCTCCGCAACATCAACGGACAAAATCTGCGCCGACGATTGTGCCGGAAGGGAGCTGCCGACAGCAGTGATCAGGAGAAATTCGCTCTTGATGTCATCTAATCGGGCCTCCATCAGAAGCTTGCCCTGATCGATGAACCCGGCGTATTCCGCGATCCGCTCCACCTCCTCAAGTTGGTGGGAGGAGAAGAAAATTGTGCACCCTCGGTCGGGAGCGTCCTCGGCCAGCACATGCATCAACTGGTCCACGGTAATCGGGTCCAAAGCGGTTGTCGGTTCATCCAAAATCAGTAAATCCGCACCTTGGCAAAGGGCCAGCAATAGCCAAACCTTGGTTTGGTTGCCGTTGGAGAGCTGTTCAAAGCGTTGTTTCATCGGGATTTCAAATAGCCGGGCATATTTCTCTACCGCGCTGTCCGACCAAGTTGGGTAAAAGCCACGACTAAATCGCACCACTTCGGATGGCGTCAGCGAGGGATACAGAGTCTTTTTCTCGCTGACAAAAGCGGTGCGTTGCAGAATGGCAACGTGTTCGCTGCGTGCATCCATGCCCAACACGCTAGCCGAACCGGCCGTGGGACGTACAAGTCCGAGCAACATTTTGATCGTAGTTGTTTTGCCTGCTCCGTTGCGGCCGAGAAACCCATAGATCGATCCGCGCGGCACGGTTAGGTTGATTCCACTGACGGCGCGGATGCCGGCGTATGTCTTCGCGAGATCCTTGGTATCAATGGCAAGTTCGTTCATCTGTTGTCTCCTACGCGTTCTGTTAATTTGGCCAATTCCTCTTGCACGATTTTCAGAATGTCCTCGTCCGTAAGGAGGAGTTGGGCACCTTCGACGGCGATCTGCTTGGCGTATGGCTGCAGACGGCGCAATTTCTCCGATTTCAGGAAGCGCGGGACATTTTCGGCAACGTATGTGCCGCCACCCGGAATGGTGGTAATGACGCCATCGCGCTCCAGATTCTGATACGCGCGTGCGGTGGTAGTGGGATTGATCCTCAGTTCGGCGGCCAGCTTGCGTACCGAGGGCAATGCATGGCCCTGTTTCACGGCGCCCGCAGCAATCGCATTCTTCACTTGAATCTCGATCTGGGCATAAATCGGCACGCCCGAGGATGGATTCACGTGAAAGAGCATTCTGTATGATTACAGCCATACAGTATACATGTCAAGTGTTCGGTGTTTTCAGTGGTAACGGGGGGGAGAGGAGCGGGAGATTATGGTTGATGAGTTATGGTTCTGCAATTTGCTCGGTTCTGGACGAGTAACGAGCTAACAGGAAGTTATTCGGGCTCGCTGGCTTGCTCCTTGACCACGTGTCTCTGGCGAATTGCTATTTCGACAGCCAGCCAGAATGTAA
>QHZB01000101.1 GCA_003224525.1 Acidobacteriota bacterium | reverse complement strand
GATGTTCCAAAGGCTCGTTTTGCCGAGAGTGAGCTGGCGATAGGTTTCGATGCGTTCGTGCCGCTCGCGCCCGATGATTTCCTGCCAGAGTTTGAGGGAGTCTTCGGTTTCGAGGAAGTCGGACTTCCTGACGACTTCGGCAAGGACGTCGAGATCGTGAACCTCGCCGAGCATGTCCTGGAGGCGCTTGAGATTGTCGCCCCAGGCGGCGTAGTGCTCGGGCAAGAGGTTCTCGACGGTGTAGCGGAAGCGCTTCAGTGCAATACGCATCGCGTGCCAGGGTTTGGATTTTTCCGTGCGCAGGGCTTTTGCGTGAAGATCCCTGGCGGTTTCGAATCGTTCGAGCGCCAGGCATTCGGCGGCGAGACTCCCAGCCGGCACGAGGCGAGAGCGTTGGCGCAGAGTGCGGTCGAGGCGCTTCCAGGATTTTTGGTCGAATCTGTCTGCCACGCGGAGCGCGTTCTCTCGCAGAGTGGGTTCGTTCGATTCGAACGCAGTTTGCAGATGCGTGCGCACGGGGTCGGTTTCAGGAGCGAGCTTCTTTACCCACTCGTCCATTACTTGAGCATCGCGAAGCGCTCCGAGTCCGCGAAAGAGTTTGCGCGCGACCTTGCGCATGGCCGGCCAGGCGGGATCGGGGTCCACCTCTTCCATCACCGCCGCGACGGACCGGCAGCGGCGAATGGCCACGCGAAGATCGTGGACGGCACCCGTGTCGGGAGACGAGCGGAGGTTTTCCATTTCCTTGATAACGCGGTCCATCCAAAAGGAAAGGCCGCGGTGCTCCGGGCGGGAACCGGAGGAAAGCGTTGTGACGGTAGCCATGTACAGCCTCGGAAATCCGCTCGATTGTCTCCGTTGCGCGGAAACCCCTGCCGAACGGGTCCCATAGAGTAGCGCTTGGGTGCGGCTGAGTCCAGCCGGGGGCTGTGGAAATAATCCGGGGGCATGCCAGCCAGGATGCGGGCCATGAAGGCGGCGCTTGCTGGGTGAAGAATCCGGAGCCGGACGGTTTCTAATGCTTTCCTACTATTGCTGGCCTTTCTCCTCACAGTTAGAGTTTCCGGCAACGGGGGCTGAATATCGATCTCGTGTCGCTCGAACCGTTCGTTTTTTGTGCCCGGAAGTCAACGCTTTGCGCGGCGTGAGTTTTTCTGGAGAGACAAACCGTATGAGGCGATCTTGCGCACTTCTATTTCTTTTAGGGTTAGCGCTGCCCGGATTTGGCCAGAGCAACTACGCCGTCCTCACCGGTGCCGTCACCGATCCGCAGCATCTCCCCGTTGCGGGAGCGGAAATCGAACTCACGGCGGCGAGCACAGGAGCAATTCGCCGCGTCGTCACGAACCAACAAGGACGCTTCGAGGCGCCAGCACTCCTGCCAGATGATTACGAACTGAAGGTCGAAGCCTCCGGCTTAGCTACGGCAAAGCAGTCTTTGCGGCTGGAGGTGGGCCAGAAACTGGCAATGGATATCAGCTTGAGGATTGGCTCCGTCACGCAGGGAGTAAAAGTCACGGCCGGCAGCGAAGTCTTGCAAACGACCGACGCCAGCGTTGGAGAGGTGGTCGAGCCCACCTCCATTCGCGAACTGCCCCTCAATGGGCGCATGTTGATTGACCTGGTGCTCACCGTGCCCGGCGCCCACGTCGGGTTTGGCGCGCAGACGGGATCCACGAATCCTCTTTACTGGCGTCCGGGGCAACGCTCCGCCGTGGTGATCGGCGGCAGCCGGCCGAATGCGAACTTCTTCCTCCTGGACGGCGCCACAAATACCGATCCCACGTTTAATACGCAGAACTTGAGCCCTTCTCCCGATGCGGTCAAGGAATTTCAAGTGGAAACGAGCAGCTACACGGCCGATATGGGAGGCGCCGGCGGCGGCCAAATCAATATCGTCACGCATTCCGGCTCCAGCCAATACCACGGAACGATCTACGAATTTCTCCGCAATGGCGCAATGGATGCCAGCACCTTTGCGTCCATGGGCAACAATCACCTGGTGCAAAATAATTTCGGCGCCTCATTCGGCGGCCCGCTGATCGGAAAGAAAACTTTTTTCTTCGTCAACTATGAGGGCTTGCGCCTGGCGCAGGTAGACTCCCAGATTTTGACGGTCCCCACGCAAGCCGAAGTCAAGGGGGATTTCAGCATGAGCAATGTCAAAATCTACGACCCAACCACTGCCGTCAAGAATCCAAATTACAACCCGAATCTGCCGACCGGGCCCTCGAATTTTCCGTATACTCGCTCGCAGTTTAACAACAATCAAATTCCATCGGGCAGGATCAATCCTCTTCTGGAAAGCTTTCTGCTGCAATATCTGCCTCCACCGAACATGATGATGGCGGGCGCCGCCGACTCCAACAATTACCTCGATGTCCGCACCGAACATCACATTCAGGACCAAGGTACGTTGCGCGTGGACCATAATTTCTCGAACGGCGATACTCTTTTGGCTCGCTACTCTGCTGGCGGTGAAAATGGCTTTTCCCCGAGCAGCGGCATGACCTCCACGACGGAAAACCTGCCCGGCTTTGGCGTGAACTTCAACAATCTGTCCCAGCAGGCCGTGGGGTCGTGGAACCACATTTTTGGGAGCAACAGAGTCAACACTGTCTCGCTTGCGCTTTCTCGCCTTTCGATGGACCGCACTTCGCAGAATGAGGGAACCAACGATATCGTTAGCGCGCTGGGCATTCAGGGAATCGGGTTCGGAGGCAAGAACGCCTGGGGTTCTCCGTGGTTCGCCGTCCAGGGATACACGGGAATCGGTGACACCTTTGCTGCAACGCCGATGCATGCCTGGGACACCACGATTGAGGTCCGGGATACCTATGCGTGGCAGCGCGGCCGCCACGGCATGAAATTCGGCGGCGAGTTCCACCGTTATATCTGGCCGATGTGGGGATTCTTCCAGAATCGCGGCTACTACCAGTACACCACGGGTTACACAACTGAATTTGGTTTCAATGACGGCAGCAGCGGCTCCGGACTGGCCAGCATGCTGCTTAGCCTGCCCGCCGTGAAACAACGCCAGGCCGGCATACCGCAAATGGATTTGCGCGCCTGGGGAACGGCGGGGTTCGCCGAAGATAGTTGGCAGGTGACGCCCACGACGACTCTCAACCTCGGCCTACGCTATGAATACACCAGTCCTCTCTATGACAAAGACAACACCAACACGAACCTGATTTTTAACAACGGCGTTCCTTCCGTTTTCATCGGCGGCCAGTTGAGTTATCCGCGAGGGCTGATGTACACCAACAAACACAACTTCGCACCGCGCGTGGGAATCGCCAAGAACCTTCCGGGCGTGGGCCTTGTCTTCCATGCGTCCTATGGAATCTTTTTCACGCCGGTAGATCTGAATACCTGGTGCAACCAGCGGCACAACGTCCCGTATGTTTTTCCCGAGACGCAGCAAGCGGACAACTTCACGCCGCCATCCGCGCTCTTCAACACCGGCATGAACTTCGGCACTCCGGTTCTGGGCACGGGCACTCTAACGCCCACCACGGTGAGCTTCACGGCTTTCGATTCCCACGCTCCCGCGCAGCACGTCCAGCAATGGAACGGCTCCGTCCAAAAAGGCTTCGGGCAAAACACCTCTCTGGAAGTCGGCTACATCGGCTCACGCGGTTTCCACCTGCAAAGAGCGCACTTGATCAACAACACTCTTCCCGGACCGGGCCCTCTTGGCCCGCGGCGCCCCTTCAAGACGCTCACTTTTGTGCCGGGCACGGTGTTGACGCCGAGCAGCACCACCGCCGTCGTGCAGAGTGAAACTTTCCCGGTCAGCACCATCAATTTGTTGGAGAACACGGCGCAGAGTTGGTACGACGCGGGCTACGTGAATGTGCGCCGCCGTTATTCGCACGGGCTTAGCTTTCTGGCCAACTATACTTTTGCCAAAAATCTGACCAATGCGCCGGACTTCCGTTCTCCCATGGACGAATCGTCCATCCCACAAGACAACAGGAAGCTCAACGCCGAAAAAGGTCCAGCCTGCGACGTCCGGCATCGCTTGGCCCTGAGCAGCGTTTACGATATTCCCGCTTTCCGGCGGCAGGAGTGGATTCGCCTCGTAACCCAGGACTGGAATTTCTCGACCATCTACCAGGTTCAATCTGGAATGCCGTTCACCATCTCCGTATTCGGAGACACCGCGAACTCCGGAACTGTGCTGGGCGAGAATCCGATCCGGGCGAAGGTTACCGGACAGCCCGTGTTTAGCCCGGGCACGCACACCGCCGCGGAGTGGTTTAATCCCGCCGCGTTTGCTGCGCCCCCGGCGTTTACATACGGCAATGCAGGCCGGAACTCCGTATATGGTCCGCGCATGCAAACCCTGGACTTCGCGCTGGCGCGAGCCTTCCGCGTCAGCGAGAGAACCAATTTGCAGTTCCGGGCCGAAGCATTCAACGCGCTGAATAAGGTGAACCTGGGCACGCCGAACCGCTACGTGAACACGCCGCAGTTCGGAACGATCACCATGGCGATGACGCCGGGGCGCGAAATGCAGGTGAGCGCCAGGCTTTCGTTTTAAGATCCCAGAAATAAGGCTAGGTTTTGGCTAGGCGTCCCGCGATAATCGGGTACTGTCCTTCAATGCGTGGCCAGAATTGCCTCGCGCCGGTAGTGGGCAGTGGCGAGAGATGCGGTATCGGTTACGATTGAACCAACGATAGCCTTGCCAAAGCATCCAATTAAAACCGGGCAGGCGAAAGATTGCATAGAATGGCCATGCCCACCAGATTCTCCGTGCCACGAAGAGATATGCATCGGCCCCAGATTCCAACTTGCCATCCTGGGTCGATACAAGGATGTCATCCAGCAAGTTCAGTTGCGATTTTTTTAAGCTGCCGTCTTCCCATGCCGATTGTAGGTCTTTGAGAGAAAACCCCCGTCGCTCAATTACCCTTTCCCAGAAGTGAACCCAACGAAAGCAGAACCCGCAGCCACCATCGTAAAGTATCCAACCCGCACGAGGGGGCATCGTTTTCGATTCTTGGTCCAGCTTCCTCATGCGAGTTTGTTGCCTCTGAAAACAGTGACCTCGGAGCCATCGGCAATAAATGCGGAACTTAGATGACCTTGAAGGACATGGCTCAGTTCGACGCCGTACAACAAGCTTGCATCACCTTCAAATCCTGCCGTAGTGCTCACCCACACTCGCCAAGGTACATGAGAAACGTGATATTCGACTGATCCTCCGCTTCGTTGAGTCGAATAGCCCCAGTAGTGCTCGGTAATAAATTGTTCCAGACTTCCCTCTTGCGGCGGCTCGGGAGGGCCTGTCGCTTGTGCAGTCAGCTGGCAGCACTGATGTTTGACCTTCCATTGATACTTAGCCGTACTTTTCGAACCCTCGGCGCAAATGTGGTGCTTCATCGGTAGGCATACATAGTTCTCACCATATATAAGGCGAGCTGTCGTCGCAACCGCCTGCTTGGGTACGATTTCCGCGATGAAGACAACGCCCCTTCGCTTCTCATCGCCCTCCTTGCGTCGGACGTAGAAGAGGAGGTTTACCTCATCGAAATCAGAATGAAGCGGGACGGCGAGGGACCCAAAGAGTTTGGTGCGGCAGAACCGAAAGCCCACGAGGCTAACGTATGTTTTTCCAAGGAACGAATCGAGCACTGTGCCGCTGGGGACATACTTGTCTAACAAGCGGGGATCAACTTCGTAGTTCAACATCACGAGGTCTCGCCATTCAGCCGTAAGAAAAACTTTTCTTGTCGGAGACATTTGGGCTAGTTCAAGCGCAAAGCGCAAAGGCTAGAAGACTCAAATTATCAGGCCCTTGACCAGCGGCGCGATATTTCTATCTGTTAGAGTGCAGCCCAGTCAACCGCTAGAAGCTTTCTGTAAGAAGAGCGATTTGCGCGCTAGTGCCCGATAAGCCATGATTATGGGGAATTGACACGCTATCGAATGACGTGATTGTGACGTGATGCCTTGAGTGCGGGCGGCGGGCGTGCTATTTTGAATTGTTGCCCCGGAGTGGCGGAACTGGCAGACGCGCTGGACTCAAAATCCAGTGGTACTTAGTACCGTGTGGGTTCGACCCCCTCCTCCGGGACCACCTCCCGATCTCCAAAGACCGCGTGGAAACCTTGGACCGGGTGTCAAACGTGGGAAGACAGTAAAATAGAGTGTTTCAAGCATTTAAACGGTTTAATATAGGTCCGCCCGGCCTTAGAGACGCGTTGTTCTCGATCGTCAATTCGAAGTAGCCGAACCTCGAAGGAGCCACATGCCGCTCTTGCCTTCGTCATACCTCTGCGTTTTTGCGCTGTGCGCTATTCGTGAGCGTCCAGAGCGAACGTATCTGCACAAGAATTGGCAGATTCAGTCGTCGTGCGAGGTAAAAGCCGCGGGCGAGCAAATTTCTTCGGCCGGGTTCGACGCCAAGGGCTGGCACAAGGCAGACGTTCCGGCAACGGTGGTGGGCGCACTGATTACCGATAAGACGTATCCGGATCCGTTCTGGGCAAACAATCTCAGATCTTATCCAGGAGTTTTTCAGTCCAACAAAGAGCTCTTTGCCAATCACGACATGCCGGAGGGAAGCCCGTTTCGTTGCTCGTGGTGGTTTCGCACGGAGTTCAATTTGCCAGCCAACTATCAGAACAAGAAGTCCTGGCTGAATTTCTTGGGAATTAACTATCGCGCGAATCTCTGGGTCAATGGAAGAAAGGTCGCCGACAAAACCGAGGTTGCCGGCGCCTACCGAACCTTTGTATTCAATGTCAGCGAGTTCGTTCAAGCAGGCAAGCGTAACGCCATCGCCGTGGAAGTCTTCGCGCCGGAGAGAGACGACCTCGAGATCACTTGGGTGGATTGGAATCCCACTCCCCCCGACAAAATGATGGGTGTCTGGCGGGAAGTATTTTTGGCGCAGAGCGGAGAAGTTGCACTGAGAAACCCATTTGTGGCTTCCAGGCTGGGGCCGGGATACGAGACTGCCGAGCTCACGGTCAGCACCGAATTGCAAAATACCTCTGCCGCTCCGGTAAAAGGGATCCTGCACGCGCAACTGCAAGGGTTTGAATTGCAACAGGACGTGGAGCTGGCTGGCGGAGAAGCCAGGATTGTAAAATTCTCGCCGGCGCAATTCCCAAAACTCCAACTGGAGCATCCGCAGCTCTGGTGGCCCTATCAAATGGGCACGCCTACTCTCCACACTACAACGCTCTACTTTGAAAGCAGCAAGCGCGTTTCGGATCGGGCAGAGGTCACCTTTGGCATTCGCGAAGTTACTTCGGAACTCACGGCCAAAGGCCATCGCCTCTTCAAGGTCAATGGCCGGAAAGTGCTCATTCGCGGCGCCGCTTGGGACGAGGACATGTTTCTTCGATGGTCCTCCGCTCGACTGGACGCTGACCTTGCCTATGTTCGTGACATGGGCTTGAATACCATTCGCCTTGAAGGCCATCTCGATCGCGATGAATTCTTTGAGAAGACGGATCGGCTGGGCATTCTCGTCATGCCCGGTTGGTCCTGCTGCGACGCCTGGGAGCGCTGGGACGATTGGAAAGGCGATCAGAAGAGAGTGGCCGCCGCCTCGCTCGACAGTCAAATCGCCCGTTTGCGCAATCATCCGAGCGTCTTCGTCTGGCTCTATGGTAGCGACGGCCCGCCTCCTGCGGATGTCGAGCAGATGTACCTCGGCATTCTGGAAAAACTCGAGTGGCCGAATCCCTCGCTCTCTTCTGCCTCAGAAACGCCCACGAAAGTTACCGGCAATTCCGGCGTGAAGATGACCGGCCCGTACGAATATGTTCCGCCTGTCTATTGGCTGGCAGACACGGAAGCAGGAGGCGCCTACGGCTACAACACAGAGACAAGCCCGGGACCGGCGATTCCCACGCGGGAATCGCTGGAGAGATTCATTCCCAAGGACCATCTTTGGCCGATCGATGAGGTTTGGAATTATCACTCGGGCGGCGAGCGTTTCACGACGGTCAATGTCTTTACCGAAGGTTTGAACCGGCGATACGGACAGGCGTCGTCGCTCGAAGACTACGAGCGCAAAGCGCAGGCGATGACCTACGAGGGACAACGGGCCATGTTTGAGGCCTACGGGCGAAACAAATACACGGCTACGGGTGTGATTCAGTGGATGCTGAACAACGCCTGGCCTTCCCTGATCTGGCATCTCTACGATTACTACCTCGTGCCGGCGGGTGGTTACTTCGGCACGAAAAAGGCTTGTGAGCCGGTCCATGTGCAGTATTCATACGACGACAACTCCGTCGCGGTGATCAACGGAACTTATGAATCAATTAAAGGTACAAGAGTGAGCGCGAAAATCTACAGCATCGATGCGAAGGAAAAAGCTTCCCGCGAGGCGACACTTGATTTGGATGCGGACAGCAGCACCAAGGCCTTCGATCTCCCCACGCCGGATGGATTGACGCCAACCTATTTCCTGAAGCTCGGGCTCCGTGACACGGATGGAAAGCTGGTCAGTGAGAATTTCTATTGGTTGTCGACAAGAGCGGACGTGCTCGACTGGGCCAAGCGAACCGACACGGTGTACACCCCACAGAAGGAATTTGGAGACCTCACCGGGCTGAACGGCCTTCCCAAAGCAAAAGTGGCGATCACCAAGACAGTGCGCGTAAGTGGGGGCAACTCCATGATCACGGTGGCCGCCGTGAACAACAGCAACAGTGTGGCGTTCATGGTCCATCCCCGGCTCACACGCGGCCGAGGCGGGGAGGATGTCACGCCAGTTTTCTGGACCGACAACTATTTCTCGTTGCTGCCGGGGGAGAAAAAGACCGTCACGGTGAGATTTGATTCTGCCTCACTGCACGGCGCGGCACCGGAACTGGTCGTAGAGGGCTGGAACGTGGAGCCGATGGCGCACTAGTCGGGGAGCAATTCGGGCGCCAACGCTTTCCCGATCTGGCGGGCGACATCCAGTTGGACATCGAAAACGTCGCTCAAATCCCGGTCATACGTAGCCGACCACAGATGGGTTTGGTCCCGTGCCTCAATCAACTGGCCGGTAATGCGAATGCGCTGACCATCACAGCGCACGCTTCCCTCGAGCACGCAGTCGACATGCAACTCCGCAGCAATTTCTCCAATGGATTTCTTCGTGGTCTTGTATTGGACGGCGGAAGTTCGCGCGATCACGCCCAGTCGCTTGGGGTTGAGCTGTCCGAGATGCGAGATCATCTCCTCCGTCAGTCCCTCCACAAAGTATTCCTGCTCGCAATCACCACACAAATTCTCGAAGGGAAGGACGAGGAGCATTCTCTTGGCTGCCGCAGCGGCCTTCCCGGATTTAACCACAGGAGCAATGAAACGATATCCAAGCCGGGGGAGAGTTTCGACGAAACGGGGACTCCGCGCGGAGTCTCCCAATAAATCGCGAAGTTTATTGACGGCGGTGTTCAGCCCGTGCTCGTAACCAACAACCGTATCGGGCCAAAGTTTTTCACGGAGCGCTCTCCGGGTGACAACATGCCCGGCACGCTCCAGTAACAGTTCCAGAATTTGAAAGGGCTTTTCTTCCAGCCGGATGCGCATTCCATGCTTGCGAAGCTCGTGCGAGTTGAGATTGACTTCGAATGTGCCGAAACGCACTACTGGGGCTACGCTTTGAGCGTCGTTCATGGGTCCTCTTAGGCGGCTCTCCCGGCCCCGGCGCGGGGTTGCCCGCTGATCCTATTCGTTCTGGATTGACCTTTTCTCGTAAGTCTTAACGACCGAGTGGTCTGTACGTGGATAAAGACTTGTCCTTCCGCTGATTTATTCCCGGCGAACTCTCGCCATCTAAGCATAAGAACATTTAGGCAAACGTCGTAACGGCTGCCTTAACTCAAAGAGGAGCACCCTGCAATCATGAAGAAATTCTGGACTGTTGTACTGGGCCTGGCCTGCGCCAGCGCCCTGCCTCCCCTGTCCGCCCACGCGCAGACGAACAGCTACAAGCAAACCAATCTGGTATCGGACACGGCTGGGATGGCGGCCAACACGGACTCCAAACTCGTGAATCCCTGGGGAATCGCTTTTGTCCCCGGCAATCCCTTCTGGATTTCCGACAACAACAGCGGCTTTACCACGCTGTATGACCAAAACGGAGCGCTGAACGGCTCGTTTACAGTTGCCCCACCGAATGGCAGTTCGAATCCTGCGACGCCAACGGGGATTGTCGCGCCACCGAGCGGCGTGACTTTTAACGTGAACGGCCAACCTGGGATTTTCATATTTGACACGGAAGACGGAACGATCTCCGCATGGACGGGCGGAGCCTCAACCATTTTGATGGTGGACAACTCCGCTATTCCATCAGCCGCTACCGGCGCGGTGTATAAAGGTCTGGCGCTGATCAAAAACACGACCGGCAGTTTTCTTCTGGCCACCAATTTCAGGTCCGGCAAGGTCGAGGTTTACGACACCGGCTTCAATCCAACGCAGATTCTCGGTGCGGGTGCGTTTAATGATCCGGCCCCGCCAGCCGTCCCCACGGGCTCGGGTTCCCCCGGCTATGCACCGTTCGGCATTAAGGCCATCAATGTCAGCAACACCGCCATGGTGGTGGTGACGTACGCCTTGCAGGACACTCCCATGCACGATCCGTTGCATATCGCCGGAGCGGGCTTCGTGGACCTCTTCAGCGCCGACGGCACAATGGTCCGCCGAATTACCAGTGACTCTCATCTCAACGCCCCTTGGGGCGCAGTGATTCCGCCGGCGAGTTTCGGCTCGTTCGGCGCCAGCGGCAATCTGCTGGTCGGGAATTTCGGCGATGGCACAATTAACGCCTACAACTTCGCCACTGGCGCTTTTATCGACCAGATGAAAGATCAGAACGGCACGGTCATCGCGAATACTTCCCTGTGGGATATGGTTTTCGGCGGCGGAGGGCCTTCCGGCGATGCCAACACCATGTACATCACGGCGGGCCTGGCCAATGAACAACATGGACTCTTCTCGGCCATCACGGCGAATGCAACGCCGGCGCCCACCGGCGATTTCAATATCAGCGCGTCGCCATCGACCTCGACGATCAGTGCGGGGCAAAACGCTTCGTTCACCGTGACCGTGGGCGGGCTCAACGGCTTTAACTCTGCCGTCACCCTCACATGCTCGGGGATGCCCGCAAACTCCAACTGTAGCTTTTCGCCCGCCTCCGTCATGCCTACCAGCGGCGGAATGGTGACGTCTACGATGACGATCAGCACATCCTCCTCGCCCTACATGCACGCTGGATTGATAAGCGGGAATCAAACCGGCGGACTCTACGCAATGATTCTTCCGATTCCTGCGCTGGTCTTGCTAGGCGCGTTCCTCGCCAAAAGCATCGGGAGCCGACGTGTGACGGGGACCAAGTGGATCTCCGGCCTCGCGGGCAGTTTGGCTCTTCTATTTGCGACGGCTTGCCTGCTCGCGGCCAGTGGTTGCGGCGGCAACGGCATGAACAATCCCGGGAACGGAACACAACGTGGCATGGCCACGGTGATGGTCACCGGAACTTCGGGGAATCTCACTCACTCAACTTCCGTCTCTCTCACTGTCCAATAACAGAAGAGGGGCCCGTGGCTGGCCCGCTGGCCCCTCTTCCTCCGTTGTGCAACGGACTGACACGCAGTTGATGCGACGTCAGTTGGACGAACTCCGATCCCCAGCGGCCAATCTCGAAGCTTCAGACACGTTCGACATTTTTTCGCATTTCGTTGCACCGGGACTCAATTCACGAATCGAAAAGAGGAAAGACCGATGAAGAAAGAAGAGAATGCGTTCACGAAGGGCAGCACCCGGCGTTCATTCTTGAAGAATGGAACGGTGGCGGGGGCAGCAACTGTGGGAGCCGGGCTGCTGGCAGGCAAAACGTTGGCGTTCGGCCAGGAAGTTGGCGCCGACAGAGCACCAATCACCAAGGGGGACATCGCGATTCTAAGGTTCTTGCAAGCCTCCGAACAGGTCGAAGAAGACCTCTGGAGACAGTACGCGGAACTCGGCGGTACCCAGGATAACGAATTCAGCGGGCTCACTGGCGGGAACGCGGCCTATTCCCAAGCGCTGCAACTCCTAGACGGCGACATGCCGCAATACATCCGCGACAATACCGATGACGAGGTCAGCCACGCCCGGTTTCTTGCCAATTACCTGGAATCCAAGGGCGCGGGGTCCGCTGATCTCTCCCATTTCAAGGTGCTGCCGAGCAGTCAGGCGGATGGCGCGGTCAAGACCGCCGGGCGCCTCACGAATCTTACCCAACTGACTGTCGACACCAGTTTTTGGTCCAGATATCGCAGCATCACCAATCCAGATTTTGATGCCATGGCAAAATTTGTTCAGGCGGTCCCCAGTCTAAACGTCGGAAAACATACCGCGATCCCGAGAAGCAACTCGGACACGGACGGAAGCGTCATCAATCTCAACGATCCCACGCAATCTACATTCACCGACCACCTCAAGGCCATCGCCTTCACGGCGGGATTCCACTTCGCCTTCATCGAGCAGGGTGGTACCAGCCTTTATCCAACATTGGCACAGCACGTCACCAATCTCGAAGTGTTGCGAATTCTGCTGAGCATCGGCCCCAGCGAGACCATGCACTTCCAGACCTGGCAGGACAAAGCCGGCAATGCCATTCCCTTGACGGACGTCGATCCCGTGAACAACTCGACCGTGACCTTTTCCACGTTGAGCGCTGCCCAGGGCGAGACAGATCCGGAATCCTTGAACGGGGACACCTTGCAGTCCAACTTGATCATGCCCGAGCCAACCCACTTCCTTGACCAGAAATTCGGACCGGTGGCCATCATTCGCCCGACGTCGATAGCTTTCGGTGGGGCGGTCGCCGCTGTCCAGTCGTTTGTGACCGACGGGCTTTTCTTTAATCCCAAGACCAAGAAAAGCGACACTGGGATCGTCCAAAAGCTCATGCAACTGGCTGAAGAAGCCGATGGGGCTCGCCGCCAACTCTAGCCTGCACCCCAGGCAGCAGTTACCAATTGGGCCACAAGCCTCGGCGTTTTAGGCCGGGGATATAAGTATAAGGCCCTCTTGATTGCTCGGCGGCATGGTCCTAAACTCCTCTCCGTCCAAGAGACCTATGGGCGGGCAGCCCAAAAGTGAAGCCTCTTGGTTGTCCCCCGCTGAAGTAAGGCGGCTGTGGGGGGAACCCACCGAGGCCATCCCGCAAAACCAGCGGGAGGCCGCAGGAATCCTCTTCCTTTTAGGGAGAGGAGGATGTCAACTGGCTCATCCTAACCGTGCTCTCGAAGCATGCGGGCCCAAACCTCTCTGGTTTGGGCCCCTATCATTATTCTTCAGGATGCTGCTGCCCCGGCGCGACCATCGGCGCGTGCTGCCTTCCCTGGCCGGGCGCAACCATTCATCGCGTATCTCTCATCCAATGCAGTAGAATTGCAGTGTAGCTCTTGGGGGCGGGAAACAAATCTGGAGATCTGTGGAATTCGTGATTTCCGAGCGTGAGAGGGAACAATGAAGAGAGTGAATCATTTCTTGGCACCAGTCCTAGTGGGGCTGTTTTTTGTAGGCCTAGCCGCGGCGGATACTTTGGAATTAAAGGATGGCCGAGTATTGAAGGGGAAGTATCTCGGCGGCACGCAAGCGGTGTTGCGCTACGAGATTAATGGGGAAGTTCAGACTTTCAACACAACAGACATCGTGGCGCTGACGTTTACCGCCAATTCCAGAAGCACTGCCCCAGCGATGGCTCCCGCCGCCGCTCCTGTCGCGGCGAACTCCTTGGCTCCCGGTGGCGAAGTTACTATCCCCGCGGGGCAATCTCTCCTGGTACGGATGATCGACGGCGTGGACTCCTCAAAAAACCACGTGGGTGACGTATTCCATGCAAGCCTGGAGACCGACCTGACCGTAGGAAATTCCGTGGTGGCGCGGAAAGGCACAGATATTTATGGGCGCTTGGCCGAGGCTAAGGAGGCTGGCCACATAGCCGGCAGCGCCGAGCTGCAGCTCGAACTGACGCGCATCGTGATCGATGGCAAGGATTATCCGGTCGTCAGCAGCGATTACACCTTGCAAGGCAAAGGGCGCGGCGCGAACACCGCGAAGAAAGTTGGCGGTGGCGCGGTGGCCGGCGCCATCATCGGCGCGATTGCCGGCGGCGGCAAAGGCGCGGCGATCGGCGCGGGTGTCGGCTCGGCGGCCGGCGCGGGCGTGCAGGTGTTCACGCGCGGTCAGCAAGTAAAAGTGCCGAGCGAGACGCTGCTGGAATTCCGCTTGCAGCAGCCTGCAACGGTGGCGGCGACGCAAAGATAAGCGTGATTCTTGCGGTTCCGTATTGAAGTCCGTGAGAGTGTTTCAGAAAAAGGCGAACCGCGGCACGCCTTTTCCTTTCCCTGTTCTCTTTTCCTGGAAGGGGCGCTCTTCTTGGGTTTCCCTTGCCCGTTATCGGATTGGAACCATCCGCCGGAAATTCCCCCTTGCCACTCCTGCTGTTAGTGAGTAAGATACCCCCTCAATGGAGAGATCATGCCAAAAGAGAAACCTCGAGTAAACATCGGAGAAGTGATCAGGACTTACCGGAGCCAGCGCAGCCTGTCGCAGGGCGACATCGAGCGCCGCACCGGGCTGCTGCGTTGTTACCTGTCGCGCGTGGAAAACGGGCACACGGTCCCGTCTCTTGAAACGCTCGCCAAAATCGCGGAAGCCATGGACATCTCGCTCGCGGACTTTTTCCCAGGGACCGAAACGCCACGCGACCGTGAGACGCAAAAAGCCCTTGGGGAGCTCTCGCAGGACGAGATCCGCTTCCTGGCGGAGATCAAAAAGTACAGCACTACGCTTTCCGATGGCGACAAACGGCTGGTGCTGGCGATGATCCGCAAGATGGCTACCTTAATTCCACCCCCAGTGGCGAAAAAGTTGATCGTGCGCCGCCCAACTGTCTGACCGTTTTCACATTGGAATCCGATCGCCGGACCGCGGTTCTTCTGCCGCACTCTTTCTCATTTCGCTGAATGCGGATTTGTCAACTGCTCTGGCCGCGAATGATGCGGATAGCGTCGGGTATAGCGGGGTCGCTCCGGCCACTCGCGCCTGCCTGGATTTCCACGCCGCGGGAGTCTTCTAGGTCGCTACCTTCACCGGGGGCCAGGAAGAGATTGGCTTCGACGGCGTGCTGTTTGGTATAGAGGTCGTAATAACGGCCGCCGAGAGCGTACAGAGTTTCGTGGGTGCCGCGTTCGATGACGCTCCCCGCTTCGACGACGAGAATTTGATCGGCTCGTCGAATCGTGGAGAGCCGGTGTGCGATCACGAAGGTCGTGCGGCCGCGCATGAGGTAGCGCAGACCCTCCTGGATCAGCGCTTCCGATTCTGAATCGAGGCTGGAGGTGGCTTCGTCGAGGATCAGGATGCGCGGATCGGCCAGAATGGCGCGAGCGATCGAAACGCGCTGCTTCTGGCCGCCGGAAAGCTTCACGCCGCGTTCGCCGACGACCGTGTCGTACTTGTGCTCGAAAGACTCCGCGAATTCGTCGACGCGCGCGATGTGGCAGGCGGCTAGAATTTCGTCTTCCGTGGCGGTGGGCCGCGCAAAAGCCACATTCTCCCGAATCGTTCCATCGAAGAGAAAAGTTTCCTGCAACACGACGCCCAGCTGCGTGCGATAGGAATTTAGCTTCACGGTCGCAAGATCGCTCCCGTCCACCAGAACTCTGCCGCTCGAGGGCACATAAAATGCCGCGATCAAGCCGATGATGGTCGATTTTCCTGCACCCGAAGGACCGACGAGAGCCGTGACCGTTCCCGGTTCCGACCGGAAACTTACTTCGTGCAGAACTTCCTTCCGCGTATCGTAGGCGAAGCTCACGTCTTGCATCTCGACCATCCCGTTCACGCGATCGAGCGATACCGTCCGTCCAGGCTCATCATCTTCCAGCTTTTCGTTCAGAATTTCGCGCGTACGCTCGAGACCCGTGATGGCTTCCGTGATTTGCGTGCCGATGGCCACGATTTGAAAGACCGGCGCCACGAGAAGGCCCAGAAAGATATTGAATGCAAAAAACGTTCCCAGCGTCATCGTGCCCGCAAGAATCTTGTGCGCGCCGAGTTCCATGATAATTGCGCTGACGATGCCCATCAGGCCCGCAGCGGAAAGACTCATCAGCGAAGTGGCCGTGAGCGTCTTCAGAACATTGTCCAGCAGGCGCTTCACGCCGCTGGTGAAGACCCCTTCCTCGCGCTCTTCCGCGTGGTATCCCTTCACCACGCGAACGCCGCTCAGCGATTCGGTGAGGCGCCCTGTGACTTCCGCATTGATTTTAGGCCGTGCCCGGAAAATCGGGCGAATCGTCGCAAAGGCCTTGTTGATCCCGTACCCGAAGACCAGCAGGATAGCAAACGCGACGCCGGTCATGGTCACGCTGGTATGAATCAAGTAGACGAGCGCGATGACCGCGGTCATCAGCCCGCCGACAAATTCCACCAGCCCCGTTCCGATCAGATTGCGCACTCCTTCGACGTCGCTCATGATCCGCGAAACGAGCGCGCCGGTTTTGTTGGCATCGTAGAACGAGACCGGAAGCCGGCCGATGTGCGCCTGCACCTGGCGGCGCAGTTCGGCGATCATTTTTTGCGCGGATTTGGAGAGCACTTGGGTCAGCGTGAACGAAGTCAGTCCCTGAAGGACGGTCGCCGCAAGAACCGCCAGCACGATTGGCGTAAGCAGCTGGATTTGCCGCTTGCTGATGACGTTGTCCACCAGATACTTCGTGGAAGCCGGCAGCACCAATCCCGACAAGCGGTTAATGGCCATGAGCACGAAGCCCACCGCCAGCAGCCCGCGCCTCGGCTTCATCAGCGCCCAAACGTCGGGAAGATTCTTCCACGCGTTCTTGCGTTTTTCACTTTTGGCTGGTGATTTGACGGCTGTCTCAGTGGCCATGATTGGAAGAGGATACCCCATGAATTTGATGCCAGCAGTGTCCGTATGACTATATTGTGAAAACGGGTCGGAACCAGAAGGTATCTTCAGTCGCCCGCGGTTCCCGCGCGAGGCACGATGGCCTTGGCGGGTCGATCAAGGCTCAAGACGCTGGAGATGAACTCGCTCACGGTGATCCCCAGATGGCCCCAGAGTCTTCGCTTCAGGCTGGTGTAATCCTGCGTGCCGCTGAACAGATCGCCCATCAATTGCCGGAACACCGGGCTGCGGCGCAAGAACTGAACCATGCGCGTCGTGACCGCACTGCCCAGGAAAGATCCACGATAGAAACGCCGCACGATGCGTGCCGCGAACTCCAGTTCGGCACAGAAAGTAGCCTTTACCCACGCTGGGTATTTCTCGGGGCAGCCTTCAGCGAGTGACCGGCCCAGTAATTCGCCGGAACGAATGGCATAGAAAAGGCCTTCGCCCGTGAGGGGATCTACCCAGGCCGCCGCATCTCCAACGAGCGCCCAGTTCTTTCCGATGACGTTTCTTTCAGAAAGAGTGCGCTCCTTCGGCGAAGGCAGGACGTGGCTATAAAACTTTGCGCCTTCCGTCTGTATGCTGTGCCTTTCCACGAAAGCTTGCAGATGGCTGCGCAGTTCCGTGCTGGTATGCGACGACATGCTCCCGCAGATGCCGACCGAGAGATGATCGCAGCGAGGAAACGACCAGATATAGCCTTCAAACTGCGGCAGGAACTTGATGGTGATGGAGTCGCTGGTCTGCGGCACGAAGTAACCCTGGGTCATCTCTAGTTCGTCGCGCTGCAACGCCCGCGTTTCCGGGAGCAGCTGATTGCGCGCACCCGCCGCGAGAACCAGAAAATCGGCTTCCTGCCAATCGCCTTCCACGCAGTAGCGGGGCTTCGTCGTGGAAGTGTCCACACTCATTACGCGGGAACGCTGCACGTTGCATCCTGCATCTCGCGCGCGATCCAGGAGCATGCCGTTGAGCACCGTCCGCGAATAGATAACGATCGGATGGGGCATCTCGAGCGTGGCGTGGTGCTCTTCGCTGCTGATCAGCTCGACGGAATTCACCAGTTTCTTGGGATAGGAATTATCGAGCAGGAAGGGGAAACACTGAATCGCTTTGTGGGTCAGGCCGCCGCCGCAGGGTTTTTCCCACGCCAGATGCTCGTCAAAAAGGTTGACCTTGTGGCCCGCGCGCGCGAGTTGTTCACCGCACATTGCGCCGGACGGTCCGCCGCCGACGATCGCTATCTGAGCCATGGTCGTGCCTCGCTGAGAGCTTTCAATTCCGTCCCTGGGCGCGGAACCCCCGTCTTGAGTTCCTTTTGTGACGGCTCCTAAGGAGATGGGCCATTAGGTGAGGGGAAAGATCACCAGGCAAAACCCGGTCTGGAGTATAGCACCGAATAGCGCCGTTGCCGCCGAGCCGGTTTCAGTACGCACCATGTCCATGCCGCTCCGCTGTATCAAATTGAACACCGCCATATACGGCGACAGGAGGCCCATCAGAATTTCTCCGTCGTGCAGAATCAAGACGCCGGCCATGAGCGCTCCCCACGCGATGAGCCTCAGCGACAGCGCAAGGGCCAGCCTGCGCCCCCTGTTCCCCGGGAGCACCGGACCGAGCAGCGTCTCTTCTGCAATGAGGTAGGGGAGCAGGAAGATTAGCAAGAAAGGGAAGCGCATCCACTTCGCGGCGGTCAGCCAAGCCTCGTAAATCGTCAAATCAAACCATGCTGTGGCGAGAAGTAGCAGCACGATTCCGGCAAATCCAGCTGCGAGCAGGCGGCGAGGGGAACTCGAGAGTGCAGAACGCACGCAAC
>QHZB01000100.1 GCA_003224525.1 Acidobacteriota bacterium | reverse complement strand
GCCAATGAGTGCGCCGGCGAGCGGGCGGTGAGAGGGCAACGCTCGAGCGGGAGGTAAATGCAGAATTTGTGCCGACCATTCCTGCGAAGCTCGCACCACGGAACGGTTGAAAAGAACGCTGACGTGCGAGGCGCCCGGAATCTCCAGGTATTTCGCGGTCCCGTCGCTTCGCGAGGCCGCCAGGTCGGTGGCATTGCAGCGCATCGACTCCAGTTCCAGCGAGCCAATCATCACCAGAGCATGAGGGGGGAGCATCGGGGAATCGCTAAAAAGCAGCTTTTCCGCGGTCA
>QHZB01000099.1 GCA_003224525.1 Acidobacteriota bacterium | reverse complement strand
CATCCTTCTCGAGCGCCGCCGCTCATTCCGAGTCGAGATTATTGGCAGAGGCCCGCTCAGACCGGCGCTTGGCGCCCGGGTTGTCGAACTGGGGCTAGAAGATCGCGTGAAGTTCTTTGGAGCGCAGCCGCAAGAGTTCGTTCGTGAGGCATACCGGCGTGCCACTTTGTTCGCGCTGCCGTGTGTTGTTGCTGCGGGAGGTGATTGCGACGGCATTCCCACGGTACTGCTGGAAGCCATGGCGAGCGGAATACCCGTTGTTTCGACAACCGTTTCCGGAATTCCGGAACTTGTCGAGTCCAATTGCGACGGACTGCTTGTGCCGCCGGGCAGCCCCGCGAAGCTCGCCGACGCGCTCGATCAGATTCTGCTTGATTCCCATCTTGGCGAAAAACTGGCGCGCGCCGGACGTATAAAAGTGCGCGAGCGATTTTCTATCGACCGCAATGCAGCGCAACTACTCAG
Organism: Acidobacteriota bacterium; assembly: GCA_003224525.1. Taxonomy (GTDB): domain Bacteria; phylum Acidobacteriota; class Terriglobia; order Acidiferrales; family UBA7541; genus Acidiferrum. Next base: position 28,621 of record QHZB01000099.1, on the reverse strand, counting down.
ACTGTTTCAGCCCGAAGGAAGCCATGAAGATTCTCTATCTGTGCTTTGATCCGAGCATTGATTTGGCGGGGGAGACCGGCGGCTCCGTCCACGTCCGCGCAATGATCCGCGCGTTGACGGAACTGGGTCACCAGGTCATGACGATATGCACTTGCGTCAGCCGCCAGCAGTGGGTCGAGTCTCAGGTGGGCGGAAGGGTGACCTCTTGCGCCATCTCCGGCTGGAACGACTCGCTGGGGAGCGCGAACCGAAGAGCCAATCGGTTCTTGCAGCGGCAACCCCGTCATTACACCGACGCCGTGCGGTTCTTACTCAATGCGAGGTTCTTTAGAACTGCCGCAGCGGCTGTGCGGCGATTCGCCCCAGACTTCATCTACGAGCGCTACAACTTGTGGGGACTGGCCGGGCTTTGCGCCACCAAATGTTGTCGTTTGCCATTTGTCCTCGAGGTGAACGCGCCGCTGGTCTACGAACAACAGCGCTATCGTGGCGGAATGACTTGCCGCTGGTTAGCTGGCCGAATCGAGGGTCTCGTGTGGCGAGGGCCGATCTCGTGATTGCAGTTTCCGAAACGCTGGCGAGTCACCTCACGGAAACGGGCGTGAACTCGACCCATGTGCAAGTTCTGCCCAACGGCGTGGATGCTCGGTGGTTGATGGCGGATGGCGGCCTTGGCGCGCGGAAACACACGGATCTGGAAAACTGCTTTGTCATCGGCTTCGTCGGCAGCTTCAAGCCGTGGCATGGAGCGGATTTCTTGCTGGCTGCTTTTGAAGACTTCCATCGTATCGAGCCGTCATCCCACTTGCTCTTGATTGAAGACGGCCCACTGAAAAGCAATCTGCAGGACCGCGCGCGGCAAGCAGGTCTGGAAAAAGCCGTCACATTTACTGGTGTGGTGGCCCATGAAGACATTCCTCGATACCTGGCGACGATGGGCGTGGCCGTGGCGCCCTATCCAGCCATCGGAAACTTTTACTACTCGCCGCTGAAGCTGTTCGAATACATGGCCGCAGCGCGGGCGGTGGTGGCGAGCCGCACAGGCCAGGTAGCTCAAGTCATCAACCACTGGGTGAGCGGTCTGCTTTATGAAGCAGGCGACCGGCCGGGTCTTGTGAACTGTCTCTACCGGCTGGCCGAAAACCCTACTTTCCGGGAGGAACTAGGCAACGCCAGAAGCGCTAGCCACGCTAGCCAAGCTTTTACATGGGAGCGAAATGCAGCGCGTGTAGTGGAGTGGGCCGAACCGAAGGTGGTGCAAGGCCGTTTGAGGACTGTGTGTGCTTGACAAAAACTCGACAGTACTTCTGAAACATTTCTGAAGGCCTCCCTAGTCGGCGAAGGGCGGAGAATTCCTGGAGAGAGCCGAAATCTTGCTGGACCAGGGGCTTCTAGCACTCGCGGGGTAGAACATGGAAACTAGGTTGGAATTCGTCCCAGACACGGTGGTTCCTGACCCTTCGGGGCTCGCAGCGGTTCTCGACTCGGGGGAATGGAGAAGGCATCTCCGTGAGCTTGCCTACACGCACTGGGGGGCGCGCTGCGTGAACGATACCCAGACGCGGCTACTCAAATTACAAATGGGCAACCGATGCACGCTGGAAATTGTCATCGGAACGGAGAGGGGCTGGCATTACCTGATCGGAAAGATCTACTTGCGAGACCGTGCCGATGTGTTCGAGGCCATGAAGAAGATTTGGCGGGCGGGCTTGAACCGGGAGGCGGAGTTCTGGATTCCTTGTCCCATCACCTACCTGCCCTCTTTGCGCCTACTTCTGCAGGAGAAGGTCGAAGGCATGCTCGCCAAGCGCGTGTTCCTTGATGGAAATCCAGGCGAGTGTGCGGAAGCCGCGGAGCGGTGCGCCCTGTGGCTTGCACGGTTTCAGGCTCTGGCGCCGCGGCAGGGCAAGATTATGGACGTCCAGAGAATTCTGAGGCACGGCGAACGCAGGGTGCGCTTCATCATCGAGGCACGCATGCCCTTTGCATACAAGGCGCGCAAACTATTTGAGCGTCTGGCTGTCTCTCCGCCAGCCCTCGAGATGATGTGCGCCGGGCACGGCGACTACAAGCCTGAGCATCTGTTCCTTCTTCCTCAACGCTGCACAGTAGCGTTCGACTGGGACTGTTATGACATTGCCGACCCCTGCCGCGACGCGGCAATGTTCCTTATCTATCTCGAGCGCCTCGCCCTAGGCGCGCTTGGCGCAGTGCGGAAACTGGAAAGCGCCTCCCAGGCATTTTTGAGAACCTACCTAGCTGCCTCGCAGCCTGGCGTTGAGGTTCGCCTGCGCTTCCATAAGGCTGCGCTCTACTTACAGGAAGCGAAGCGCGACGTGGGAGAACAGCATCCCGGCTGGTTCGAGAGAGCCGAAATCATGCTGGACCAAGGTCTTCGGGAACTTGAACTCTAGGTGAAACGCATGCTCGAACTCATCACAACACCTGTAGATCGCGGAAATCCGGCGCTCGCTGCTCTATTCGATCAAGAAGAATTGGCAAGAGAACTTGATTTGTTCACCCACGCGCATTGGAAATCGGACTCCCCGCAAGGATTTCGAGCGCGCGTGCTGCGATGGCACACCGGAAACCGATGCACGCTTGAAATCGCCCTGACGAACGGAGCCATGTCTCCCGACGTGATCGGCAAGATTTACGCCGTGGAACGCCCCGACATTTACGAATACTTAGGAGAACTAGAGCGCGCAGGTTTCGATCGGACTTCGAAATTCTCGACTCCTCAGGCGTTGGCCTATGTGCCTTCTCTTCGGCTCCTTCTGCAAGAAAAAGTTCAAGGGTTGGCGGTTCGAGAGGTCTTCCTGGGTACCGACCCGCACCTGCAGGTTGAGGCCGCCCGACGTTCTGCACTTTGGCTGGCACGTTTCCAAGATATGGGTCCAAGAAGGGGCCCGGTCACTTCGCTGCAGGCGCAGTTCGCCCAGCTAGAGCGCTGGGTAGGTCGGCTGACTCCCCTTGGCGGCCTGTTGGCAGAAAAGTCGAAAGAGCTTTTCAGGCGACTGAAGGCTGAACTTCCAAAGCTGGGCGGCACGGAAGGCCTAGCTGGCCACGGCAGCTACAGCCCAGACCACGTGTTGCTAACAAACAGCCAGACGGTGACGATTGACTGGGACGGATATGACGTGGCGGACCCCGCCCGAGACGTCGCGAGATTTGTCGTGGCAACTGAGCGCCTGGCGCTCGGCCATCTCCACTCGATTTGCGCGCTCAACTGGTTGGCCGATGTATTCCTCGAAACCTACGTAGGGGAGAGGGGCACAGAGATATTGCCGCGACTTCCCTTTTACAGGGCTGCGATGTGTTTGAAGGTGGCCAAGTACTGCGCGATGAAGGCTCAGGTTCCCCGGTGGGAGGAGAAAGTTGCGGCGATGCTAGATGAAGGGATTCAAGTTCTGAGGAATTGAGGCCTAAAGGATTCGCATCAGTCCAACCCCTGCCCAAAGCGCCTTAAGGTGCTCCTGGGAAGCAGATGCGAGAAGCTGCAGCGGGTAATTTCAAGGGTGATAACTCTTATGCCGGTCAGTTCTATGGTAGGCGAAATGACACGAGAGGTTAGGCGAAAGCCTAGCGTTTTTTGTGCGATGGGAACAGAAGCACCTGGCACCCGCGCCGCCGTCCCCGGCGATCCTGCGCTGCCGGGATTGGCATTGCTCAATTATCCGGAGCAGCTTCTAGCGGTGTTGACCCCGCTATTGCGTAGCCGTTTGGGAAGCCGCATCGAGCTGACGCACGACCGTCTGTTCGTTCACCGCTACATTCCCGGGAAGCGCTGCATTGTGAAATTGGAAGTGAAGATGCGCCCTGCGCCTGGGATGCCGGGTAAGCGCCATTGCTTTTTTGCGAAGTTCTACACAGCCGGTCATGGAGCGCGTGTTTATAAGAATTGTCAGCGGCTCTGGCATGGCAGCTTCTCGCGAGGGCGATTCACGATTGCGGAGCCGCTGGCTTACCACCCGACCTGGCAGGTCCTGGTCCTGAGCTGGGAGGACGGCACGTCTCTCCGCGATATTGTTCTTGCCGGACAGGGCGCTCTTCGAGCCGTGGAAGGGGCAGCCAAGTGGCTGCACCGGCTGCATACCTGCGGTTTTCATGGCGGGCGTATTTACAGCTTCTCGCTCCACGTCCATATGCTCGACGTCCGGAAGCGCAGCCTGACTTCGCTACATCGAGAGACCGGACGTGCCTTTGGCGATGTTTTAGACCACATTAAGCATCCGTTTCTGAGGCTCGAGCCGCTGACGTGGGCCCCCACACACCGCGATTTTTCCCCCGAACACCTCATCGTGGAAGGCCGGAGTTTCACCGGATTGGATTTCGATGAGTTTTGCCAATACGATCCCCTGTTCGACGTAGCCCACTTTGTGGCCCACTTGCGATTTCTGCCCCTGACTTCGTTCGGGGCGATCAATTCCCTGGACGCCTTCGCCGCCCGGTTTGAGGATTCCTACGCCTCGGAGTCTGCTGGTTTTTCCGTCTCGAGGCTACGCCTGTTTGCAGTCATTGCTTACCTAAAACTCGCATATGTCGAAGCGGTGGTGCGCCGCAATCGAGATGGGAAGCATGTAGTCGACGCGCTGCTCGAGGAAGCTGGGCGGTTTGCGGAGCCGGAAAATTGAGTGTGACGCAATCCCGCGGGGAACCGCGGACACACACCGTGGCTTTCGAAAGGAGGAGACACACGAGAGATGCTAAGTCAGTCTCACTCTGAGAGTGCCGAAAAAAGAAGCTTTCGTTACTTTTTCCTTCTTCTTCGTGCTCACTGGGGGAAGATCTTCCTTGCGCTCCTAGCCTTGGTGCTCGACTCCCTGCTGACCGTCATGCGTCCTTGGCCTCTTAAGGTCGTGATTGATCGAGTGCTTTCGCATAAACCAAGTCGCGCACCTCTGATCCACGCCTGGCTGGACAGCGCGCCATTTACGAAGATGCAAATCCTTTACGGCTCTTGCGCGGCGGTACTCTTCATCGCTCTCATCACCGGTCTGATCAGTTACTGCTACACACGCCTCCTCGGCAATGTCGGCCAGCGCTTCGTCTTTGACCTACGGCGGGACCTGTTCGCCCACATGCAACGGCTGTCCCTGCGTTTCCACGACACCCAAAAGACAGGCGACCTGACTACCCGGTTGACCTCCGACATTCAGTCCCTTCAAGACTTCCTTGCGAACGGGGTCATCGTTTTCGGCAGTAACACGCTGTTGCTGACCAGCATGGCTGTCCTGATGTTCTGGCTCAACTGGAGGTTCGCTCTCGCTACTCTCTCGATCGCCCCGCTGATGTTCTGGATAGTTTATCGCCACAAGCTCCTCATCAAGCACGCCACTCGCAAAGCACGCACTAGCACGGGACTGCTGGCTTCACTCGCCCAGGAAACGCTGGCCTCCATTCGCATGGTGCAAGGACTGGCGCAAGAGGGCCAGATCGACGAGCGCTTCCAGGTGCAAAGTGAAAGCAGTCTTCAGGCGTTCCTGGAGAGCGTGCGGTATCAGGCGCGGATCGCGCCGGTGGTGGATTTCTTGGCGGCCATAGGGCTGACCATAATGATGTGGTACGGGGCCAGGAGCGTTCTCGCCGGTCAGCTCACAACCGGGGACGTGGTCATTTTCTTTGCCTACATGAATAACTTCTACTCCCCCATGAAGGCCATCTCACGTTCGGCAAATACCTTCACCAAGGCGAGCGTAGCCGCGGAGCGAATCTTCGAAGTGTTGCTGCGTCGGAGTGAGGTCAGAGACCGCAGACCGGCGCGGCTGGCCCCGCGGTTCAAGGGCATCATCGAGTTTCGGGACGTGTCATTTGAGTACGAGCCCGGTGTAATAGTTCTCTCTCATATCAACCTTTGCATCTCGCCGGGAGAGAAACTGGCGATCATAGGGCCGTCCGGCGTGGGAAAGAGTACCTTGGTGAGCTTCGTTCCACGCTTCTACGACCCTTCCGCAGGCGCCGTCCTGATCGATGGAGTAGACATCCGGAATTATTCCCTTCACTCGCTCCGCGAACAGATCAGTTTGGTCCTCCAAGACTCGTTGCTTTTGAGCGGTACCATCCGGGACAACATCGCCTTCGGCCGGACCGACGCAACTGACGACGAAATCTGCGCCGCCGCCGTAACGGCAAACGCAGACGAGTTCATTCGCCGGCTTCCGGAGGGTTACGAGACCCCCGTGGGTGAAAGGGGAGCCACTTTATCCGGTGGCCAAAAGCAGCGCGTCGCCATCGCCCGTGCCGTGTTGCGCGACGCACCCATTTTGATTCTCGACGAGCCTACAAGCGGTCTAGATGCCGTCGCCGAACGTACTGTCATAAACGCTCTGGAGCGCGCGGCGGCCGGACGCACCACGCTCGTCATCGCCCACCGTCTCAGCACCGTGCGCCTTGCGGACCGCATTATCGTCATCGACGGCGGGCAAATCGTTGAGGAAGGCACCCATGAAGAGCTATTGGCTCGAAAGGGCCGATACGCCTATCTTCATCAGCTTCAGGTTTCTGGGCAGGGGCCCACTGTCTTCACTACTTCTGAGGAAAGTCGAGAACTACGATGATCTTACGATACCTATGCGCTCTCATTCTCCTAGCGGCCATATTTTCCATGGAAACGGCAGCTCAGAACACAGGAACCGTGAGGGGAGTCGTCGATGGACCCGACGGCACGGCCGTGCCAGATGCCAGTGTTGCGCTGACCAAGGCAGTGGGAGGGCAGCCCCTCACCACGACGACCGACGAGGAGGGTGGATTTGCACTCAAGAATGTTCCTGTGGGCGAGTACATGCTGAGTGTAAACGCTCCCGGCTTCAAGGACGCGCAAATAGCCGTCACCGTGGGTCCTGCGGCACTTCGGCCCCTCCGCGTGAAATTGAAGATATCGAGTGTCGACGAGAAGGTGACCGTAAGCGCCGGCGATCAGCCGGTCCTTCTTGCAGAAGAGAATCACAACGACGTTCAGTTCAATGAGCATATGACAATGAACGTGCCGGCGAAGAATGGAGACCCGCTGGCTGTACCCTCCCTATTTCTTGCCCCCTCGGTGTTCGGCAACGGCTCCAGCAGTCCCCAAATCATCGTGGATGGCGTTGAGAGCAGCGCCCTCGATGCGATGACGTCGACGACGTTCTTCGGACTGGCCAATGTGGCCGAACCCGGGCGGCAGCTCCAGCTGAGCCTGCGATTCCTCTTCTGAGGTGGGTGACACGTGTTCTCGATGTCGCTCTTCCCCTGGCGGTGCTTTCTTCCTTCTCGACTTGCGAAGCGAAGGACGCTCCCAACAGCACGCGCCAGTCGATTTCTGGAAGCAGAACGATCGAGTCGTCAGACGAGATTGCCGCGAGCGGCAAACAAGAGAAGCTTGAGATCCCGCATTGCGGCTTGCCTTCCAAACAACCACTTACCTCATGCCCTCTGCTGCCCCTGGCGCCGACACGTTCGACTGGGCAGAGCAACCACCGGAATACGAGCACCTCCTGTACTGAGGGTAAGCCAGGTTAGACCCGACACCCTGGCCTTCAGAACAGTAGACAGTTCGAAAAGTAAGCGCCTAAAGTTCAGGACTCCAGCCATCCAAGAAACGAGCTAGAACGGGCTGGCTCGATAACAGTTTTTCTCCGGTGAGTTGCCCCTCCCCTTCCCAGATGCTGCGTGCCGGGGAACACTTTGAGAGATGAGGATACAGTCATGAATCGTTTGGGCGTGGTTTTGTCTTTGTTGCTTCTCGCCGTTGGGATTGTGAGTGCTGGATGTGCAGGACGATGCGCATGATTGCAGCATCACCACCGCGGACACTTGGCTCCAGGCCAACATCGATCCGCTCATCAAGAGCGCACTGTTCCAGAAAGACGGCTTGCTCATCATCACCACCGATGAATCGGAAAACGATAATACGCATGGCGGCGGTCGTGTTGTCAACGTGCTCATCTCCCCATTCTCCAAAGCCGGCTACCAGTCCACGACTCTGTACCAGCACCAGAGCACTCTGCGCCTTATGCTCGGAGGCCTCGGCGTCACCGTCTTTCCCGGTGCCGCTTCAAGCGCCCCGACTATGGGGGAATTCTTCAACAACTTCACGCTGCCGTAGTAGTCAGATTAGCCGCAGAGAAGAAACTGCGCACTGAAGCCAATGGCATCTGGCCCTTCATAGCTGTACCGGAAATCCTGGCGTTCTTGTCGGAATGAGATGGGCATAAAATCGCTAGCTAAACGAGGCCATTCGCGCTATCCGATCGACGGAAAGTTCGAGGGTAGCGAGTTGGCTGCGTTTCACGGCCAGAAAGGAACGGTGACCTTCCGCGGACAAGTAAAGAATATCTCTGACGGCGGGTTCTGCCTGCTTGCGACTCACGCCCCTAGAGAGTCGGTTCTTCTTCAGGGCCAGCTCAAGCTAGCTCACTTTCCTGCCCAGATCCCCACGCTGGTTCAAGTTCGTTGGGTAGGCCGCGCGTCTCGTAGCCGGCACTACCGAATCGGCCTCCAATACGTAATCTAAGGGATACGCTCCTCGCCTCGGGCAGGGAAAAACCGGTTTGTGGTCATGGCCTATGGGTTATAGCCGCCACAGCAATCTAGATAGCCATCAGTCGCTCGTATGGCTGTGCTCGATTCACTGCGTCATCTTTCGAAACCTGCAGGATTTTGGCCAGGACTCCAGACCGGTCATAAGCTCCCGTCTTGAACATGACAAATCTCAAGAAAGTCTTTGCGGTATTCGGACTGATGTGCATCCGGCTGGCGATCAGCTTGGTTGTATATCCCTGCATCAGAAGCTTGAGGGCCTCGGTTTCGCGCGGCGTCAAGCGGAATTTCTGACTGATTCTCGAGAGATCAAGCGCCGCTCGCTGGTTCCTCTCGAGCATCATAGCCAAGGTTGGTCCCGTGCCCTTCTCCAAATAGGAATTCATCTTGAACACTTGGACTTGATAACGTCTTTTCCCAGAAGCAAATTCATTGGGAAATTGCGAGCACAACGAACCGACTTGCTTGGGGAGCAGCGAGTCTATCGTGCGCACCAGAGAATAGCCAAGACTTTCATTCCTGGGCGGGCTTTCAGGGTAACAAAGGATGGAAACAGCCTCTTCGTTGACGTAAAGGGGCCGCCGCAATGTGTCCAACAACAAAAGCCCAGGGGAATCGGGATTTGCTTTTTCAAAGTGCTGAGATACAGATTCGATCGTACTCGCACTTGTCGCGGATTGAAGTTTGGATAAATCACCGCCCTGGTCTGCGGACGCACGCGCGAGTCTTAGTGAAGGATGCTTCTTATTAGCGTGGCCCGGGTCACCCGTTAACCACTCTCGCATGACTAGACCTCCAAGCCTTGGCTGTTTAGCGAAAATGCTGGAGCCAGGGATAGTCAGGTAACCTAGCATCGTGGTCAAAACTCCGCAATCCCTTGGACCTAGGACCGTTAATCAGGAAACTATGGAAAATGTCGTAGAGAAAAGACCTGATGACCTCGTTCTTTTTCGTTACTTTCTTCGCTTTGCGATTAAGCCAGCATAGTATGAAAAATAGCCGAAGTGGAACAATAGCGGGCTGCCGTCTAATGGACGCCTTGTTTTCGTTGTTCCCGTTGGCCAGATGAGCATGTTCTAAGTTCCGCGCTCTCTAAGGCCATTCCAGGGGCCCGCGGTCCACGCCGCCTAATTTCAATGGTGTTGCCCTGTCATGCTGCCACCGGCAGCGAGAATTCCGTGGCGCCAATGGTGCAAACCGGGCCCCCGGCACCATTCAAACGCGCCATCGCCCTCTTCGCCCAAGAAATCCACTTCGCTTTGAGCGAGATAGATAGAGCTGCTTCACTGCTCTAGGAGCGAATTCCAATGGCTCCCATGAGACTCTTCAATGTCTGGCAATGCGCTATGGCATAAACCAAGCGGGTGAGCGCACATTCGATTTTGCCGCTTCCGCCTGGACGTCTGTTCAGTGAGATGGGAGAGGCGGAGGCAGCGAAAAGGCATAGAGAATGTCCTGCACAGCGAGGATGACGTATTGCCGACCGTCGAGTTCGTAGGTCATCGGAGAGGCAGCCATGCGTCCGCCGGCGTTCAGGTGCCACAGCGCCTTGCCCGTGACGGGATCTAGAACCAGCAGATTGCCAGAATTATCGGCGCTGAAGAGGAGATGGCCGGCGGTTGTAAGAATTCCTGCGATGCTTTCGCCGTTTCCGATTTCGTGATTCCACACTACTTTGCCGGTACGGTAGTCGAGCGCACGAAGCGTCGAATTGGCCCAGAGATTGCGGTCGCGGCCTCCCCAACCTTCGGGCTTCCCTGTGGCTGTGAGGTAAAAAATGCTGAAGATTCGGCGGGCATTCACATAAAAGAGGCCGGTCTGGGGATCAAAGCTTGGCGCCATCCAATTGCTGGCTCCGTCTGAACCAGGCTCGACCAGCGCGCCGTCCGGGCTGGGAGTGGCTTCCGGCTTGGCGATCGGGCGGCCGCGGGAGTCGACCCCGGAAGCCCAGGTCTGGTCGATGAACGGAGCTGCGACCAGATGCTGACCATTCGTTCGATCGAGCAGAAAGAAAAAACCATTACGGCTGGCCTGCGCGAGAAGCTTGCGCTGCTTGCCCTTGAACTCCGCGTCGAATAGGACGGGCGTCTCGACGGCATCCCAGTCGTGAACGTCGTGTGGCGAGGGCTGAAAATACCAAGCGAGCTTCCCCGTATCGGGATTCAGGGCCACGATGGAGCAGGTGTAGAGATTGTCGCCGACGCGCCCCTCGCCTGCGAGCACGGGGTTGGGATTGCCCGTTCCCCAATAGAGCAGATTGAGCTCCGGGTCAAACGTTCCGGTCATCCACGTCATGCCCCCACCGTGGAGAATGGCGTCGGTGTCTCTGGGCCACGTTTCAGAGCCCGGTTGGCCGGGGTCCGGCTCGGTGTACCAGCGCCATTGAATCATTCCAGTTTCCGGATCCAGAGACTCGAGGAAACCCCGAACGTCCGTAACGTCCCCGGAGACACCGACGATCACGTGGTCGCGTATAACGAGTGGGGCCATTGTCGAGAAGTAGCCGAGCTTCGGATCGGCGAGCTCGACGATCCAGCGGACGCTGCCATCCTTCGCGTCGAGACAGACCAAGTGCGCGTCGGGCGTAGTAAAGTAGAGCCAATTCTTGTACATACCCAAGCCGCGATTGCCAATGTGGTCGCCTTCGGAAGGACGGTGGTAGTGCCAGATCTCCCGCCCAAAGCGCGCATCGACGGCCCAGACGTTGTCGGGCGCCGTGAAGTAGAGAATGCCGTTCACTTCCAGTGGCGTCGATTTGATCGTGGACGCGTGCGGCTGGAAGACCCAGGCGAGTGTAAGTGAGCCGACGTTTCCGGCATTGATCTGGTCGAGCGTGCTGAAGCGACGACCCGAATAGTCCCCGTTATAGGTCGGCCACGTATCGGCTGCGGGTTTGAGCAAAGCCGCCGAGTCGAGCCCTTGCGCGGTGACCAACGGTACATGCAGTCCCAGTGCGAGCAGCAGGAAGACGACAACCACTACCCGGAGGTGCAAAGAAAGGTCCGTATTCCTCTCAAGATGATTCTCGCAAGAGCGCCTACACTCCATCATTCCACGCAGTTGAGAATGCATTCCCACTCCAGTCTTCTGACTTTGTGGCGTTTCTATTCCCTATTTCAGACCTTCGAGATACGCAAAGAGGTTGTGAACATCCGCTTGCGTGAGCTTGTCGAGCAGTTCGCGATGGACTGCCAAAGGATCCTGCAATTCAACTTTCACCCGATCGCGCAAGAAAGACCGATACCAACCGGAGTCGTCGCGCAGCGCAATCACAAAATCATCCGCGTGCGCCAACGGACCCTTGACTTGCTCGCCGGAGGGCAGCGTCACTACCGCGATGGAGTTCTTGCCACGGGGATAAAGAATGCGCGCTTCGAGATCAATGGGGGAGTATTTGGCAGCGATCATGGCCAGATCGCCCGTGGGGGCATGACAGATTTTGCAGCCACCGGCTCCATTGAAGTACGCCTTTCCGGCTTCCGGATCGCCGGTAAGCAGCTTCTCCATTGGATACTTGCTTGGGATCTCTGCCGAATTCAGCGCTTCGGCGGCACGCGCATGCAGATAAGCGGCGATGTCGAGCACCTGCTGATCGGTCACCGGCATCGCTGGCATGCCTTTATCCGGGCGGCCGAGACGAATGACTTCGCCGATCTTGTCACCCTTCACGTCATGAGCCACAAGCGGCGAGCGGACAAGGTCAGGCCCCCGAGCGCCGGTGGCATCAGGGCCATGACAGAATCCGCAGGATTGCTGGAACTGTTTGAGTCCGCGCTCGACTGCCGGGTCTTGAGAAACAGCCTGTGGCCAAGCCGCGGAATTCCATAGACCAAAGAAAAAAAGGATCGCTGCGTAAAGAATTGCAGCTTTGGCAAGCTTTCCTCGCCATGCAGGCCGATTCGTACGCATCTTCATTCCTCACTCTCCTGACAATTCCCAGGCATGTCCGACGCATTTTCTCATGCATCAGCCAACCGTTCAAACCTAACGGGCAGACGTTCGGTCCAATTCCCTCCCCCGGCACCATGGCCTTCACGTGACTCGCCGGGGCTTGAAATTTCTTTCCTTCCATCTTAGCTGCTGTTACTCTTGTTATACATCGAGGCTGCCTGATCGACCGAATCCGTGGCAGCTTGCCCGGTGATTAGGCGAGCGCCACGGCTAAACGTGAAGTATTCGAATCCCCACTGGACGAAGACCTGGACGCGGCTTTGAAATTCCACGATATAAATCAAGTGGATGAAAACCCACATCAGCCAGGCGAGCAGCCCGGAAACGTGGATGCCAAAAATATTTGCCACCGCGGCCGCGCGACCGATCACGGCCATCTCGCCTTTATTGAAATAGTGAAACGGCGGCAACTCCTTCTTCCCTTCCAGACGTGCGCGGATGACTTTGGCGGCGTACGCTCCGCCCTGCATCGCGACTTGCGCGACGCCAGGCAGCGGCGTTCCCTTCTCATCGACGGCGTGAGCAAGATCGCCAATGATGAAAATATCCGGGAAATTGGGAACAGTTAGGTCGCGGTTCACCTTGATCCGGCCGCTGCGATCCGATTCCGATTTCGTGCGCTCGGCAAGTCTTCTGCCAAATGGAGTGGCCGTGACGCCGCCGGCCCAGAGCACGGTCTTCGCCGCCAGAACCTCGCTTGAATCACCGCGTTTGAATGTGACGCCTCTCGCGTCGATGTTCGTCACCATTACGCTTTTCAGCACTTCCACGCCCAGACGCGAGACGAGCTTCTCGGCCTTAACGGACAAATCCTCGGGAAAGGGGCCCAAGACTCTTGGGGCTCCTTCCATCAAAATGATTCTCGCCTTCTGCGGGTCGATCTTTCGAAAATCGTGCCGCAGGGTCTCTCGAGCGATTTCCGCGAGCGCTCCCGAGAGTTCGAGCCCGGTGGCGCCGGCTCCAACAATGACGAAGGTAAGCCATGCGCCGGCTTCTTCCGGTGTAGCGGCACGCTCGGCGCGTTCAAAGGCATACAAAATCTTGTGCCGGATCGCCGTGGCTTCTTCGACGGACTTCAGGCTAGGCGCCCACTCCCGCCACGAGTCATTGCCGTAGTAAGAGGTATGCGTTCCCGTGGCCACAATCAGGGAGTCGTATTCGAATGCCGCGCCGTCCCGCAAAATAGCGCGTTTTGCCTGTGGATCGACGTCCACGGCCTCGCCCAGAAGTACGCTGGTATTTTTCTGACGGCTCAGGACGCCGCGGATTGGAGCGGCAATTTCTCCGGGCGACAGCGAACCGGTAGCCACCTGGTACAGCAATGGTTGAAAGAGATGAAAATTTCGCCGGTCAATCAGGGTGATTTCGACAGGCGCACGCTTCAGCTTTTGTGCCGCAGCCAGTCCGCCGAATCCGCCGCCGAGAATAACGACCCGGTGTTTTTCTCCCATCGATACTCTCCCGAACGCAACCTAGACCAACCTAGTATCATCTCATCTATTGCGAGTTGCCCAGCTTTGATGCGCGGGACCTGCGCAACAATTCCAGTTTTTTCTGTCACCACGCTGGCCCTTGCATGAAAGCGGACCGGGAAACTCGTAACCAAGAGCCTTCGAATGCATAGAAAAGAAACAGCCGACGGATTTCAACTGGAGAGAAACACTCTTCGGTTTCTTTGCTCGGTGCTGATCAAGAGCGGGACGCGCGTTCAGTTCTGCAAGTTGCTTGATCCCCGTGTCTTTGGGGACCCCCTGCAGCGCGCGGTGTTCGAGGAAATCCGCGATCTGGGATCCATTGAATCCCGCCGCTTGCGGGAACTCCTGCCGGCGCGAGTGACAAATCGCGGATTCCCGGACTTCGACCTGAACGAACTGCTCGCCCCGCGCGAAGTCAGCGAAAAAGAGATCGGTCAACTTTTTGAGAGCGCGTTGCAGCTTCTCGATCTCAGTCATCCCGACGAAGGACGTTCCGTGGATTAGCATGGCCATGACCACAGCCATGCTTCGTTCCTTGAATCTGATTGAGGCGCTCGCATTCTGCGGCTACGTTGGGTGGTACATCTGGCGGCTTCAGACTTCCGCTTGGTCATCGTGGATTGTGTTTCCCGTTTGGCTGGCCGCCAGTTTCGTGATCCACCGGGACACTCCGAAAACGATGGGATGGCGGGCCGACAACCTGTGGTCCGCCACAAAGCGTTCCGCCGTCATTTTCGCTCCTTGCATCGGAGGACTTTGCCTCGCGGGAATCCTGCTCGGAGCATGGCATCGCCCCTTAAATCATCTCTTCGTGCCCAGGCATTTTTTTGGGTATATGGACTTTTGCCTGCTCCAGCAGGTGGGGCTGAATTCCTATCTGACGAACCGGCTCCTTGCAGCAACAGGCAGCCCTGCGCGTGCCGCGCTGCTTGCAGGCATAATTTTTGCGACACTTCACTGGCCAAATCCCGTGTTGATTCCGCTCACCTTCATCGGGGGAGTCGCCATGGCGTGGCTCTTTGCCCGCGATCGCAATATCATTCCACTCGCCATTGGGCAAGGAATTCTGGGCACTTTGGTTTGGTGGGCGTTTCCGGTTGCGTTGCATCACGCCATGCGCGTGGGGCCGGGTTACTATCACTTCCATCCGCGATGAGAGGCGGGACCTACAGATTCAAATGGCCGTAGGCCTTCGCGGCCGCGGCCACACCTTGCTTTGGCCAGCGCTTCCCTCTTGCATCGTTCGTCCAAACACCGGGAATCGTTTTCCCGCACTTCGGACAATATGTGTTCGCTCCATCGCTGTAGATATTTCCTTCATAGACGTAGCGCAGGCCCACGTCGAGCGCAATCTGCCGTGCACGGTCGAGAGTCTGGGGAGGCGTCCGTGGCTTGTCCTGCAGCTTGAAGTCCGGATGAAACGCGGTGAAATGCAGCGGCACGTCCGGCCCCAGATGGGTCAGAATCCATTCGGCAAGCTTCCGCGTTTCTGCCGGATCGTCATTCAAGGTTGGAATCATCAGGTTGGTGATCTCAAACCACACAGGCGTTTCGTTCTTCAGCCACGCCAGCGTCTCCAGCACCGGCTGAAGATGCGTCAGCGTAATTTTCCCGTAAAAATTCTCGGTAAAGGCCTTGAGATCGACGTTCGCCGCGTCGATGTGATCGTAAATGTCATGGAAGGCGTCGTAAGTGATATAGCCATTGGTGACCATCACCGTTTTCAGGCCATATTTCCTGGCCTCTTTGCAGATGTCGATGATGTACTCGCCCCAGATGGTCGGCTCGTTGTAGGTGAAGGCGATGGACTCGCAACCATGTTTCATCGCCAGCAGCGGCACATCTTCCGGAGGAACATGCTGGGAACGCACTTGATCCGACCGCGATTTCGAAATGTCCCAGTTCTGGCAGAAGAAGCAGCCCATGTTGCAGCCCGCTGTGCCCATGCTGAAAACGCGCGTGTCCGGCAGAAAATGATTCAGCGGCTTCTTTTCGATGGGATCAACTTGCAGCGCGGCGGGCGCACCGTATCCCAGACTATAGAGTTTTCCGCTTTGATTGATGCGAATGAAACAGAATCCTGCTTGCCCTGGATGTATGTGGCAGTGGCGTGGGCAAAGATAGCAGTGAACTCGTTCGTCTGGCTCCGCTTCCCACCACGCGGCCTCGTGCAACTGTTCGGTCTTCTGGAGGATCTTCAGCTCTTCCATGCATCCTCCTCTCAGACACCATTATACCTCCGGGCGGAGAGGTCCGCGCGAGTCATTCAAGTTCGTGGAGGGAATGTGTTCGAGTCTCAGGCGTGACGCCGGCGTTGAAAGCGGCGTCTTTCCGCGGCCCAGTCCACGAAACGTTCCATATGGTCGCGGTACTTCCAAGCGAGGTGAAAGAACTTTCCGGCGGTCAGATTGGCTGCTTCTTTCCCAAGAAAAGTCTCAAAGCGCCACCGCATATAGGGACTTTCCCACGGCTTGAATCGATAGCCCCGAGATGCATTCCAGTAGTACTGCAATGTCTTGAACATCTCTTGCGCAATGGGCGAATCGCCCAGCCCTCCTGGTCAAGACTCTAGCTTCCAGCCAACGGCGTTGAGAGATGCTCGTGCACGAGCACCCAACTCGCACCGCGCTTTTCCCAAATACCGGTGTACCGGAGATCCAATTCAATCATTTTTCCGTCTTTTGTTTTTTCCGCCAGATGCATAGGCACAGTCGTCCAGGCGATCATGCCGCGGCGGGTCACTCGCAGATCTTTTCCCGCCGTCAGTTTGATACTCGCCGCGTTGTCCAGAATCGCCGTTTGGACCCCGTCGTGATATTCCTTCCAGCTGTGATACGCAAACGGCGCCACATCATAAAAAACCAGTCCATCGTCCTGGGCGTAGAACTTCGCCGAAGCATCCGCCGTTCCCGTGCTCCAAGCCTCACAATAGCCGTCGATGAGCTTGCGAAAAGCGGTATCTTCCGCGGCCTTCTGCCGCGCCCGGGCGTCAACGAATGTCAGCAATACACCGGCTATCACCATCGCTACATAGAGCAGCCAGCGCCATCGCTCGGCATTTTTGTCGACAGTTCTGACCACAGATTCAGTCATTCCGTATCTCCTCGCAACCCAGGGACGAGAGTGTGCAGGGGGGTATCCCAACGCTCGCCGCATACGCTATTGCGATTTCGTCCATTTTGCAAGCGTTCTTATTCACTTCTATTCACTTCACCTGGTTGGGACCAGCTGATTTTTGGCCTGCTACTCCCCCTCTCCCTGCCACCATTCGCCGGTAAATCCCGCCTTTTGGCCGAATCTTCAATGCATAGCTTCGGTCGAAACTCTATTCTCACTTTGCGGCGAGGAAATCGCCCTTCAGGAGGACCACATGGCGGCACAACAAACATCCCGGCGAAGCTTGAAATCGATCGCGGGTGCAATCCTCCTCGCGCTCGGATTCCTTATTCTTTTCGCGAATCTGAACGGGGTCACCGGGCAAATTACCAGTGCCGTCGGCACCTCGCCGGAGCCGGCCCAGGGGATACTGCCGGCGCTCGTCCTGGCGACATTGCATGTCCTGCAAGACTACGCTTTTGATCGCGTGGGGTTTCTGTCGGTTCTGCTGCAATTCTTGGTACCATGCTGGCCGCTGATCCTCATCGTCATCGGAGCAGTGCTATTGCGAGATGTATTCTGGGGCCGATTCGCGGCGTACAAGGCCGGGCAGGCTCTTCGGCAATGGGAGAGCGTTGATGAGTGACGAGAATAAATTCGATCCGAACAAGTTCAGCGATGACCTCCGCGACCGGATCTACAGCGATATTCACGACAGCGTGAAGACAGGCGCCGAAGATCTGGGAAGACGGGGGGGCCTGGTCGCGGTGAGAACAAACACCTACGGCCGAGGCACAAGCGGTCTCTTCTGGGGTGCGTTCCTTGTTCTGGGGGGAGTCGCCCTGCTCCTCGATCACATAGGCATCATTTCCGTCGACCGGCTGTGGCGATTCTGGCCGCTGCTTCTGGTTTGCGCGGGCATCCCCAATATCATGTCGCGCGAGCGCCGCCTCTGGGGCATTTTGCTGATCACCGGAGGAGTACTTTTTCAGCTCAACGAGCTGGGCATCGGTCACTTCCGGTGGAACGACATCTGGCCGATTCTGTTGATCGCGACCGGCCTCATGTTGATGTGGGGCGCCATCGAGGTACGAAGAAAACCTTCCACGCCCCCCGTTGGGGGCGACCCACGGACGACACTCAGCGAAATGGCCGTTTTTGGCGGCATCGAGCGCAGAGTGACGACTCAGGATTTTCAAGGCGGGCACATCAACGCGGTCTTTGGCGGTGTCGAAATCGATTTGACCGACGCCAACATGCAGGCCGAAGAAGCCACGCTGGAGACGTGGCAAGTGGCCTTTCGCGGCACGCCCATTTTCGGCGGCATCGCGGACAAGACCTTGCGGCGGAGATCGCAGCCGCCCACCGTTCTCCCGACGCGAGTATTGGTCCTCACCGGCGCAGTCATCTTCGGGGGCGTCGAAATCAAGAATTGAGACGCCTCCATGAACCTCAACACCGCACTAAAAAACCAGCACCGGATTTACAAAGTTGCTGCTCTGCCCATTGCCGCGGTCCTTGCCTTTGTTCTGCACACGCCGGCCGGTCTGACATGGTTTCCGGCCGCGATTCTCGGCTTTGGTCTGGCAGTCATCGGTGAATGTATCTCTCTGCCGGCTTGGTATTCGTGCCGGATCGCGCCCATCCAACGGACGTTGATCTGGAGGCTTCTGGCGACGCATGTCGTGGCCGCGCAGATCCTGAGCCTGCTGTGGCTCGGAGCCGGAAGGCTTCTGGCACATGCCTTATCCTTCGTGCCCGCCCTGCATGGCATTGAAGCCCGTTTTGCCGAAAGAACCACAATTGTCTATGGCGCAGGATGCGTGTTATACCT
Organism: Acidobacteriota bacterium; assembly: GCA_003224525.1. Lineage (GTDB taxonomy): Bacteria > Acidobacteriota > Terriglobia > Acidiferrales > UBA7541 > Acidiferrum. Next base: position 9,748 of record QHZB01000099.1, on the reverse strand, counting down.
GCTGGCCGTTTCGTTTCACTATGTTTCTCTGGCCCAAGAAGCTACGCACGAGGTTGAGGCACGCGCCATGCAGACCAGCATCCAGGCGCGAGATGCGGAGCTGAAAGCCCTGAAAGCCCAGATCAATCCGCATTTCTTGTTCAACAGCCTAAATTCCATCAGCGCGCTGACGAGCATCGATCCGGCGCGGGCGCGTGATATGTGCGTCTTGCTCGGTGATTTCTTACGGTTGACTCTGGGCCTGGGTGAAAAGACCTCGGTGCGCCTTTCCGAAGAATTGGAGTTGCTGCAAAAATACATGGCGATTGAGAAAGTCCGCTTTGGCTCGCGGTTGAAGATGCATGAGGAGATTCAAGAGGAGTCCAAGGACTGCCTGCTGCCGCCCTTGTTGTTGCAGCCGCTCGTCGAGAACGCCGTCAAACATGGCATCGCCAGTCTTCCTGAAGGTGGCGACGTGCGCCTGGCGGTGCAGCGCCAGAACGGACGGTTGGCCATGCTCGTCGAGAATTCCTGGGACCCGGAAGCTCCGCCCCGCCGTTCGGGAGGCATGGGATTGAAGAATGTGCAACGGCGTCTGGAGGCGCGCTACGGCAAGGACGCCAGCCTGCGCGTGAACACCGAAGGCGAACTCTTTCAAGTCAGTTTGTCTCTCCCGGCGGAAAGCGAGGAAAAAGAATGAGCCCCTCGCAAAACAAACGATGGAAGGCGCTCATCGTCGATGACGAAGAGCTCGCGCGCCACGTGATTCGCGAGTTTCTACAACCCCATGCGGAAATCGAAATCACCGCCGAATGCGCCAACGGCATCGAAGCCGTGAAGGCCGTCGCGGAGCACAAACCGAATTTGATCTTTCTCGACGTGCAGATGCCCAAATTGACGGGATTCGATGTCCTCGAACTGATTGGTACCGAAATGCCCGTCATCTTCGTGACCGCGTACGACGAATACGCGATGCGCGCCTTCGATGTCCACGCCGTCGACTATCTGTTGAAGCCCATCGGACGCGAGCGCTTTGATGCGGCACTGGAAAGAGCGAAAAACCGGCTGGGCGAGAAAATGCCTTCCGCGCACGAACTCGCGGCCACCGCGCGGCCGCCACAACAATTCCTGGAACGTCTGGTAGTGAAAGACGGCACGAAGGTTACGCTCATTCCGGTTGCCAAGCTTGACTACGCGGAAGCCCAGGACGACTACGTGGCGCTGGCCAGCCAGGGGAAGAAGCATCTCAAGCAGCAAACCATCGCCGGGCTGGAAGCAGGGCTCAACCCGGGCAGCTTCGTGCGCATCCACCGCTCTTACATCGTGAATCTGGAACGCGTCGTGCGCATCGAGCCGTACGGCAAAGACAGCCGCCTTGCGATTCTCACCGACGGCACGCGCTTGCCGGTGAGCCGCGCCGGCTACGCCCGCCTCAAAGCCCTCCTCGACGAACGAAACTAACCTCTTTCAGTAAGCAGGCTAACCGCCTTAATATTGGTCCGTGAACCCACTGTGAACCATTAGCGGGGTGCTGAAATACTACCCGTTTGTCATTCCGAGGTCGGGGTTTGCCCCGAGGAATCTGCTTTTCTTGGCATTTTGCGAGAAACAGCTACAATCACTTGCCATCATGAAAACCGAAGCGCAAAAGGCTGCAAGCAATGTCGCCGGCGCAGAAATTGCGGGCCACCGAACGGCTGTATCATACCGCCCGGCAACTAAAGGTGGCTGCGTTGCGCGCGGAGCACTCGGATTGACCGACGAAACCATCCGTCAGGCCTTTCGCACGATTTTCATGTATGCCCGAAGCTAACCTCTTTCTGATGTTCACACAGCGGTTGACCACGCTGGGCGTAGCCTACATGGTCAGCGGGAGCGTGGCGGTCATCACCCTGTTCCTTGTTTCTGACATTCCCTTGTAGTGGCGCAGCATGCTGCGCTTCCCCGCCGTATCTGGGTGTTAGGTCCTCTTTTCCACGTGTGCGCGTAGCCAGGGAACCAGTTTGTCGAATCGGAATTGGTTGGCCCAGTAAAGGTTGGATACAAAAACGTAGGTCTCTTCGGCGTCCGCCGTAAAGTACAGGGCGTTGATGGCAAGAAAAGTATACGTGGCGGCGAAAGCCGTCCGCTTGTTGCCATCCACAAAGGAATGATTCTGCGCCAGGCTCTCCCAGAGCGCGGCGGCTTCCTCGATGAGATCGGCATAATAGCCAGTCTGGGGCCGATATAGCGCGGCTTCCAATAGCCCTTGATCCCTGACGCCGAGGGAGCCACCGTAGCGTTCTATCTGATCGGCGTGCATGGCCAGCACTTCGGCCACGGTCGGGTAGTCGGTCATCGAGCGAGCTTCTTGTATAACGGGCCATATTTTTCGTGGCTGGCAAGGTACACGCCCATGACGTGGGAGCGTGGCTTGGCGTTCTTGTGTTTTTCGATGAGGTCCGCGAGCGCCTCGTCCACCAGGGCTTGAAGCTGGCGGCCTTCCTCATCCGCCAACGCGCGCACATCCCTCAAGATTTTGGAATTAACCTGGGTGGCGAATTTCTCCCGCGTCTGTGACATGAAGAGTGATCCTCTCGCCAAAATCATGATAACTTGACAAATCATGATATGTCAAGAACAATAGAAGCGGTCATGAACTACGAAAGCGGCCCGTGCCTCGCCACGTCCAGCCTGGACGATCTCACCGTATTCGTGGCGATCTTAGCTCCCTTTTTTCCCTTGAAACTTGCCAATGCGTACACATTTGTGTACGCTATGAGCAGGAGCATCCCAGATGAGTGCCATAAAAGTCGGTGTCCGTGAGTTTCGGGAACGTATCGCCAGCTTCCTGGAATCGGATACTCCCGTTGCCGTAACTCGGCGCGGGGAGACCCTCGGCGTTTACGTTCCCACACGCCGCAAACACCCCAAAACAGCCGATCTTTCTGAACTCAAGGCTGCCGCGGACCGCCTTGCCAAGGCCCTGGCAGATGTTGACCAGGAGCAGCTGGTGGCCGAGTTCAAGCAGTTGCGCCGGCGCGGCAAAGCCAACCAGTTGAAATGATCGTCCTCGATGCGAATATCCTGATCTGCGCCGTCCTGGGACGCCGCGTCAGGCAGCTCATCGAGACTTACGGGAGCCACGGCGCCCGCTTCTTTGGGCGGGTGGCTCGGACTTGGAAAATAGAATCCTGTCGACGTAAGAATGGCCGAGAGTATCGCACTTTGATATTCTTCGCGGAAGTAAAGAAACGCGGAGGGTGCCCCAGGCTCGGTTTGGGATCCCGCCCGAGCCCGCGACATGGGCAAAATCACCCGCATCAACACCATCCAAAAACTCCGCGCCAACGACGTGCTCCCCTGCTGTCCAAGGCATGCGCAACGCGGATCAACGTTCCTATCGTCAAATTCAGTGGTTCATTCTCCATCGCCGAGATCTTTGGCGCGCTCATTTCCGCCTTCGCCGCCAGTTTTGTTTAGCTGAGTTTCTCCTCGGCCCGCAGCTTCGCGATCTGCACCCCCAATTGCAGATTCTCCAGCTCGCTCTCGACCAGCCCTCGCAGCTCCTTATCCGCCATCTGTTTCTGATAGAAACGCTTCCATCGTGTCGTCATTTCTTTCTTCCCTCCATCCGCGCTTCCGCTATGCCAATATCCCCCTCCGGCAATTGCGCACTCCGTTTTACGATTCCGTGCAGGAGCACAAACACCCTCCTCGCGTCTCCGAAATAAAGAATTCTCGGCTTGTCCTTCCCTGATTGACTTCGCAGCTCTCTTAGCTTCTCCCGGACCTTCGAAGAATAGGGAAATGGCAGGTTTGGTCCTTCCTGCTCCAGCATCTTGAGGAGTGCCAGCATCTTCGTTCGATGCTGCACGGGCAGGCTCGTCAAATACTCTTCCACGGGCGCCTTATTCCTTCTATGATATAGACGCAATAGGGTCCGATAGACGCCGCATGCCCGATTCTTTGCTTTCCGTCCTGTGCAAAGGGTGGGGGTTTAGATTCTCCGAGGCTCAGTTCCTTACGTGTTGACCCGCGCATCGCGGGTCCGTTGCTAAAGACTAAGAACTTACAACTCTCTGTTCAAGCGCTGAGACGCCGTACCCAAATCCTGCTCGTAGCAGGTTTCCCGAGGTGCATGGTCTTCCCAGCGGAACGGAGAGTCATTGTTTCATCGTACTCGCGCCTCAGCACCTCTACGGTCGTCGACGGTCGCAAATGCAGCCCTTCCAGAAATTCGAGGAACTGTTCATCCTTCTCGTAGACGCACAGTATTTCGGCCGCTTCCTGCGCGCGCAAATCCGACAGCAATACCGCTCCCTGCCTCCTCAGCTTGGCGATTCCTCCTCGCAGAGGAACGCCGTGCGGGCAGGTCTTTTTGTCGCCGAAGCGCTTCAGGAGCAGAGCTTCCACTTCCGGCGAGATGGCATGTTCCATTCGCTCGGCCTCGTCGTGAGCCTTCGCCCAGGACAAGCCGATCACTTCCGTCAGGAGCATCTCCGCAAGCTGATGCCGCAGCGCCAGGTGTTCGGCAAACCTTCTTCCCTTCCGGGTGAGGTCGATCCGTCCGCTGCGCTCCACGTGCACGTGACCGTCGCGCGTCATGCGTTTCAAGGCAGCGGTCACCGCGGGAGGAGTAACTTTCAATTCCTCGGCGAGCCGCGCGCTGATGGGCGTGTGGTTCTCTTCCAGCATCTCCCAAATCGCCTTCAGATAATCTTCCTGCGATACGCTTGTTTTTTCACGCCGCAACGCCACTCCTATTTTGCCGTTGTCTTGTGCGCTCGCTTCTCTCGCAGGCCAAGAGCAAGCTGGTTTACGCGCCGTTTGATGCCCTCGAATACCCTCTGATACGTCTCCGGCGCAGCGCCGAAAGGATCTTGCACCATCCAGTCCTCGACTTTCTCCTGATCCCACAAAGTTGCTTCCAGGGGCGTCCCGGTCATGTTGATGACAATGTCCGCGGCATCGGCAGCTTCGCGGGTGAGCGCATCGGAGGTCAGTCCATTTGCGGAGTAGCCATTTAGCATTAGTGTTTGTTTGGTTTGCTCTGGGATGGATCCCATGGGGCTCAAACCCGCGCTGGAGGGTTCGATCACATCCGCGGCGTCATAGCGGGCAATGGCTTCGGCCATGGGGCTCCGGCAGGCGTTCCCCACGCACACGAATAGAACTCTCGTCCGGCTTGAATGCCGGGAACCAGAATCTGCCTTCTTTTCTTTTCCCACGATTAGGACTTAGCGCTGCTCGCTGCCTGCCTCGTTCCCGCCGCTACAAGACCAAGGAAATGTTCATGCACGGTGGTGTCGTCTGTCAATTCAGGATGAAAGGTGGCTGCCATAATGTTGTCCCGTTGCACCAGCGCGGGCTTCCCGGCGTACTCCGCGAGAACTTCGACGTCCGGACCAGCGCGCTCAATGATAGGGCCGCGAATGAAGACCATTTCCAGCGGCTCCTTCTTGAGTTTCGTTGGGCCGCTGACCACGTCGCTCGCGATCTGCCTCCCGTAGGCATTCCGCAACACGGTCATATCCAGCAGTTTTAAGGAATCTTGCTTGGGGTTCTCCACTTCCGTAGCAAGCAGTATAGCTCCTGCGCACGTCCCGAAAATCGCTCCTCGCTGTTCCGCGAATTTCCCGATCGCGTCCGCCAGGCCCTCTTCCTGCAAGAACTGCAACTGTGTCGTGCTCTCGCCACCCGGCAGAATCAACCCATCACAGCCCTCGAGCTGGGCGGGGGTCCGCACTTCCGCCGTTTCCGCCCCCAGCCGCACCAACATTGCCGCGTGCGCTTCAAAATCGCCCTGCACCGCCAGAATCCCGATCTTCACTCTATTGGCTCCGAATCCCATTCCCCAAATCACGGTTCCTTTGAAAAACGAAACCGAACCTAATCGAACTTCCCTTGCGCCGCGGTTTTCGACTGAAAACCGATCACTGATCGATCACTTTTTTACCATCCCCGCGTCGAAAGCATGTCCTTCTCTTCCATCTGCCTGACATCCAGTCCCCGCATGGCTTCGCCCAGCTCTTCGTGAGCTTCGAGCACAATCTTCGGATCGTCGAAATGCGTCGCCGCCTTCACCACCGCCTTCGCCCGCACCTCCGGGTCGCTGGATTTGAAGATGCCCGATCCGACGAATACCGCTTCCGCGCCAAGCCGCCGCACCAGCGCCGCGTCTGCCGGAGTGGCGATGCCGCCCGCCGAGAAATTCGGAACCGGCAGCTTGCCGGTTTTGGCGATCTGGCGGATCAATTCGAGCGGCGCACCCAGCTCTTTCGCTTCGCGCATCAATTCGTCGTCGCGCATCGTCGTCAGTTTTTTCATCTGGCTGACGATCGCCCGCATGTGCCGCACCGCTTCCACCACGTTTCCCGAGCCTGCTTCGCCCTTCGTTCGAATCATCGCCGCGCCTTCCGCGATACGCCGGAGCGCTTCACCCAGGTTGCGCGCGCCGCAAACGAACGGCACGCGGTAGTCGTGTTTCCAGATGTGATTCTCTTCGTCGGCCGGCGTCAGCACTTCGCTCTCGTCGATGAAGTCCACTTCCAGCGCCTGCAGCACTTCCGCTTCCGCAAAGTGTCCGATGCGCACTTTGGCCATCACCGGAATCGTCACCGTGGCCATGATTTCGCGAATCACTTTGATCGACGCCATACGCGCCACTCCGCCCTCCTTGCGGATATCCGAGGGCACGCGCTCCAACGCCATCACCGCGCACGCGCCCGCCTTTTCGGCAATCTTCGCTTGCTCGGCATTGGTGACGTCCATGATCACGCCGCCCTTGAGCATCTCGGCCAGGCCGACTTTCACGCGCCACTCATTCGATCCCTTGCTTGCGTTGCCGCTTCCATTCACCTTCTTCGCGTCCATTTCGCTTCTCCTCTCGCTGCTCGAACTTCTCGACGGTGTTTCTCCGTCAAATCTCTTTCACTTCTGCCCGATGACGACAAACCGGCCTTTGCCTCGCGCCAGAACCTCGCCAACCCCATTGCGAATCTCGCCGGTCATGAACAGGTTTCTTCCCTTCTGCTCCGTCTCGCGACCTTCCACAACAATTTCACTCTGCACGTTGACGGGCTTCAGGTACTCGACCGTCAATTCCGCCGTCACTGCACGAACTTCGCGAAAGCGGCATACTTTCCCCATGGCCTCATCCAGCAGCGTGGCAATAATTCCGCCATGCGCGAATCCTCCGCCACCCTGGTAGCTCTCACCCAAAACAAACCGGCCCACGATCCGCCGATTCACGTTATCCTGTTCGAACGTCAGCTTCATTCCGCTGGCATTGTCTCCGCCGCAGCCAAAGCATTTATTCGCCGGATTCGGCGTCAGCGTAATTGTCTTGCGCAATTTTGGTTCGCCCTGCTTTTTTCTTTACTTCGTTATTTCTTTGCTTCATTTCTTCATACCAGCGCCACTCGGCTGCGTTCCGCCCGTCGCACACCGCGCTGCCGCTTCCGCATCTCAATCTTCAGCAATTCCGCCAGCGTGGCCACGCCGCGCGCAATCTGCTTTTCATCCAGGCTGGCAAAACCTAGCCGCAGCGTATTCGGCAGCGGCGCTTGCACGTAGAAGTACCGTCCCGGCGCGAACAGCACGCCGCGTTCTTTCACGTGGATCAGCAATTCACTGGCATCAAATCCCGGCGGCAGCTCCAGCCACAGGCACATGCCGCCTTCCGGACGTGTCCAACGTGTGCCTTCCGGCATGTTTTTCCGCAGCGCTTCATCCAACGCCGCCAATCGCGAAGTGTAGACCTTGCGCATCTTCGCGACGTGCTTGCTGAAAAGTCCGCGCCGCAGAAATTCCGCGAGCGTAGCTTGCGCGAGCTGATCGGTGTGCAAGTCAGTCGTCTGCTTCACCACGCGCAGCCGTTCAATCGCCGCCGCCGGAGCAACAATCCATCCGACGCGCAAACCAGGAAACGCCACTTTCGCAAAGCTGTCGATATGGATCACAAGGTTTGATCGGTCGAGCTGCTTCAGCGAGGGGATGCGTTCCTCGCGCGCATGCAGCCGCGCGTAGATGTGATCTTCCACTACCGGGACCTGGTGCCGCCCGGCCAGCTCCAATACCTTGCGCCGCGACGCCAGCGGCATCGAAGTTCCCGTTGGATTTTGAAAGTCCGGCGTGAGCAAAATGAGTTTGACGCGATTCGCCGCCAGCGTCGCCTCCAGCGCCTCCAGATCCAGTCCCAGCGGCGTCCCCGGCTCCGCGTGCGTTCTCATCGGAACACTCAGGCACCGCGCGCGGGCTCCATGGAAGATTGCTACCGCTCCTGGATACGTCGGATTTTCCATAATCACTGAATCGCCCGGACGCACAAAAGCTTTGCTGATCAAGTCGAAGGACTGCTGGCATCCATCGGTGATGAGCAGGTTTTCATCTTTCGCCGCGATGCCGTCGTGATGCAGCATCTCGAGAAGCGCCTCTTTCAAGGGCGGATAGCCGTCCGACGGACCAAGATTCAACACCTGCGCGCCTTCGCGGCGAAGCACCGCGTTAACGCAAGTCTGCAGCTCCTCGATGGGAAAGAACTCCTGTGCCGGACGCGCCATCACAAAAGAGAGCGCATCTTCCGGCACATTGGCAGTGAGACGGCTGAGGATCTCCTCCCCGCGTTCATCGGCGAAGAGCAGTTCCCACCGGATTCCCCCGTTTCCATTCAGGACCGGCGGCGCAGGAGGCGTAATCTTCAGCCCGTTGCCGTTTCCTTTGATGAACGTGCCGCGTCCTACGTGGCCCTGAATTAGCCCTTCCGATTCCAGCTCGGCGTAGGCATTCGCCACCGTGGTGCGGTGAACGCCAAGCATGGTCGCAAGCTCACGGCTGGCCGGGATGCGGTCGCCCGGGCGCAAATCTCCCGCATGAACGAGGGCGCGCAATTGATCGCGAAGTTGGATGTACAGCGGAACGTGACTTTGCGGCTGGAGATGGAGTGGAAGCATTGTCTCTCACCCTCGGCCAATTCTACCAGACATTGGACTGGCACAAGAGCCAATTTGTCTCCGCCCCGCCAGCCTTACCCCCGGCCCAGCACCAGCCGGTCCACGCGTCGGCTCACGTCCCGGAGGTAGACCTCGTCCCCGCCTTTAAGCTCAGTGATAGCGCTCCCCGCGTAGGCAATTTCACGAAAGGCCTCGCGCACGGCCTCCCAGTCCACCTCACCATCACCGAGGTTCACTCACTCGTATCCACTTTCCTTGCGCTTGAAGTCTTTCAGGTGCACCTTGACGATGCTCTTCCCCAGCGTGCGAATCCAGTCCTGCGGATAGCCGTAGAGCAGCACATTCCCAACGTCGAACCACGCCTGGACCCACGGGCTCTGGAATTCCCTAATGTACGTGGCCATTTCCGAGGGGCTCAGCAGAAACCTGTTCCATACCTCTTCGATCGCGATCACAATCTTCAGCTCCTCCGCGAGAGGAAGGGGCTTGCGGATCTCCCTCTGGGAACTCCAGGCGTCGCGATAGGAAGTTTGTGGATTGACGACGGCAGGGACGAGCGGCACCGCATCCGAACCCCACAGTTTTGCGTTCCGCAGAGAGGCCCGCATGCCCGCCAGGCTCTTCTCCACTACCGCGGGCTCGCTTGACGACAGCGGATATTTCCAGTGGTCCATGTTCATCACCGAATCGATGCGCATGTTCGCGCCGTCCGCGGCCTTCTTATTTACTCCGAGCACTAAATGAGTGACACTTTTCAACTGGCTGCGTATCTGACGTGGCGTTCGCAAAAATAGTTCTTCACCACCGTGGGCCTCGCCTGCGTAATCCGGAGATAA